>DASWMZ010000224.1:0-67352 GCA_036399495.1 Pedobacter sp.
ATATCACATTTGCCCAAATAGCTCAAAATAAACAAGTAACCGTTCAGGCCTTTTTTATGGATGAAACGGAGATTACAAATAGTAAATATCGCCAGTTTGTAAACTGGGTTAGAGATTCGATTGCCATTAAAGATTATCTTCAAGACCCTGCTTACTTATTAAAGCCTAAAAAAGGCACGCCAGACCCGAATGCCCCTCAATATATCGACTGGAAAAAAGCTAAGACAGTTTGGAGTAATAAAAAAGGCACTGCAGGCAATGCCGCTAAATTACAGGCAATGTATTACCAAGGCGAAGACAAGATATTTGACAAAAATGAGCTTGATGTACGCATTCTTAAATACAATTTTGCGATTATGAAATTCAGGGAAGCTGCAAACTTCCGTACTGATAAATCAAGAAAACGTTCAGATAATATATTACGTGATACAGTAGCAATCTATCCGGATACACTTGTATGGCTATCTGATTTTGCTTATGCTCAAAATGAACCTTTAACACAAGGATACTTTTCACACCCTGCTTTCAAAGATTATCCTGTTGTAGGTGTAACATGGCGTCAGGCCCGTGCGTTTACCGTATGGCGCACACGCTTATATTCGGCTTATGCACATAGCAGGAAAATGCCTGAATACATCCGTGCAGATTATATGTTACCAACTGAAGCAGAATTTGAATTCGCTGCCCGCGGTGGAAGAATTGGCAACGATTACCCTTGGGGTGGTCCTTACATCAGAAATGCTAAGGGCTGTTTAATGGCTAACTTTAAGCCTGGCCGTGGTAATTATATTGATGATGGTGGCCCATTTACTGTAAACGTTAAGTCTTATTATCCTAATGATTTTGGTCTATATAATATGGCAGGAAATGTTTCAGAATGGACTTCTTCAGCATTTGACGAATCTGCATCGACCTTTACCCATGACTTGAACCCTACATTTAATTATGAAGCTAAATCCGGTGACTCGGAAGTACTGAAACGCAAAACTGTTAGAGGCGGTTCATGGAAAGACATTGGTTACTTCTTGCAAAACTCTACAAGAAGCTTTGAATATCAAGACACTGCAAAATCTTATGTTGGCTTCCGTTGTGTAACGCACTTCCCTGGAAGAGATATAAGAGACAAAAGACAATAATATCATCTCATCTTATTTAACACATCTAGTAACAATCTATTAACTATCTCAAATCTTATTATGGCTGGTAAATCATCTTTTAAATTAGAGCCACTTCACACCGCAATTTCCTGGGGTGCAAGTGTGGTAATCATTGGTGCATTATTTAAAATCCTTCACCTTGGAGGTATCTGGGGAAACTATATGATTGGTGCGGGACTGGGTGTTGAAGCATTTTTATTTTTTCTTACCGGTTTCTTTGCTCCGGCTAAGGATCCGGCTTGGGACAAGGTTTATCCTGAATTACGTGAAGACTTTGATGGAGAACTACCAAAATCGACTGTACGTGCAAACGCACCTTCATCATCACCTTCTTCAACAGCAGCCCTTGATAAGATGCTGGTAGATGCAAAAATTGGTCCTGAATTAATTGAAAGCTTAGGCACAGGTTTAAGAACCTTTGGCGACAAAGTTGCGACAATATCAAATATTGCAGATGCTTCGACTGCTACAAACGAATTTACAAATAAGATAAAAGTTGCCAGTGCAAGTTATGATAAGTTGAGCACGTCTTTCGACAAAGCATCCGCCAACTTACAGGAAATGGCTAACTCAAATATTGACTCTAAAGCTTATCACGATCAGGTTAATAGCCTGGCAAGAAATCTTTCGGCTTTAAATGCAGTTTACGAACTGGAACTACAAGACTCAAGCGCTCACTTAAAATCAATGAACAAATTTTATCAGAATCTTTCATTAACCATGCAAAACTTTAACGAGTCTATGGATGATTCTAAACAATTTAAAGAAGAAGTTGGTCGCTTGTCGAAGAATCTCGCTTCCTTAAATGCTGTATACGGAAACATGCTTTCTGCTATGAACCAGCCTCGTGTTTAATTAATTGTTTAATTGATCTTACAAAAATCTAAATAACGCATGGCTGGAGGTAAAGAATCTGCAAGGCAGAAGATGATTAATATCATGTATTTGGTATTACTCGCAATGCTTGCATTGAATGTTTCCGATACAATATTAAATGCCTTTAAAAACATTAACGATAGTTTAATTGCATCATCAACAAACGTTGAAACAAGTGTTAGTCAATTGATGACTTCGTTTGAAAATACAAAATTAAAGGAGCAGCCCGATAGGGCAAGACCGGTATTCGAAAAGGCTAAAAAAGCGAGAGCGATTGGTGAAGACCTAAGTAAATATATTGATGAACTTAAAAAGCAGTTTCATACTGCCGGTCACGGTATTGATCCCGAAACAGGCGACCTTACTGAACGCTCTAATCAAGATATTGCCCCAGGCATCATGATTAATAACAAAGAAGGTGAGAAATTGAAGATTAAAATCAATCAAACACGTGAACAACTTATTGCCTTAGTTGACCCTAAGGATAGAGGCGGACTTACATTTTCTTTGGAAGCAAAAGATGATGACAAGAGATTAAACGGCGTTAAAAAAAATTGGGAAGAAACTAATTTTGGGGAAGGAACCCCCTTGACAGCTGCTATGGCCATTCTCAGCAAGATCCAAACAGATGTTAAGAATGCTGAGTCTGATGTAATCAAACGTCTTTTAGGAAATCTTGATAAAGCTCCTGTAATTCTTGACAAGTTCTCTGCAGTAGCTGTGGCACCATCGTCATATATTATCCAGGGCCAGCCTTATACTGCACAGGTATTTTTAACTGCTTACGATTCGCAGGCCAGTCCTCAAATATCTATTAATGGCTCGAATATTTCAGTAAAAGAAGGAAAAGGAGTTTATTCTGTCACCACAAGTCGTGAAGGTATGTTTTCTTATAAAGGATCCATCACCCTAAAACAAGCAGACGGAACATTCAAATCATATCCTCTTCCGGAGCAAAAATACCAGGTAGCCCGCCCATCCGCGGTGGTATCACCAACTAAAATGAATGTATTTTATATTGGTGTGCCAAATCCGGTTTCAATTTCTGCTCCGGGTATACCAAAAGAAAGTTTACGCGTTAGTATGAATGGTGGAAGTATTTCTGGCTCTAATGGAACTTATACGGTTAAAGTGAGTTCGGCAGGTACTGCCAGAGTAAATGTTGCTGCAGAAATAAATGGAAAAACACAGAACATTGGTACCCAGGAATTCCGTATAAAACGTATCCCCGATCCGATACCCCAATTTGCGGGTAAAACGAGCGGAGCACTTAGTTCAGTTCAGATAAAAAGCCAGAATACGGTTTATGCTAAACTAAACGGGTTTGAATTTGACGCAGTTTTCAACGTTACTGGTTTTAATTTATTGATAGCAAAACCACGTGCGGATGTAATTTTATTAAAAGCATCTGGTAACGATTTAACACCTGCCATGCGTACAGCAATGAATACTGTATCGCCAGGCACACGGGTGATATTTGACAATATTGAGGCTGTAGGGCCAGATGGAAGCAGACGTGCAATTGGTTCCATCGTGTTAACCGCTAATTAATAGTATTATGAAAAAGATCTTTTTACTGGTATTAAGCTTTGTGGGGAGCGTGAGTCTCTATGCCCAGCTTCCCAACTATAATAATTCTACCAAGCCGGTTGAAAAGCAAAAACCGTTAGACGGTCATTACAAAAAAACCGATTTGAATAGTGCAACAGTTACGCCTTATGCGAATTTAAGGGAATCTGATGTAATGTTTGCAAAGCGTGTTTACAGGGAGATTGATCTTCGTGAGAAGATGAATCGAATTTACGCGTCTCCTAAAGCGCGTTTAATTGACGTTATTATGGAAGGTGTTACATCTGGAGAGATGACAGCTTATGCTCATCCAATTGGGGGAGACCCGAACATTAACGAGTTTACCACCATTTTGAAACCTGAAGAGGCTAAAGCTAAATTTGCAGATAGTGTAATCATTCAGCAATTTGATAAAAATGGCGATGCTACCGGAACCGGAGCAAAAGTTGCAGGAGAATTTAACCCGGATAGTATTGTTAAATTTCAAATTAAAGAAGATTGGATTTTTGACAAACAACGCTCTATTTATGAGCCAAGGATAATTGGTATTGCTCCGATGGTTAAGGTTAAAGCAGCCGGACAAGATTTAGGTGAACAACCTGCTTTCTGGATCTACTTCCCTGAAGCCAGACAAACCTTTGTAACCAAAGAAGTGATGAGCAGGGCAAACGATGCCACCGGATTAAGCTATGATGATATTTTCATGAAGCGCATCTTCAGTAGCTATATCGTTAAGGTATCCAATCCGGATGATTTACGGATCAAAGATTACGCCCAGGGAATTGATAAACTTTTTGAATCTGAAAGGATTAAAAAAGAACTACTCGATTTCGAACACGATATGTGGTCTTATTAAGATATGATCATTATAAGATAAAAAGTCCCCTGCTAAAATTCAGCAGGGGATTTTTTATTGATATCAAAATAGCTAAGCACTGCGACAGTCTGCTTGGCATTTACAACTTTCCTTAGTTCATCTTCGCTCGCTTCGCGGATGTTTTTAACAGATTTAAAATGCTTTAATAGGTTTTGCGAGGTGGTTTTCCCTATTCCCGGAATACGTTCCAACTCGGTAACCAAAGTTCCCTGATCACGTTTCTTGCGATGAAAGGTAATACCAAAGCGATGTGCTTCGTCGCGTAGCTGCTGGATGATCTTCAAAGTCTCCGACTTCTTGTCCAAATACATTGGGTATTGATCGCCGGGATAAAATAGCTCTTCAAGCCGTTTTGCAATTCCAATAACGGTAAGCTGATTTTCTATTCCTAACTGCTTAAGGCTTTTCATAGCTGACGACAATTGACCTTTTCCCCCATCAATAATAACAAGTTGGGGCAAGGGTGATCCTTCATCAAGCATCCGCCGGTAGCGACGAAATACGGCTTCTTCCATCGTAGCAAAATCATTCGGACCTTCAACGGTTTTCACATTAAAATGCCTGTAATCTTTTTTAGATGGTTTTGCATCTTTAAACACAACAATCGCCGAAACCGGATACTTCCCCTGAAAATTAGAATTATCAAAACATTCAATATGTCGCGGAAGCTGATTAAGACGTAAGTCCTTCATCATCTGCGTTAGCAGGCGTTCAATTCTTATTTCCGGGTTTAGCTTTTCGTACTGATCAAGTTTTTCTCGTTTAAAGAAGACAACATTTTTATTTGATAGATCAAGTAGCTTTTTCTTTTCTCCAAGCTTAGGAACAGTGAATTTCAGTTTGGGATCATCAATCTCAAGCTCAAAGGGAATAATTATTTCCTTTGAGGTGCTGTTGAACCGAGTCCTGAATTCAGAAATGGCAATGGTTAGCAATTCTTCATCCGTCTCATCCAAACGCTTTTTAATCTCTAGTGTCTGTGTTTGAATTACAGTACCGTTCATCACTTTCAGATAATTAACAAACGCATGTTTTTCATCGGTAGCTATGTTAAATACATCCACATCCGAGATAGAAGAGTTCACAATTGTAGACTTACTCTGGTAGCGTTCAAGCAAATCAAATTGCCTTTTAAGGCGATGAGCCTGCTCAAAATTCAGTTCAGCGATGGCTTGTTCTAATTCGGTTTTCAGTTTTCTGATAACCACACCGATCTTTCCGCAAAGAATATCCTTTATATCTTCAATGCTTTTATTATAATCTTCTTCGTTTTGGTAAGCCTGACAAGGCCCTTTGCAATTCCCAATCTGATATTCCAGGCAAACTTTATATTTTCCAGCAGCAATATTATCCACCGTAAGGGGAAGATTACAGGTACGTAGTGGGTAAATTTCTCTAACTAGATCAAGAATGGTGTGCATCATGCTGATAGATGCATAAGGCCCAAGGTATTTGGAACCGTCTTTTATGATATTTCTAGTCCAGTAAATTCTAGGGAAGCGCTCATTCTTAATTACTATCCAGGGATACGTTTTATCATCTTTTAAGAGAACATTGTAGCGCGGCTGATGCTTTTTGATCAGTGCATTTTCAAGAAGCCATGCGTCAATCTCGGTGTCGACAATCGTAAAAGTAATCTTTGCTATTTTGCCAACTAATACCCTAGTCTTGGCATTTATGCGATAGGTATCTTTATTAAAATAAGAGCTTACGCGATTCTTTAAGTTTTTGGCTTTACCGATGTAGATGAGTTCGCCTGCGGAATCCCAGTATTGATATACACCTGGTTTAGGCGGAATTTTACTTATCGCTTCCCGATGATCAAACTTTTCCATACACACAAAACCAGAAAAACAATTTACTTTTTTAAAGCCGGAGCCGCAGGAGTTGGTACAGCAGGTGCTGGCATAGCTGCAACTGAATCTACCGTTGCTTTGGGGGCGTAAGCTTCGCAATTTAAAGCAATGCTAACGCCACCCTGTGGGGCTTCAAAATCACCTTTTGTATACTTAAGCTTAGGGTCTGCATATACTTTTTTCATATATAACGCAAAAACCGGTAATGCTGAATTTGCTCCTTCCCCATCGTCTTCAGATGTAAAGTGGATCGCGCGATCTTCTGCACCAGTCCAAACACCGGTAACCAGCTGAGGCGTTATACCTATAAACCAACCATCCGAGTTATTTTGGGTGGTGCCGGTTTTACCACCGATAGGGTTGTAAAGGTTATACTTTCCTTGAAGTCTTCTTCCCGTTCCCTGCCGTACCACTCCTTTTAACATATCAACCATTACATACGCAACCTGAGGGTTCAGAACTTCTCTAACCTGCGGTTTTTTTTCGTACAAAACGTTTCCATTTTTATCTTCGATCTTCAGCAGGTAAATCGGTTCAGTCCAAACACCCTGATTAACAAATGTAGAGTACGCTCCAACCATTTCGTATATGCTAGCATCGAAAGTTCCAAGGCACATTGCCGGTACAATATCAGCTGGCTTAAGGTTGATCCCCATATTTTTTACCATTGTTCCAACTGCAGTCTCGCCAACTTGCTGCATCATATAAGCTGTAGCCCAGTTTTGAGAATGAGCTAGCGCAGTCTTTAAAGTAATGGGGCCAGAAAGCGGCTTGTGCCCTCCTCCTGGTGTCCAGCCGTTAATGGTTACGGGCTGATTCAAAACACGATAGCAAGGCGAATATCCGGCATTAACTGCAACGGCATATGTAAAGGGCTTAGCAGTTGACCCAACCTGCCGCTTTCCCATTTGAACCTGATCATACTTGAAATGCTCAAAATTAATTCCGCCAACCCAGGCACGCACATAACCAGCATTTGGCCCGGTTGGTTCCATAGACATCATGGCGTTTCGAAGAAGTAGTTTGTAATACTTAACAGAATCTAAAGGAGTCATCACCGTATCTAAATCACCCTTCCAACTATATATGGTCATCTTAGTTGGCGTTCGGAAGTTTTTATGAATATCCCCTTCCGTCAATCCATTTTCCCGCAATTGCCTGTACCTGTCGGAACGCTTTATTCCCTGCTCCAAAACTTGCTCAGCTTCTTTGAATTTGAACGGGTTTCGGCCTTTCCACGAACGTGTAAATTGTCTTTGAAGCTGAGATATATACTGTCGCTGCGCATCTTCAGCATATTTTTGCATGTGAGAATTAATCGTTGTATAAATCTTCAATCCATCGCGGTCAAGGTCGTAAGGCGTGCCATCTGCCTTTTCAATATTCAGCTCTTCGAAAATTTTCTGGACATCTTTTTTAAGTACCGACCGGAAATAGGCCGCCGTACCGGCATTATGATCGACAGGATTAAACTTAACAACCAATGGCTTTTGCTTAAATTCTTCCGCATCGCCATCAGTTAAAAAATCTGCTTTACGCATATTTTCTAAAACTGTATTTCTTCGTGCTAAAGACCTTTCGGGATTTCTAATTGGATTATAAAGGCCCGTACCCTTTAACATGCCGACTAATACCGCCGCTTCTTCAGGTTTTAACTTTGCGGGAGAAGTGTTAAAATACGTTTGGGCAGCCGACTTAATTCCATAACTGTTATAAGCTCCAAAATCTACCGTATTAAGGTACATCGTAATGATCTCTTCTTTGGTGTATTGGCGCTCGAGCTTGATTGCTGTAATCCACTCTTGTAATTTCTGAATTATACGCTTCAGCGGATTTCTGGCTCTGGCTTCTTCCGAGAAAAGGTTTAGTGCCAATTGCTGTGTGATAGTACTTCCACCCTGCTTCTTGCCTATCAGATTATAAAAAAGTATGGTGAAGGTTCTTTTGAAATCAATACCAGAATGCGAGTAAAAGCGAATATCTTCCGTAGCAATCAGCGCATTGATAACATTTGGGGAAATATCCTGATAAGTAATATTTGAACGATTTTGTACAAAGTAGTTTCCTAAAACAACCTGATCGTCTGATATAATTTCTGAGGCAAGATTGCTTTTTGGATGTTCAAGGTCTTTAAATGTAGGAAGAGAACCGAATAATCCCAGTCCGATGCTGAATAAAAGAATTATTCCAAATGAAATGCACCCAATAATAATTTTCCAGAAAGTGATTGTATAACGGTTTACCTCTTGTTTAGTTAAACCCGTATTTTTTTTTTGCATTTAATAACTGTTCTTAAAAAACTCTATATAGGAGTTCACCATTTTCGAATCTTTCAACTTATCTAACCCGTCTTTTGTAATAATGAATGTATTGAATTTATCGGTCGGCACCTTCATTATATCTTTAAGAAGTGGCTGAATGGTGTTTGCATATGTTCTTACATCTTCAAAAGTATCGAATTTACCAACAAACACTAATTGATTTTCGTTCCCTAGCTCCTGCAACTGATGCCGTATGGGCACACCCTGGTAACGTGTTCTGTTAAATTGCCCGATGCCAAAGCGGGAAGAACTTAAGTTGTAACTGGCATCTAAAACATTTACTACAAAGTAATACTCTGCCGCGCCAGGCAGACTAAATTGGCTGTTAAGGACTTTCTTTCTTTGAGCAAGAGTCCCTGAATCTTGCGGCTTCACATCAACTTGTGAAGGAACTGACTCTGTCGACCCCGATTCAATAGCCGGAGGTTCTGTCTGAGAAGGTATGACCGGAGCAGATTCGATTGCTGTATTAGCCGTTTGGGCCGGAGTAGTTTGAGATGGCTGGCTTTGAGGGCTTGCTGACTGCTTTACGGTTTGAGCTTGCAAAACCGGCTCCTCAACAAAACTTGGTTCACTTGGATCGTATTCTAACAAAGCGGTGATCCTTTCTGCCATTGGAACACGGTTAGCCTTAATATATTCTAAATGCTGTTTTACAAGTGGAGTAACTAATTTATCTCCAGGATATGCAGTTACCAACTGCTCTAATACCACTTCGAATGCTGGGAGCTTTTTGGTATGACCGATGGTTAAGGCGTTGAGATATGCTAGCTGCGGAGACAACTTATTATTACTATAGGTTTCCTCCATTGATCGGATAGCAGGATTAACCTGGTCGTATTTCCGCTCCGTGTACAACGTGAATATTTTGTCGTATGCTATGTTTAACTGTTGCTCTTTGTCGTTTTCGTTTTGTGAGTAGTTCGGATCACTAATTACTTTTGCAAACGGAGAATCGGGGTATTTTGATAAAACCAAATCCCGGTAGGAATTTGATTTTTGTATATCTGTAGGTTGATATAAACGATATAAATTATAATAAACCGGCAATGTAAAATCGCTTTGCGGAGTATGATTTAATAATTCCTCGTAGGTTTTGATAGCGATATTATCGTCTTTAAGTTCATCTTTATAAAAATTTCCAATATCATAGAAAGCTTCTGCAATCTTCTTGTTCGATTCAAAAAGCAAAGGTTCTGTTAAGGGCAGATTTTTATAGGTTTCTCTACTTGCTTCAGGCGTAATGGCTGTAGTATTGGCCGGAACCGATGCACCTATCGGAGCATCAGGATCAGCAGACATACTTTGAGTCGTTTCCGCTGCGGTTTTAGCAACCCTTCGCCAGTTATCCTCTAGTCGCCTGTTTCCCCACCTCCGTTTAAAGTCAGAAAACCCCTGACCAATAGCGGCAGTATTATTAAAGTAAAATTTCCCCGTCCCTTTTCCAACCGCTACCGGATTATCAATGCCAGCAATAATATTATCTACGGGAGTTTGTTGATTCACCTGATTGATTGCTTGCTCGGATTGCTGCCTTACAATTTCTCCGATGCGCCTTTCACGTTCAGCTTCTGGCAATCGAGCAAGCATTTGCAAAGTATCTTCTCTTGCAATAATCTGATACCGATTTGCCAAAAGCTCAAGATTATCGCCTTTCTTTTTAATTAGATCAAAACCGGGATATTTAGGAGATAACGAAGTTATAGTACTATCATAATAGGCTTTAGCCATTAAATAATCTCTATTTGCAAAATAAATATCAGCAAGCTTCAAAAACGACAAGCCTTTTTGGTTCTGGTTGATCGTGCTTACTTTAGCTGCGGTTTTATAGTTTTCGATAGCCGCATCAACCTGATTTTTATCTAAATAATAATTTGCGAGATTATAATAAATCTGGTCATTAAAGTCTTTGTTTTTATCGTCTTTTAATAAAGATTTTAAACGAGTAATACGATCTATTTTCTTACCACTCTGTTCATCTTCAATTTTAATACGGTTAAGATTTGCATTAAAAGCCATTTCAAAAGGAGCATTACTTTTTACAACATAACTGTAGTTTTTATAAGCGTCCTCATGTTGCATATTTTTTTCCTGCAATTGCGCGAGAAGATATCTCCATCTTATTTTATTGGATTTACTGGTTCTAAAGTCCAAGGCTTTATTCAAAGCGAGAACCCCCTCCGAGAAATTATTTTGACTAAGTAAATACTGAGCTCGTGTAGCGTAAACATCAGCTTTAAGTTTCTTTGAGTTATCTATATATTTCAATGCACTGTCAATAGCAATAGAAGCTTCTGCAGTATTTTCTAATTGCAACAAAGCCCGTGCATTCCAAATTGAAGCTTCAAGTTTGGTCTTATGTTCTTTGGGATAGCTTTCATATATATATGTATAGTATTCTGAGGCATTGAAAAATTGAGCTTTAAGATAATTCGCCTTGGCAATTAATAAGTATGCATCGTCTACATATTTACTGTGCAACTTATCATCCACAATAGTATTTGCCTTTTTTATAACAGAGTCGAGAATTCCTGCTTCGGAAGCGGAAGCAGTTTCCGAAGGTTCCTTGTAGACGCTCAATAGATTAGTGAAATCGTCCAGGTAGCCCGTTTCAATATTGGTAATACTTTCATCTAACAAGAGATTAGAGTTATAAATAATATTATAGCGGGCGGTAAGATTTTGCATGCCACGGCTGGTTACGGTATCTCGTGATGTAACACAACTATAAAAGGTGGTGCTTATAAAAATGCACGCAAAAAAGAAAACAAATTTAGATTTCAAGGTGGAGTTTAATTGTTTATACATAAACAACCTCTAAGAGGAAATATTATCTCAGCGTTTCTATGACTCATCCGTTTAATAATTTTCAAATATAAGCTATTGGCTGATTTATTCGGGAACAGTAAGGGGCGTAAACTCGAATTTTTCTGCGTCGAAAAGCCCCAAGTCGCTAAGTTTAATGGAAGGTATTACCAGCAAAGCCATAAAAGATAAAGTCATAAACGGAGATGACAGTTTTGAATCCAGTTTTTTTGCGAACAGGTCTATTTCAGTGTATAAATTTGCAACATCATACCCATTTTGGTTGGTCATAATTCCGGCCACGGGCAATGGCAAAAGTTTAAAATCGGTTGCTGACACGGCCACTATTCCTCCTTTACAGGATATTATTTTATTCACTGCATCTGCTATCAGTTCGTCACTCGTACCAACCGCGATAATATTATGTGAATCATGTGCGATGGAAGAAGCAATTGCTCCATTCTTTAGTCCGAAGTTTTTAATAAACGCAACTGCAGGCGGAGCTTGCTGATACCGGTTTTTTACAACGATTTTTAAAGTGTCTGTTTCTTGATCTGAGATAACAAAACCATCTTTGATCGATGCATCTTCAATCAAACTTTTGGTAATTAACTGCCCGTCTAAAGGTTCGATAACCCTAATTTTTGAACCCGATGCCCTTACCTGTATTTCTGAAACATCAATTGGCAAGCAATCGAACTTATTTATAGGCATAGCTTCTACTGATTCGATTAAAGACTTTCCATCTTCAGCTACAAGATGGCCGTTGATATAGGTTTGTTTTACATTAAAGCTTTCCAAATTATGTATTATGATAAAGTCCGCGGCATCGCCCTCGCGAAGCAAGCCGCAATCGAGCGAATAATGTAAAACTGGATTAACGCACGCAGCCTTAAGTATCTTAAATAAGTCGACGCCTTTTGCGAGCGCACGTATCACCAGCTGATTTATATGTCCAATTAATAAACTATCCGGATGTTTATCGTCTGAGCAAAACATAATATCATCTTCAAAATCATGAAGAAGATCGATCAAGCTTTCAAAGTTCTTTGCCGCACTTCCTTCTCTTATCAGAATTTTCATTCCATGTTTAAGTTTGTCCAGGGCTTCATCCCCACTAAAACATTCGTGATCAGTACTTATTCCGGCATCAATGTACGTCCTGGCTTGTTCCCCGGTTAAACCAGGAGCATGGCCGTCAACCTTTTTATTATATTTTTTTGCTAGCTGTATCTTCTCATAAACCAGCGGATCATTAAATAATACACCAGGCCAATTCATCATTTCTGCCAGGTATTTGATCTTATCAGATTGCAACAGTTCATCAATCTCAATTGCTGAGATTTGCGCGCCAGCCGTTTCAAAAACCGTTGCAGGCACACACGATGGCGCACCAAAATAAAACTTAAACGGTACCTGTTCACCATTTTCGATCATGAATTCGACCCCGGCCATACCGCAAACATTCGCTATTTCGTGAGGATCGGACACCGTCGCAACCGTACCATGCACAACTGCCATTTTTGCAAATTCAGAAGGCACTAGCATTGAACTTTCGATATGAACGTGAGCGTCAATAAATCCCGGGAGGATAAATTGATTTTCTGCTGTGTCGCACGGTTCAATTCGCGCGATTCTCCCCTCGGTTACAATCACCCTTCCCGGATAGATTCTCCTATTTAAAATATCGATTATGTTTCCTGATATTGCTTTCATGCTCTCAACAGCAAACTAACAAATAAAACTATACACTATCAGTAAATTAGTATTTTTGACCATACCTATTATTTATGCGGGAAGAAGATAAAAAACCTGAGTTTGAGGAACCAATTGATACTGGCAAAAAATCCTTAACAGGATATGCGAAGTATACCGGTGTTGCTTTTCAAATGATGGCTACTATTTGTCTTTCGGCTTTTATTGGTTATAAAATCGACCAATATTTACATCACGAAATACAATGGGCTACGGCTTTGTGTTCGGTTATAGGCGTGTGTTTATCTATTTATCAAACCATAAGGCAACTAAAAAATTGAAGCCCTTACAATTCACTTTATTCTTCCTTGCCTTTAATTTGATCTTAGCTTTAGCACCCGGCTTCGCTCAACTACAGTATCCTGAAAAGGAAATACTGCTACCTGCGTTCTGGAAACTTTTTGCATTATTTAGTTTGTTGACTTTTCTTCTTTGCATCACCGCATTTTGGAGAATGAGTGTGAGCAACAAAGCATCCGGCCAGGCTATACTTGGAACAGTAACTATAAAGCTTCTTTTTTGTATGGTACTGGCGTTTATATACCTTAGTAACTACGACGTGGATCCTACCAAATTTTTGATCAACTTTTTTTATCTATATTTCTTTCATACAGTGTTTGCAATTTATTGTTTGTTGCGTAACTTGCGCAACCAAAATTTAAAGTAAATTCCTCAAAAAAAATGGATTTAAGGCCTATTTTCAGTTTTAAAAAAATACAAAGTATAGCTTTTTCTGCTGTTTTTATTTCGATGATGGCCTTCTCTGCACAAGCTCAGGTTCACGAACCAATAGAAGAACCGGCTGTTACGAGGTCTGAAATGAATGCCCCTCACGAGGAAAAAGAGGAAGATATTTCTCAAACCATTTTACATCACATTGCCGATTCTCACGAATGGCATTTTTGGGGACATGGCGAACATAAAGTTTCACTTCCACTTCCGGTTTTATTATGGACGAATAATGGGCTTGTTTCCTTTATGTCAAACAAGCACGATGATAATGACCATGGAACTGACATATTTGAAGAAAAAGGACAACAACTTGTAAATTTCCATGGCAAATACTACTATCCCGCCCAAGCGAAAAACAGCCATGGTGCTTATGTAGAAGTAGACGAAAATGGTGTTCCTAATAACGAAAAGCCTTTAGATATCTCAATTACAAAAAACGTAGTTTCTTTGTTTATATCAGTAATCGCGTTGATTCTTATTTTCGGAAGTATAGCAAAAGCATACGCTAAACGCCAGGGAAAAGCACCAAAAGGATTACAGTCGCTATTAGAGCCAATAATATTATTTGTTCGTGATGATATCGCGAAACCTCAATTAGGGCATCGTTATGCGGCATTTATGCCCTATCTTCTAACTGTATTCTTCTTTGTATGGTTGAATAACTTAATGGGATTGATTCCATTCTTCCCAGGAGGAGCAAATTTAACAGGTAATATCTCGGTAACGATGATGCTTGCGCTTTGTACTTTTATTCTAACCACTATAAATGGAAATAAAAACTATTGGGGTCACGTATTTACGCCTCACGTTCCATGGTGGTTATATCCCTTAATGATTCCTGTTGAGATCATCGGATTATTTACAAAGCCAATTGCCTTAATGATTCGTTTGTTTGCCAACATCACTGCAGGCCATATTCTTATCTTAAGTTTGATTTCATTGATATTCATTTTGAAATCTGTTTTGGTAGCAGGTATTGCAATTCCTTTCGTACTATTTATCAGCGTAATTGAGCTGGTAGTTGGGTTTATTCAGGCGTTTATCTTCACCATCCTGTCTGCCTTATTTATTGGCATGGCGGTAGAAGAAAAACATGCTGCTGAACACTAATTTGAATCATTTTTTATTAATATATACAATTTAAAAACAAAGTAATGATAACTGGAAGTATTGCAGGTATTGGAGCCGGATTAGCAGCTATAGGTGCTGGTATCGGTATCGGACAAATTGGCGGAAAAGCTATGGAAGGTATGGCTCGCCAACCTGAAGCAGCAGGCCGTATTCAAACAGCTATGTTAATCGCAGCAGCATTCGTTGAGGCGGTAGCTCTGTTTGGTGTGGTTGTAGCTTTCTTAGGTACAAAGTAAAAAAAAGGCCGTTGCGATTGGCAACAGCCTTTTTTTCTGATTCAAAATGATTAAAACAAACTGCATATAATGACAATATTAGCATTAAACCCTCTGGTTAGTCCCGATCCGGGATTGTTTATCTGGTCTACCGTTGCTTTTCTACTTTTGTTTTTTCTTCTAAGCAAGTTTGCGTGGAAGCCAATTGTTAAGGCATTAGATGAACGCGAACGCTCTATAGAGGATGCGTTATCTAAAGCTGAAAAGGCTAAAGAGGAAATGGCTAAGCTTACCAGTGAAAATACTGAACTATTAAAACAAGCTCGCGCAGAACGCGACTTGATTTTAAAAGAAGCAAAAGAACTAAAAGATAAGATTGTTAGCGAAGCTAAAACTGCAGCACAAGTTGAAGGCGGTAAAATGCTTGAAAAAGCACAGCAGGAAATTGAAAGCCAGAGAGCTGCAGCTGTTGCTCAAATAAAAGGACAAGTAGCAGAGCTTTCTATTCAAATTGCTGAGAAAGTTTTGCGTCATCAGCTAGAAGACAAAAGCAAACAGGAAGCTTTAGTTTCTGATTTGCTAAAAGAAGTAAGATTAAATTAATCAGGCTTTATTTCAATTTTGACCTTTTACTTTTTGACTTTATAATATGTCTGAAATACAAGTAGCTTCACGATATGCTAAATCATTAATTGATCTTGCAGAAGAGCAAACTTCTTTAGAAGCAGTTAAAACTGATATAGAGTCTTTTGTTAGTGTGGTTCGTGAAAACCCAACATTACAAGCCGTTTTAAAAAATCCAATTATCGGGATTGACAAAAAAACTGCTATTCTGGATCAGTTATTTGGTGCCAGCTTTAATAAAGTTGTAATGGCTTTTTTTAAGATTGTGGTTAGCAAAGGTCGTTCGGAAGTTCTTTATGGAACTGCAAAAGAGTTTATCAACGAGTACAACAGACGAAAAGGAATTATCCATGCAGTTGTGACTTCTGCGGTTCCGCTAACTGAAGCGCAAAAAAGTAAAGTTGCTGATCTGATAATTGAAGCAACAAAAGCGCAGGTAGTTCTTGAAAGTAAAATTGATCCCGCTTTGATAGGCGGTTTTATTATAAAAGTAGGCGACAGACAAGTAGACGTCAGTATTGCAAGCAGCTTGAACAAGCTCAGACATGAGTTTGAGCAGAAGGTATATTAAAAGTGTCAACAAAGACACAAACCTTGCATATTAAACCTGATTGAAGCGGATACTGGCCTGTGATTAAGGCCTGTGCAGTATGAGCGGAAAGCAGGGCAGAAATAACAAAAGAGATTAGAAACAAGATTTACATTAAAAACTCATAATATATAAACTATGGTAGAGGTAAGACCAGATGAAGTTTCGGCAATATTGCGTCAGCAGTTATCGGGCTTTAAATCAGAGGCCGAACTTGAAGAAGTTGGTACCGTTTTGCAAGTTGGTGATGGTATCGCTCGTGTTTACGGCCTTACCCAAGTTCAATCAGGCGAGCTGGTAGAATTTGAAAACGGTTTACGAGGTATTGTATTAAACCTTGAGGAAGACAACGTAGGGGTTGTATTGCTGGGTGATTATAACGAGATTAAAGAAGGAAATACTGTAAAACGCACTAAAAAGATTGCTTCGCTACAAGTTGGTGAAGGAATGCTTGGTCGTGTAGTGAACACACTTGGTCAGCCAATTGACGGTAAAGGACCAATTGCTGGTGAAACCTTTGAAATGCCGATTGAGCGTAAAGCTCCCGGAGTAATCTATCGCCAGCCGGTTACCGAGCCTTTACAAACTGGTATTAAAGCGATCGACGCGATGATTCCAATTGGTCGCGGACAGCGTGAGTTGGTTATCGGTGATCGTCAGACAGGTAAAACTGCGGTATGTATCGATACCATTATCAATCAAAAAGAATTTTACGCAGCCGGTAATCCGGTTTATTGTATTTATGTTGCCATTGGCCAGAAAAGTTCTACTGTAGCACAAATTGTGCGCACACTTGAAGAGAATGGTGCAATGCCTTACTCGGTGGTTGTTGCCGCTTCTGCAGCAGATCCTGCTCCGATGCAGTTCTTTGCTCCGTTTGCAGGTGCAGCGATTGGAGAGTACTTCCGTGATACAGGTCGCCCGGCATTAATCATTTATGATGATTTGTCTAAACAAGCTGTTGCTTACCGTGAAGTATCATTATTGCTTCGTCGTCCACCGGGCCGTGAGGCATATCCTGGAGACGTATTTTATCTTCACAGTCGTTTATTAGAGCGTGCTGCAAAGATCAATGCGTCTGATGATATCGCCAGAAATATGAACGATTTGCCTGATTCTATCAAGCATTTAGTTAAAGGTGGCGGTTCATTAACAGCTCTTCCAATTATCGAAACTCAGGCTGGTGACGTATCGGCTTATATTCCAACCAACGTGATTTCAATTACTGATGGTCAGATATTCCTTGAGTCTAACTTATTCAATGCGGGTGTTCGTCCGGCTATTAACGTAGGTATTTCGGTATCTCGTGTAGGTGGTAACGCGCAAATCAAGTCGATGAAGAAAGTTGCCGGTACGTTGAAGTTAGAGCAAGCGCAATATCGTGAGCTTGAAGCCTTCTCTAAGTTCGGTTCTGATTTGGATGCTGCAACTAAAGCGGTATTAGATAAAGGTTCACGTAACGTTGAAATCTTAAAGCAAGGACAATTTTCTCCGGTTACCGTAGAAAAACAAGTTGCAATTATCTATATCGGTACTAAAGGTTTATTACGCCAGGTTCCGGTTGATAAAGTAAGAGCGTTTGAAAAAGAATACGTTGATCAGTTAGAAGCCCGTAATCCTGAGGTTTTACAAGCATTGAAAGCTGGTAAACTTGACGATAGCATCACTTCAGTTTTGGAGACTGTTGCTAAGGAACTTGCAGGGAAATACTAATTTAAAATATGAGATACGGAGAAGGGGCGTAAGTCTTACATCTTGTATCTCATATCTTACATCTAATTCAATACATGGCTAATTTAAAAGAAGTAAGAAATAGAATCACATCGGTAAGCTCTACTCAGCAGATCACTAAAGCCATGAAGATGGTTTCGGCTGCGAAATTGAAAAGGGCAACCAATGCTATTGTTCAGTTACGCCCATACGCTAACAAGCTAAGGGATATTCTTTCAAATCTTTCAGCAAGCCTGGAAGAGTCTACTTCTCCATTTATACAGGAGCGCGAACCGGTACGTGTACTTGTTGTAGTTGTTTCTTCAAACCGCGGACTAGCAGGTGCGTTTAACGCGAATGTTATCAAAACAGCCAATCTTTTAATCTCCGAAAAATATTCTGAGCAGTTACGAAAGGGTAATGTAAGCATCATTGCGATTGGAAAGAAAAGCCAGGATTTTTACGAGAAACGGAAATACAATATTGTTGGCAACAACAACGAACTATTTTCTGATCTTACCTTTGAAAATACTTCTGTTATTACAGAAGGAATTATGAAGGGTTTTGCTAACGGTGATTACGATCGTGTAGAAATCGTTTACAATCAATTTAAAAACGCTGCCATGCAGGTTTTAGTTGCAGAGCAATTGCTTCCTGTACCGCGTGCCGTTCAAACTGATAATAAAGCAGCTTCAAAAACAGATTACATTCTGGAGCCATCTCAGGAAGAAATCGTAAACGAACTAATACCTAAGTCGATTAAAACACAAGTATATAAGGCTGTATTAGACTCTCATGCTTCTGAGCATGGAGCACGTATGACGGCGATGGATAAAGCCACTGAGAATGCAGGTGATTTATTAAAAGCACTGAAACTTTCTTACAACCAGGCACGTCAGGCTGCAATTACAACTGAGCTTACAGAGATTGTGAGTGGTGCGGCGGCGTTGACGGGGTCGTAAAAGGCCTCACCCCGACCCTCTCCAGAGGAGAGGGAAACATATGTAAAAAATCAAAACCCTTGCCTATGGTAAGGGTTTTTTGTTTAATAGTGATAATATATATCTTGCATTTAAGCTCCGTTGGAGAGCGTTAATAAGGCACATGGAATACAGAAAACTTGGCGAATCAAATTTAGAATTATCTGCAATAACTTTTGGCGCATGGGCATCCGGTGGATGGATGTGGGGTGGAAACGATCGTAAGGAGGCAGTAAATGCGATGAGAGCATCGTATGATAACGGCGTTACATCAATAGATACTGCTCCGGTGTATGGACAGGGTTTAAGTGAGGAAATTACAGGCGAGGCGATTAAAGACTTGCCCAGAGATAAAGTTCAAATCCTTACAAAATATGGATTGAGATGGGAAGGCAACCAAGGTCAGTTTTATTTTAAGAGTAAGAACAATCAGGGTGAGGATATAGATATATATAAGTTCGCAGGGAGAGACAGTGTTATTAAAGAGTGTGAAACAAGCTTGAAACTTCTTGGCACCGATTATATTGATCTCTACCAAATTCATTGGGCTGATCCTACCACACCGATTGATGAAACGATGGAGGCGGTTACACTTTTAATTCAACAAGGTAAGGTTCGGTATGCCGGAGTTTGTAATTATACAGCAGATCAAATGCTGGAGGCTGAGAAGACACTTTCATTGGTCTCAAATCAAGTTCCATACAGCATGGTAACCCGGAAAATTGAGGAAGTGCTAATTCCGCATTGCATTGCAAATAAAAAATCAATTCTGGCTTATAGCCCGATGGAACGAGGATTACTTACCGGAAAGATAAAGCCGAATCATCGGTTTTCAGAAGGAGATCACCGTGCGGGAGTAAAGGCGTTTACTCCGGAGAATATTACAAACGTAAACAGCTTCCTGAATAAGATCAAGTATATCGCTGACGATAAAGGTGTTACTTTGGGCCAACTTGTTTTGAGATGGACGATAGATAAACCCGGAATTACTGTAGCTTTAGCCGGAGCTCGCAACGCTGAGCAGGCTGTGCAAAATGCTAAATCAGCTGACATTAGGCTAACTGCAGATGAAATGTATTACATCAATATGCAATTAGATGAATTGGTGATGGTATAAAAACAAGCGGGTAGAAATTGCTTCTTTCCCGCTTAGCAAAGTCGATATAGAAGCCTTGTATTAACCTTTCTTTTTTGGAACCTTTGCACCTTTCTCTCTCGCTTCAGACAATCCAATTGCTACAGCCTGCTTTTTAGAAGTTACTTTTTTACCAGTTCCAGTTTTAAGCTTTCCTTCTTTCATTTCATGCATGGCTTCTTCCACTTTTTCGCCAGCCTTTTTCAAATACTTTGCCATAAATATATTATCTAACTGTTTTTCTGCGATTTCTGATGTAATCTTCGAAGATGTATTCACCTAATCCTTTTAGAGAGCTATAAAAAGCTTTTCCGCCGTTAATCTCAGTAAACTGACGAACAAATTGTTGCAAATAAGGATCTTTGGCAATCATAAAAGTGGTAATAGGAATATTTAGCCGTTTACATTCAGCCGCTTTATTAAGTGTTTTATTGACAACCTTTCGATCGAGCCCGATGCTATTCTTGTAATATTTATCACCCTCTTTTAGACAAGTTGGTTTCCCGTCGGTAATCATGAAAATTTGCTTGTTGTGGGTCTTGCGCCTGCGAAGAATATCAGCAGCAAGTTCCAGTCCCGCGTAAGTGTTGGTATGGTAAGGACCAACCTGCAGATAAGGTAATTCCTTCAACGTTATCGGCCAGGCATCGTTTCCAAAAACCACAATATCTAAGGTATCTTTTGGATACTTGGTCTTTATCAATTCGGCCAAAGCCATCGCAACTTTTTTAGCGGGGGTTATGCGGTCTTCTCCATAAAGAATCATGGAGTGCGAAATATCAATCATCAGCACGGTAGAAGAAAGTGATTTATAATCTTTCTCCTCTACTTCTAAATCGCGTTCGGTGAGTGTAAAATCGCCTATGCCATGATTAATCTGAGCATTGTGAATGGAAGCGGTCATATCAATTTGGTCAAGGCTGTCGCCGAATTGAAACTCGCGCCTGTCGGCATTTTTCTCCTCTCCTATTCCCGATACATTAGTATTATGATTTCCTTTACCAGATTTTTTTAGCTTTCCAAAGATCTCCTCCAAGGCCGACTTACGAATGCTTTGCTCGGTTTTGCCGGTAATCTTGAAATTGCCGTTCTGCTCATCCTGACTTAGATAACCTTTATTTTTAAGGTCTTCAATAAAGTCTCCCATTCCATATTCATCATTGGTGAGATTGTATTGCTTGTCCAGTTCGTTCATCCATGTCAACGCTTCGTTCGCATCACCCGATGTATAATTAAGCAGCTCAAGAAATAACTTTAGCAGTTCGTCGAATCCGCCTTTGGGGATTTCATTGGGCACAAATTCAGAAAAGGAATAACCGCGCATGCTTTATCTTTCTTTAGATATACGTTGTAACTAATTAAAAAGATTATCCGCCAACGGCTGTTAATCCTTTGTCAAATTAAAAACTGTAGAGTTATAAATGTCGGCTAAGGTATATTTCGGGTTTGCACCTGATCTAGATGCTACAAAGGCTCCGGTTGCACAAGCCAATTCTAAAACCTTATCCATTGGCTTTTTTTCAAGATATCCTGATAAAAATGCGGCTAGAAAAGCATCTCCGGCACCGACTGTATCAGCAACTTTAACAGGAAAACAGGGATGCTTATATATATTACCCTCGTATGAAATGATGGCACCTTTATCTCCAAGGGTAAGACAAATAGTTTGTATGCCCGTAATTTCGCTTAAACGATGCAGACTACTAACTGTATCCTTTGAATTTAGCTCATATTCCAAATCTAGCCAGGCAAGTTCGTGTTCATTTATTTTTAAAATATCACATCGTGAGATAAGGTATTTTAAACGTTCGGACGTAAAGTGTGGTGGACGTAAATTCATATCAAATACTGAAAGTTTAGCGCCTTCGAGTAAGTTCAGTAGCGTTGTATAACTTACATCGGAACGACAGGCCAGGCTCCCGAAAACCAGCAAATTCGCATTGCTAATAAGCGAGTCGTAATTCTCCTGATATGTAATTTCATCCCAGGCAACTGGCTGCACAATATTATAAGTTGCTTGTTGATCATTATCTAGCATCACCTCAACTATCCCGGTAGGCAGATCTTGATGAAGCTGAATATGGTCAGCAGCTAATCCGTTATCTTCTAAGTAAACTTTTAAATCCTTACCAGCTTCATCATTCCCGATACTGCTTATTAACTCTACTTGTTTGCCCTGTTTGTGGAGATGAAGCGCCACATTTAGTGGAGCACCGCCCGGCCTTCTGCCGCTGGTAAAATTATCCCATAAGATTTCGCCAAAGCAAACAACGTGGTTCATACTGTTAAATTAATATTATCCTTGTAGTAACTAATAACTAAAAGTTAGGTATAAAGATTTCGCTAATCTACACTGTTAGTGCTATTTTACGGCCCGATGAGTGCAATCAAAAAACTACGTGTAATACAACTTATCGCAGTAATGTTTCTAACCATCTCCGGTGGAGCTTATGGTTTAGAACCCCTATTGACCTACGCGGGAAAAAGCGGGGCCATGTTATTGCTCTTTATCACCCCATTATTGTGGGATGTGCCCACCATATTCACGGTACTTGAATTGAATAGTATGATGCCTGTTACCGGCGGATATTATCAATGGGTAAAACGGGCTTTGGGGATGCGTTTTGCATTTTACGAGGGCTGGTGGACCTGGCTTTACACTTTCGTGGATTTGGCCATTTACCCCGTGCTGTTTATTGAATACGGCACCTACTTCTTTCCGGAGATGGAAGTGTATAAAATCCCGATATGTTTAATAATTATCTGGGGATCTGCTGTGATTAATATCTGGGGAATTATTCATGTGGGCCGACTTTCGGTCATTTTTAGCGTTCTCGTAATTGTTCCATTTATACTCCTCTTTGGCTTTGGATTGTATCAACATACAGGCTCATATGCATTACCTGAACCGTCTGTAAAGGGCTTGGATTCCTACTCTATCGGCATGGCACTTTTCACCGTAATGTGGAACTTTATTGGCTGGGACAATACTACCACTTATGCCGAAGAAGTGGAGAAACCTGTGCAAACTTACCTAAAATCGCTCTCTATAGCATTTTTGATAATCTTCACGGTTTATTTTCTGGCGGTTTACACGGCAGTCATTTCCGACATGGATTTAAAAATTCTTGAAGAAGAGGAATTTCCGGGATTAGGCGACTACCTCGGCGGCAAATGGCTGGGGAGCATTCTCGCCCTTGGTGGTATGGCAAGCGGTCTTGGTTTGTATTCGGCAGTTTTACTCTCAGTTTCGAGGGTACCAAAAGTTATGGCAGACGATAAACTTGTTCCCCCAATATTAAATAAATTACACCCGGTATATAAAAGCCCCTACGTATCTATCCTTTTTTGTTCGGTGGTTGTCAGCCTCATGACCGTTTGGACCTTTGAGGAACTCCTAATAATTGATATCACCTTATATGGAGCAGCCTTATTTTTGGAGTTTGTCGCACTGATTGTATTGAGGATTAAGGCGCCGAATGAGCACCGTCCGTTTAAGATTCCTTTTAATGTTGCAGGGCTGTGTTTGATGACGCTACTGCCGTTTTCGGTTTATTTCATGGCATTAGGAGCAGCATTTTCTGATGCAGGTAAAGGGCTTGTCCCCGTATTGTTTGCTGTAGGAATTTTGGCAACTGCCGAGCTTTTGTGGACATTTATTCGCCTTAGGAAGCCAAGCTCCTAGAATAAATAATTTTGATGCAAAAAAAACCCGCCAATTACTTAGCGGGTTTTCATACATAAACCTAAACTTACAATTTATGATTTCGGCATTACTACAGTGTCGATAACATGTATTACACCATTTTTCTGGAATACGTCAGAGATAGTTACGGTTGACATTCCACCCTTTT
This sequence comes from Pedobacter sp., assembly GCA_036399495.1. Classification (GTDB taxonomy): domain Bacteria; phylum Bacteroidota; class Bacteroidia; order Sphingobacteriales; family Sphingobacteriaceae; genus Paradesertivirga. Next base: position 24,187 of record DASWMZ010000224.1, read on the forward strand.
CATCCTTCAAAACTAATTTTTTACCTTTCATCATCGCCCATATTTTGCCACCGTTAACGGTTTTAAATTCTGCATTACCTTTTCCAGCTTTAATTGCTTTCGCGATATCAGCAGCGCTATGCTTTCCAGCTAAAACGTGGTAAGTTAAAATAGAAGTTAATAATGCTTTGTTCTCTGGTTTAACCAAAGTACCGACGGTTCCTGCCGGTAATTTATCGAATGCTGCATTAGTTGGTGCGAATACTGTAAATGGTCCGTCTGATTTCAACGTTTCTACTAAACCAGCTGCTTTAACTGCTGCAACTAAAGTGGTATGATCTTTAGAATTGACAGCGTTGTCTACGATGTCTTTAGTTGGATACATTGCTGCTCCGCCTACCATTTTGGTTTTTTGTGCGAATGACTGTGTGGTAAAAACACTAGCTACTAATGCAATTACTGTAAAAATTTTCTTCATGTTTTATTTGTTTAATTTGTAATCATGAAGAATTACGGCAGACGGTTGGTCTTTAGATTTCGGCAACCCTAACTTTTTTGTAAATGGCTGTTAAACAGGCAGAAAAAATCTTATTTCATACTTAATTAAGTATAATAAACAAATCCGAAGCAATTCGATCAGCATATAATTTGCCCGAATTTGTAAGGATGGCTATATTGCTTTTTAGTGTGATTTGCTCTTTTTTAACATAAGGATCAAGACCTTTTTCGATCTGTTTTTTATAATCAGGTCCAAAATCTTTTTCAATCTTTCCAATATCCATTCCCCACGAAGTTCTTAATGAGGTCATAATATATTCGTTGATGCGGTTTTCCAGGGTAAGATTTTCAAGTTCTGATGCTGGGGTTCCTTTTAAAATTCCATCGATATATTTTGCGTTGTTCGCAATGTTCCATTGCCGGCTGGTACGATTGTAAGAATGTGCCGAAGGGCCGATACCAAGGTAAGTTTCGCCTTTCCAGTAATTGGTATTGTGCTTCGAATAACAATCCGGCTTTGCAAAGTTTGAGGTTTCGTAATGTTCAAAGCCAGCATCAGTAAGCAAGTTGATCAGCGACAGGTACTGCTCACTGCTTTGCTGCTCGTTCATAGCTTGTTGAGTACCCTTACCTATAAATGATGCAAGGGCAGTTTTCGGTTCAACCGTCATCCCGTAAGCGGAAATATGAGGAATATTTAAATCAATTGCCTTGTGAATATTCGATTTCCACTTCTCATTTGTGAGTAAAGGGTAACCGTAAATTAAATCGAGTGTAATATTTCCAAATCCGGCATCCTGAACCCTTTTAACTGCACTATCCGCCTCAGCGGCATTATGCGCCCGGTTCATCCAGCGTAAATCTTCCTCGAAAAAAGATTGAATCCCGATACTGAAACGGTTTATTGCCGTACTTCTAAAGGCCCTAACGGTAACATGATCCAAATCATCAGGATTGGCTTCTAGTGTAATTTCCGCGGAAGCGCTGATAGAAAAGTTCTGACTAATCTTATCAATTAAATATTGGATTTCGGTTGCACCAACGAGAGATGGGGTGCCGCCGCCAAAGTAGATGGTTTCAATAGTTTCGTATTGGAGATAACTCTGCCGTAAATCCAGCTCTTTGAACATCGCCTGCAGGAGCTCGTCTTTATACTTTAATGATGTTGTAAAATGGAAATCGCAGTAATGACAAGCTTGTTTACAAAAAGGGATGTGAAGATAGATTCCGGCCATGAGGAGGCAAAAATACTAAACATGCGTTCACCGGAGGTAATGGACGACACTGTTTAAACAAAAAAGTGCCGGACGTATTGAACAACATCGGGCACTTTCTTTAAATCTCTAGTAAGACTCCGCCGGCATTGCAGTTACCGGAACGGCCTCAACACTGTTTAAATTTGAATTTAACTGCTGCTCGTCGAGTTTTTCCTTGATCGCACAATATCCGGTTAAGCCCCTGTGAAGTAATGCTCCTCCGACTCCCAGTTCTGTTAATGCCAACAAAGGGTGTGAGAAAAGATTGGTAATGCCTTTCAATGCAATAAATGCTCCGGCGCCAACAGAGATCATACGTTCTGTTTGCCCAACATTGGAATTTGCACTCTCCTGAAAGGAATTGCTTAATGTGTCTGAAATGGTATTGACTACTGAGTTTTCCATGGTTCTTATTATTTGCTGTTTAAAGGATTAACCCTCCTTTTTAAAGACTGTTTCTGTTTTTTTATTCTTTTTATGTCAGAAAATTTGGTTGAACCGAAAGTAAATCAACGCAATATCCCAAACTTACTCGTTAAACTTCTGTAACTCCTTTCGGGCTTTCTTCTCTTCCTTCCGGATGGCTTTTTCGTTTCTCTTTTCCTGTTTCTCCATCTCCTTAACCTCTTTTTCCACCTGCTTTACCTCTTTTTTCAGGTCTTTTTCCTCATCCTTTTTACCAAGCTTAAACTTTACATTTCCGTTTTCATCGTCCTGTCCTCTCAGGTTGATCACAATACCATTATCAAAGCGCTCACGCTTTAAGCTATCCGACATGCCAATGTCTCTTTTGGGGTTTCGAAGTGGAATTCTCAAAGCTATATCTGTCCCGGTAGGCATACCATAAATTCCTTCAACATATAAATTAAGTACACTCGACTCGATATACATGGGATGAATTTTTATAGCACTTCCATTAATATCGAATGTGTTTTTGAGACTGGTAAAAGTGATATTAGAAAAATCGCGGTTGGGAAATGCGAACTTCCCAACCTTTTGCATCGGCTCGAAATTTAACAACGCGCCATTTTTAATGTTGAAACTTACTGTGCCGTTAAACGATTTCGGGATGATCTGTCCGCTCTCTCTCATAGATCCGGAGACTTTGGTCGTAGAATTAAAGTTTCCACGCAGATTTTGATAAGCGATGGCATCCTGGCCAAAGTTTTCAAAAGCATAAAATAGCTTCGAAATATCAACATTGATTATCTTGGTATCAACGTTAAACCTATTGACGGAACCCGTCTGATCAATATTTCCCTTTACTTGCAAACGGCCGTCGGCATGATTCAAACTTACATCCTGAAGTTCAACACCCGACCTGGTCAATAAAATACTAGAATGGATATCGGAGGCTTCAAATTTTCTAAATATAAGCTTGTTCGTTTCTACATCAAGGTGCACTGTTGCTTGTTCAAGCACCTGATCTAATTGATTAAATAACTTAGCAGGTGATTTATTTGCACTTGCTGTTTTCTTTTCTGATTTACGACGCCCTAAAAAGGCAATAAATTCGCCAACGTTAATTTTCGGACTACTAACATGCAGGTCCACTTTAATCCGCCCCGGATCTGTATAATACAAATTCAGGAAGTTGATAAATGAGCCATTGATGGTGAAATTGCTGTTCGCACTGCGCGCCCGAAGATTTTGCAAAAAAACGTCCTGTCCCTTAAACCTGAAAGTTCCGTTTAGATTCGTAAAGTTTAGATCGCGCGGGTGATAGTTTAACGTGGCATTACTCAAAACCAAAGCTCCATAAATGTAGGGTTCAGTACTATTGCTTTTATTGTAAGGTGCACGGTAAAATAAGTTCAAACGTGCATTACCCTCATGGAAATGAAAACTTTTGGATCCCGAAATAGCATTCAGTTTTTCTAATGCAAAAGCCGATTGAAAGCGGCCTTCAAAAATAGGTTTGACAAGATTAATAACACGTACAGTATCAGCCCGAAATGGGATATTAAAATAAGTTCCTTTGATATCTGCGAAACCAATAATTGAATTCCGATCATTCAATCCAAGGCCTTTCTTAAATTCATTATCAAAGTAACCTGTAAAACTGCAATTTTTGATTGTCTCTCCAGATATCGTTAACTCATTATCGGTAGTGGCCCACGAAACTAATATTTTCGGATCGCCCCTTTGCTTCAAGCTTCCTTGAATTAAAGCCTTCGCTGTAATTGGCTTTTCTAACTGATATATTTTCAATTTAGACGATATATTTGTGGCGAGTAACGGCACCACATTTTTTAATTCGATTTCGGGCGCTATTATGGAAAGTTTGAAATCTGAAGAAGTTGGCGTGGACCTGAAGCTACCACCAATCTTAAATTCTTCTTCACCGATCAACATATCTTGTTCTGGAATCGTCAATGCCGCTTGTTTCTCATTATATATCATATCAAGATCCGTTTCAATTTCCTGGTTCTTAATAAAACTTCCTCTTCGGATATTGAAGGCCAGTGTGTTCACCTTAAGTTTAGTCTTGGCGTTTCCTTTCCAACCATTGTCATTATAATTAATCTTTACGGATAGTTTATGTATATCGAAATTTAAGTATTTCTTTCGCGCCTGGTTATCCTGAATAAACGTGACGTTAGAAAACTCAATTCGGTTTATTTTTTTGCTTTTGTTGGATTTCTTTGTGGACCCACCGTTTCCCTGTGAAAAGATCTTACTATTACTATTCCCGAGACTATCGGTGAATAAGTAGATTTCGCCATCATTAATACTTAATTTTTGGATCACTGTATTGCCCCCCATCAAAGCAAAAACATTAAGGGCTACAAAGACTTCTTTAGCATCGAGTAAATTATGCCGATGTTTTTCAATGAGGCTGTCTTGTAATAATACATTTTTCAAAGAGACGGAAATCCCGGGAAAGCCTTGTACTAAGGCGGGCTCCATGTTCTTAATACTTAATTTGCCATTGATACCATTATTTAGTTCAGCAGTAACCGTTTCAAGTAGCTTTTTCTTATTTATGGTAACGTAAGCTGCAATGCCCAGCCAAAGCAACAACACCAGGCCAAAAGCACTTCCGATTATGATTAAAACTATTTTTAAAGATTTTGGCATTTTGGTTAAAATAGATTGAAGGACAATATAAAGATTATTATAACCACTTAACAGGTTAACCCATAACATGTTCCATTCGTCATAAAATAGATTAAGAGGCTTATTTATGTTAAAACAATATCTGGAAGCATATTGTCTATTTAAAAATGGAATTATCTACACAAATTACCTGGCTGTTTATGCTGGCACTTCCGGTGGCCTGTATTGCATGGACAGTTACGCACGAAGAAGTTTTCAGAGAGCCTCGAGAGTATTGCGTTGACCGTTCACAAAATGCCTCTCACCTATTAAAGCGAAAGTTTTTTTACCTGTTTACCTGTGAGTATTGCTTTAGTCACTATGTTACGGCAATCTTCCTGGTAATCACCAATTTCCAATTTTTATATACCGATTGGCGAGGTTACCTGGTAGCGGGCTTTGCACTCGTATGGATCGCTAATATATATATGAGCTTGTATGCCCTTATCAGGATAGATTTAAAAAAAGGAAGAATAATTACAAAGATTGAAGAACAAAAAATTCTGGAAGAAGATAAATCGATGCCTCGCGATCGATAAGTAATATATGTCATCGGAGCTTTCTTTAATGTTCCGTATTAGCTAATTTTGCGGCTTATTTGGTTTGATCTTTTGACATAACGCTTGATTCTTCCTCTCCAAGGTTATAATTAAGCGAGGCTAGAAATCATCAGGACGAAAAATTTAGTATTACAAAAAGGGGTACGCCCATTCATATTTTAATACATGACAAAAAGCGATAAGAGAAAGAAGAATACGGATGTAATATTAATAGGTGCCGGTATCATGAGTGCCACTTTGGGTCTCTTGTTAAAAGAACTCGATCCGGAACTAACAATAGAGATTTTCGAGCGTATGGACGTGGCTGCGGCTGAAAGCTCGGATGCATGGAACAATGCAGGAACCGGCCACTCTGCGTTCTGCGAACTAAATTATACACCCGAACTTGAAGATGGAACAATTGAGACACATAAAGCTGTTAAAATTGCTGAGTCATTTGAAGTTTCAAAGCAATTTTGGGCTTATCTTGTTAAGAGCAACCGGGTAAGATTGCCCGAAAGTTGGATACAACCTATCCCGCATATGAGTTTTGTGTGGGGAAAGAAGAATGTAAATTACCTTAAAAAGCGCTTCGAAGCACTTACGTCCTGCCATTTGTTTAAAGGCATGGAATATACTGAAGACACTACTAAACTCCATGAATGGATTCCTCTGATAATGGAAGGTCGCGATGATTCTGAAAAGCTGGCTGCAACACGCATGGACATAGGAACCGATGTCAATTTCGGCGCCTTAACCCGCTGTATGTTTAACCACTTAAAAACGCTGCCTGGTGTAACCGTCAACTTCAACCACGAAGTGCGCGACTTAACACAAAAAGATGCGATATGGGAAGTTAAAGTAAAAGAATTAGAGAGCGGAGATAAGCGTAAGGTAAAAGCTAAATTTGTATTTATTGGCGCAGGTGGCGGCTCGCTTCCGCTTTTGTTGAAATCAGATATCCCGGAAGGAAAAGGCTTTGGCGGCTTCCCCGTAAGCGGACAATGGCTGCGTTGTACTAACCCCGAAATTATAGAGCAGCATTATGCGAAAGTATATGGAAAAGCTCCGGTTGGTTCGCCACCAATGTCTGTACCTCACCTCGATACGCGTGTTATTAAAGGTAAAAAAGAATTGCTTTTTGGTCCGTATGCCGGATTTACAACTAAGTTTTTGAAAAACGGTTCAGTACTTGATTTACCTCTTTCTATCAAAGCGGCTAACCTGGTACCGATGCTTGCAGCAGGTTTAAAAAACATGCCGCTCACCAAATATTTAATAGATCAGGTTCGGCAGTCGCCGGAAGACAGGTTAGAAGCTTTGCGCGAATTCTTTCCTGAGGCAAAACTTGAAGACTGGGATTTAGAAATTGCCGGCCAGCGAGTGCAGGTAATCAAAAAGGACCCTGTAGAAGGGGGAATTTTAGAATTTGGAACCGAAGTGGTAAGCTCGCAAGATGGATCTATAGCTGCTTTATTAGGTGCTTCACCAGGAGCGTCAACTGTAGTTTCTATAATGTTAAGTCTGCTTGATCTTTGCTTTCACGATCGATTAAAATCTGATGAATGGCAAACCAAGCTAAAAGCGATGATACCTTCTTATGGGAAATCACTGGCACAAGATGAGGCTTTGTTGAATGAAGTTAGAAGCTGGACTTCTGGAGTTTTAGGATTAGACAGTACTTTCCATACGGAAAGTGAACCGGTATCTGGTTTAAATTAGCGACTACTAATTTAAATGGGGCTGATCAGTTCTGCGGTTGGTGTACACCTTGACTAACGCACGCGTGAGCCAGCATGGGATCATTTAGAAAGAGTCAATCCCACATTAGCAATCTTACAGCATAAACTCTGAAACATATCCCCATTTAACAAGTTCAGTTTGATCTTTTATCGTTTTTAACCCCCCGTCGAACATCAGGCAGCACTTGTTGCTCACATCGAGCACATTCCTAAAATCATGATCAGTCAATACAATTCCCCTGGTTGAAGAAGCGGCGAGAAGCATTTTCTTGATAGAATCTGCCATAAGAGGAGAAGTGCCATTAAAGGGCTCATCCAACAAAACAAATTTAGAGTTTGTATTAAGCAGTAATTTGATTTCCAGATAACGCAATTCCCCACCGGATAAACTTGAAATTTTACTATCTGCTAAACTGCTTAAAATTTCATCATCAAAAAAAGCAGACATTCTATCCCTGCCCAAATAAAGATGCGTTGTTTTACCGATTGTAAGATGTTTGGGAAGGAAGCTATCCTGAGGCAGGTAACACACCGAATTTATTAAAGTATAGAGATTATCATACACTTTCCCGTTTAGTCGAATAAATTTATTATCAGCTTGTAAAGTGCCGAATAAAATCTTAAGTAGGGTAGATTTCCCTGAGCCGTTTCTTCCTAAAAGGCCAAAAATATCTCCAGTTTCACATTTTAAATAAACATCTGTTAGGATTGCATTCAGGCCAAATCTCTTCGTAATGCTATCGGCTTCGAGAATGTCAGACATGCGAAAAAATGGCTAATAGAAAAAATCCAACGACTAAATTAAATATCAGATTACCCGCTAGTAACCCAACTTTAGAGATCCCTTTATTATAATAGAAATAATACTCATGCTGATGTGTGATTTCATTATAAAATAAGCTCAAAGCGGGCCCAATGGTCATGATTAAGATTGGGAAGACAGTAAAAAACATATTCATAGCGAATAATGATATCGCTAGAGAAAACAAAATATTCAACACGATGGTGCTTTTATAGAATTCCCAATGAAACCGAATTTTAGACATGGATCAAAATGCTAATAAAACTTTCCTTGACTGGCACAAATGCGCTAGAATGAACATAGACTGAATCTGGGCTAGCCCTAGTTTCAATACTCCCCAAACTCCTCTCTTAAAATATCAGAAATTTCGCCCAGCGTGGCATATGCTTCCACGGCAGTGATTATATAAGGCATTAAGTTTTCAGTACTGCCACTGGCAGATCTAATATCTGCAAGTGCTCTGGCAACGGCTTCCGCACTACGCATCCCTTTCAACTCCTTAAGTTTTTCCGTTTGAAGTTGCCTGATTGAATCGTTGACTTTAAAAAGCTCAAAATCGGAGCTTTCTGATTCTTCGAAACAATTCACACCAACAATTTTTTGTTCTCCGTTTTCCACGGATGTTTGATATTCGTAAGCAGATTTCGCTATTTCATTTTGAATATACCCTGTTTCAACAGCTGCAACTGCTCCGCCCATTTCATCGATCTTAGTAATATACTTCCAGGCCCCAGCTTCTATTTCATCAGTCAGGGATTCTAAAAAATAAGATCCGGCCAATGGATCTACTGTATCTGTCACGCCGGTTTCAAAAGCTAAAATCTGTTGCGTACGTAAAGCCAATTTAGCTGCATGTTCTGTAGGCAGGGAAAAAGCTTCATCAAAACCATTAGTGTGTAATGACTGGGTTCCGCCAAGGACGGCAGCCAATGCTTGGGTTGTTACTCGCACAACATTATTTAATGGTTGCTGCGATGTTAAAGTCGATCCGCCGGTTTGGGTATGAAAACGCAGCATCTGAGCCTGAACATCTGAAATGCCAAGTTCTGCTGTTAATTTAGCCCACATTCTGCGAGCCGCTCGAAATTTCGCGATTTCCTCAAAGAAGTTATTATGGCAATTAAAAAAAAACGACAATCGCTTTGAGATAAGATTTCCCTCCAGTCCTTTATCTATAGCCGCCTTCAAATATGCTTTTCCATTAGCTAACGTAAAAGCCAATTCCTGCACGGCTGTTGAACCCGCTTCGCGAATGTGGTAGCCTGAAATGGAAATCGTATTCCATTTGGGTACTTCAGTACTACAAAACTCAAATACATCCGTTATTAAGCGCATGGATGGTTTTGGAGGATAAATGTAAGTTCCGCGAGCTGCGTATTCCTTTAAGATATCGTTTTGAATGGTTCCAGAAATTTTGTGGAGATCAGCTCCTTGCCTTTTAGCTAACGCGATATACATAGCCAGCAATATTGCTGCAGTAGCGTTGATTGTCATCGAAGTTGTAATTTTACTAAGATCAATGCCGTCAAACAATATCTCAATATCTTTCAGGGAATCGATTGCAACACCAACTTTTCCAACTTCACCTTCTGCCAAAGCATGATCCGAATCATACCCAATTTGAGTTGGTAGATCAAATGCTACAGACAAGCCGGTCGTTCCTTGTGAAAGTAAATAATGATACCGTTTATTGGATTCTTCGGCGGTAGAAAACCCTGCGTATTGACGCATCGTCCAAGGTTTACCACGGTACATATCTTTGCGGATGCCACGTGTGAATGGAAATTCACCGGGTAATTCCATATCGCCCTTGGGTTCAGTATAAACTTCCTTTATTTCGATGCCTGAGGTGGTTTTATATTTCATATATCAAGTTAAAGGAAGCTACGATTTAATTCCTGAAGCTGTAACGCCTAAAAGAATTGCTCCATATCATGTCTGATTAACATCAGCCCTGCATGGTAAGGGTTATCTTCCAAGCTGCCTATGTGCGTAAGTATTACTTTACTTAATTCTAGGGATGAAGCATCAGCAGGCACCCCCCTTGCAGCATTGTTAACCATATTGATTGAATCATTTTTTATCCGGCTAATCACGTTCCAGGCTTGGGGGCTTACGTAGAGTTGTTGCGTAATATTATGCTGATATTCGGTGCGGATTTCCTCAACCAAAAATTGCTGCAGCTCCCGAACTGTCGTCCCAGAAACGTGAACACGAACCAACATGTTTTCAGGATTGATGCGTTCAATAAAAAGCGCTAATCGTTCGTATGCTTGTAGGCGTAAAGGCAGCGTGGTAGCCAAGCTGGATTTTTTCAGATCAAGGATCTTAGATTTTGATAATTGCAGAAGTTCTGGTTTTAACACCTGCCAAACTATAAAAAATATGATCAAACCGCTGAGCACAATCTTTACAAGATCAACGAAAAAAAAGGTTATAGAGTCCATTAGGAGTTTGTTAGCTTAGAGTCAATATCTATTTAGACTCAAGCAAAAATGTACATTTTCACTTATATTTGCATATTAAATAAAAAGAAATGAACATGGAAACAACTCTTTCAGTTATACCGGTTTCTTTTACCGAAGGTGCTAAAAAAGAGCTTCGCAAATTGAAAACTCAACAGGAACTTAGTGAAGATTTTGGAGTACGTGTTGGCGTTGAGGGCGGCGGCTGTTCAGGAATGAATTATGTTTTAGGTTTCGATCAGAAGAAAGATGGCGACCAGGAGTTTGAGGTTGAAGGAATTAAGGTTTTTATGCACAAGGCGCATGGTTTGTACTTAGCAGGTATGGAAATTGAATTTCAGGATGGTTTAAATGCCAGGGGATTTACGTTTAATAATCCTAATGCTAAGAGCACTTGTGGGTGCGGTACTTCCTTCGCGGTATAGTTTTGACTAATAAGTATATCGAAACCTGCCGTTTCACGGCAGGTTTTTTTGTTTTAATAAGGTATGGGTTAGAGTGATTTAGGAAGCTATCTGAAATGATTAGAGTGTGGCGTAATCCTTGTCACTCCGAGCGAAATCGAAGAACGTTTAATTTATGCATCGACTCTAAATCATTTCGTTCTGTAACTGATAATCCGTTAAAAGCTTACCCACATAGGGCATTGAAAGTGACTTTAGCAGCATTTCTGCATGTTTTATTTTATGCATATCGCTTCCAATAAAATCCACCAGATAATGATCTACCAATTGTTCTGCGGCGGTTTGAGTGGGCTTGCCATAGTGCCCTGTTAACGACAGTGTATTCAGTTGTAAATAACACCCTGAATCTTTTAACCGCTCATAATTTTCGATTGAGGCAGTCATATAAGGATATCGTTCGGGATGTGCAAGCAAAGGAGTGTAGCCTTTTTGAAGGATTCTATCTATCACTTCAAATAAATTTTGAGGATAGTTAATGAATGACAATTCAAACAGCACGTACTTTTTTCCGAGTGTTAAGATGTCGTTTTTCTTTAGCTTATTCTCAAAAGTCTCATCGAGATAATATTCAGCGGCAGCATGAATTTCGATCTTGATATTTCTTTTCACCAATTCTTCCCGTAGTTCATCAAGCCCCTGTAAAATAGACTCTGATGTATTTCGGTAATAATCGGCCATGATATGTGGCGTGGTAACCAGCTTTTTAAAGCCCATAGACATCAATCGTTGAATCAAAACAATTGATTCTTCCATATTTTGGGCGCCATCGTCAATGCCCGGAATGAGATGAGAGTGCAGATCTGTTTTAATAACCGAAAAATTAATCTCCGGAACCTGCTCTTTCTTCTTTTTTAGGAAGTCAAATAACATTAGCGGTTATCGTATAAATTTTCGTAGTAAGCCTGATACTGACCCGACGTCACATTGTTGAGCCATTCTTCGTTGTTAAGATACCAATCTACCGTTTTTTCTAGACCTTCTTCAAACTGTAAACTTGGTGTCCAGTCCAGCTCTTTTTGCAATTTGCTTGAATCGATAGCGTAGCGTAAATCATGCCCGGCCCGGTCTGTTACAAACGTGATAAGCTTTTCTGATTCACCTTCTTCCCTTCCCAACTTCTTATCCATTATTTTACACAAGGTACGAATCAGATCAATATTTTTCCATTCGTTATGCCCGCCAACATTGTAGGTTTTTCCAGAAGCGGCCTTATGAAAAACAACGTCAATCGCACGAGCGTGATCTTCAACCCAAAGCCAGTCGCGAATATTTTCACCCTTCCCATAAACGGGAACGGCCTTATTATTTTTGATGTTATTGATGGCTAAAGGAATAAGTTTTTCAGGAAAGTGATGTGAACCGTAATTATTTGAGCAGTTCGAAATAACTGTATTCATTCCATATGTATCCTGATAAGCTCTTACAAAATGATCTGAACTAGCTTTTGACGCAGAATAGGGACTGTGAGGATCGTAAGCTGTTTCTTCGGTAAAGAGACCTTCGTCTCCTAAAGTTCCGTAAACTTCATCTGTGGAAACATGATAAAATCGGTGATTTTCATAATCATCTTTCCATAGTTTTTTGGCAGCGTTCAATAAATTTACCGTTCCAACAACGTTTGTCATAACAAAATCTATCGGACTACTAATTGAACGGTCGACATGAGATTCTGCAGCAAGATGTATTACGTCCTGGAAATCTTCTTGAGTAAATAAATTATAAATAAAGTCAGCATCAACAATATCCCCCTTAATAAATTTATAATTGGAACATTCTTCTACGTCTTTAAGATTTGCGAGGTTACCGGCATATGTAAGTTTATCAAGATTAACGATTTGATAATTCGGGTAGTTTTTTACAAAACGTCTTACTACGTGAGAACCGATAAATCCGGCACCGCCGGTTATTAAGATTTTTTTCATTTATGTGATATAAGACTTCCAAAAGTTGAAAATTTTGGAAGCTGACTGAAAGATTAAATTAAAAAGGATTCTTATTAATATACTGTTCCCAAGCCCAAGCCGATTTCATCATATCTTCCAAAACCAGTTCGGTTTTCCAACCTAACTCATTTTGTGCTTTTGATACATCTCCCCAAACCTGTTCAACATCCCCTTCGCGTCTTGGACCGATTTTGTATTCCAATTTCACTCCCGTGCTTTTTTCGAAAGCATTTACTACCTGTAGAACAGTGCTTCCGGTACCTGTACCAAGATTGTAGATCTCGAACTTGCCCGACATTTTGTCCTCTTCTTGTCTGCGCAATGCTGCAATGTGAGCTTTAGCTAAATCTACCACATGAATATAATCGCGAACACAACTCCCGTCAGGCGTGTTGTAATCGTTTCCGAAAACGGTTATAGGGCCACGTTTTCCAATCGCACTTTGAGTGATGAATGGGACCAAATTTTGAGGTACGCCAAGCGGCAATTCACCAATTAAAGCGGATTCGTGCGCACCGACCGGGTTAAAATACCTTAAGGAAATTACTTTGTAATTGGTATTGGCATTGGCAGTTTCTATAAGAACCTCTTCAGCAATTTGCTTGGTATTCCCGTAAGGAGATTCGGCTCTTTTTACCGGCGCTTCTTCCGTTACCGGCAAAACATCCGGCTGACCATAAACGGTACATGAAGAAGAAAATACGAAATTAACCTCTCTTCCCGCAAAAGCGGTAAGAAGATTTATTAAAGAGAAAAAGTTATTACGGTAGTATTTTAAAGGAAATTGAACAGACTCCCCTACTGCTTTGTGAGCCGCAAAATGGATAACTCCCGATATTTCCGGATCATTTTTTATTAACGCAACCGTCTTAGCCTCATCGCAAAGATCTAACTCATGAAATTCTGGTTTAATCCCGGTAATTGCCGTTATCTGATCAAGAATCTTGGCATTTGAATTATCAAGATTATCTACTATAACTACTTTATATCCTGCATTTTGCAGTTCCACAACGGTATGAGAACCGATATATCCGGTGCCACCGGTTACTAATATTTTATTCATTTGGTATAGCTTGTAAAGTCTTTATGTTCAATTTTTTCAATCACTTCCTGAGGCAGCGATTTGAAGTATTCATAGGTAATTTTTAATCCTTCCTCACGGGAAACTTTTGGTTCCCAGCCTAATATAGCCTTTGCTTTGGTAATATCAGGCCGACGTTGTTTGGGATCATCTGTTGGAAGGGGCTTTGTAATCAATTTTTGTTTTGTTCCGGTAAGTTTGATGATTTCCTCTCCAAACTGCCTGATGGTTATTTCATCCGGGTTACCGATGTTAACAGGCTGAGCATAGTCAGAATGAAGTAATCGGTAAATTCCTTCGATCAGATCATCAACATAACAAAAAGAACGTGTTTGGGTTCCATCTCCGAAGACCGTTAAATCTTCTCCGCGAATAGCCTGACCGATAAAAGCAGGCAATACCCGTCCGTCATTTAGTCGCATTCTTGGCCCGTAGGTATTGAAGATTCGTATAATCCGTGTTTCTAATCCGTGGAAAGTATGGTAAGCCATGGTGATGGCTTCCTGGAAACGTTTAGCTTCGTCGTATGCACCCCGCGGACCAACCGGATTTACATTGCCCCAATATTCTTCGGGTTGGGGATTAACACTAGGATCGCCGTATACTTCCGAAGTTGAAGCAATCAGGATACGTGCCTTCTTATCTTTAGCTAATCCAAGTAAATTATGAATTCCTAACGAGCCGACTTTGAGCGTTTGTATTGGAATTTTAAGGTAATCTATCGGGCTGGCGGGAGATGCAAAATGAAGAATATAATCTAACTCGCCAGCTACATGAACAAATTTAGAAACATCGTGATTATAGAACTCGAAATTCTCAAGATTAAACAGATGTTCGATATTTCGTAAATCGCCGGTGATGAGATTATCCATGGCGATGACATGATAACCTTCTTTTATGAAGCGATCGCAAAGATGTGAACCAAGAAATCCGGCAGCTCCTGTAATTAATATTCGCTTTCGTTCCATTATGCTTCTACGACTTTACGGCCAATACTATTATAATAATACCCGCAATCAATCATCTTTTGAATGTCGTACAAATTACGTCCGTCAAAAATAACTTTTGCTTTTAAATTTTGCTCAATCCGATCGAAATCCGGCGTTCTAAACAACGGCCACTCTGTTACAATGATTAAGGCATCGGCATCTTGCAAGGCCTCGTAAGGATCTTTTGCATAAGCAATTGAATCGCCTTTGAGTTTTTGAACATGTGCCATTGCTTCAGGGTCATAAGCTGAAATGGATGCTCCCTCTTTAAGTAGCTCTTCTATAATATATAAAGATGGTGCCTCCCGAATATCGTCAGTTTCAGGCTTAAAAGCTAATCCCCAAAGGGCAAACTTTTTACCTTTTAAATCTCCGTTATAATAGCTGCGCATTTTGTCTACAATGACAACTTTCTGCTTTTCATTAACTGCCATTACCGAATTTAGGATGCTAAAATCGTAATTAACTTCTGCTGCCGATTTTGCAAGCGCCTGAACATCTTTCGGGAAACAGCTTCCGCCATAACCAACACCAGGGAAAAGAAAACGTTTTCCGATACGTGCATCAGATCCAATGCCCTTGCGCACCATATCAACATCGGCTCCAACCAGCTCACACAAGTTAGCCACCTCATTCATAAAGGTAATTTTTGTGGCCAAGAATGAATTTGCAGCATATTTAGTAAGCTCTGAAGAGCGTTCGTCCATAAAGATGATTGGGTTTCCCGAACGTACAAAAGGGTTATAAAGTTCTTCCATCAGCTTACGTGCTCGATCGCTGCTCGCACCCACTACAACCCTATCCGGCTTCATAAAATCTTCCACAGCAACGCCTTCGCGTAAAAATTCTGGGTTAGAAACTACATCTATTTCAATGTCAGTATTTTCTGCAAAAACCTTCTTCACCTTATCTGCAGTACCAACTGGCACTGTAGACTTAGTGACTACCACTTTATAATCCTTAACCAGTTCAGCGATATCCTTGGCAGCACCTAATACATAACTTAAATCTGCCGAGCCATCTGCACCCGGAGGCGTTGGTAATGCAAGGAATATGATCTTAGCATCTTGTATTGCTTCGGCGAGTACACTGGTAAATTTCAATCTTCCCTGCTCAATTGTCCGGTGAAACAGAATCTCTAACCCGGGTTCATAAATAGGGATTTGCCCTTGCTTCATTCGATCAACTTTTGCCTGATCGATATCTACACAAGTAACATTATTACCCGTTTCGGCAAGACATGTCCCGGTAACTAAACCTACATATCCGGTGCCAACTACCGCTATCTTCATTTATATATTCTTTAAATGTTAAAAAACTAGATATTACATTTAATTTCGACTAAGATATAATTTTTGCAATTACGCATGCTTTTTCTTTACAACCTTAGTATAAATCTCTATTATTTATTGATAAAAAGCTATCAGCACTTCAACCCAAAGGCGCGGTTGTGGATAGAGGGGAGAAAGAACATCTTCGAAAAAATTTCAAAGGAAGTTAATCCTAATTTACCGTCTATCTGGTTTCACTTCGCATCTTTGGGGGAGTTTGAACAAGGACGCCCGGTTCTTGAACAAGTCAGGCACTCATACCCCAGCCATAAACTTATTGTTACATTTTTCTCACCATCCGGATATGAACTTAGAAAGAACTACAATAAAGCAGATCATGTTTTTTATCTCCCCTTAGATACAAAGCAAAACGCTGTAAAGTTTTTACAATTAATTAATCCAACGTTGGCATTTTTTACGAAATACGAATTTTGGTACCATTATTTTAATGAATTACATAATGGAAAGGTTCCAATCATAGTTATTTCCGCCATCTTCAGAAAGTCTCAACCTTTCTTTAAATGGTATGGTGCATTGAACAGAAAAATTTTGGAGTTTGTGAATCATTTCTTTGTACAAGATGAAAACAGTAAAAATCTGTTAACTAAACTAAACCTTAATAATGTCACCGTAAGTGGCGACACACGTTTCGATCGGGTAGCTGAAAACGCCAAGAATCCAACAACTTTTGATAAAGTAGAAGCCTTTTGTGCTGACTCTAAGAGCTTCGTAGCCGGAAGCACCTGGCCCGATGATGAAAAGTTAATATGTAACCTATTTCGGCAATTTCCCGAATGGAAATTTATTATTGCTCCACATGAAATCAGAGAAGAAAAGATTACTTCCCTCCTTGAAATGGCAGGTAACACTTCAATTGTGAGGTATTCTGAATTGGGAATTGATAGTAATTTCCAGGTACTTGTTATTGATAATATCGGGATGCTCTCAGCACTTTACCAATATGCTGATGTGTCTTACATCGGCGGAGGATTTGGTGTTGGAATACATAATACACTCGAGGCAGCGGCTTTTGGAGTACCAGTTATTTTCGGACCCAATTATCAAAAGTTTCGTGAAGCAAAGGCTTTAATCAATCTTGGTGCGGGGATCACGGTAAGTAATGCAACAGAGCTCAATTCAGTAATGCAAACCTTAAAAGACAATCGAAAAAGACAAGAATTAGGTGATACCGCAAGGCAGTATGTTCTGCAAGAAAAAGGGGCTACAGAAACTATTATGAAGTATGTAGCACAACTTCTCCAGGAGCTGCCTGAAAGCTAGGTTTCTTATCCATATTTAATACAATCCCCGCAAGGGCCTCAACCCATTTTGGATCATCGTTTAAACTTTCAACCAATTGGATCTTTTCTCCGCCCCATTTCTGAAAATCTTCATTATACTCCACCGCAATTTCGATATTAGTTTCAAGGCAATCGGCTACAAAAGCCGGACTAAACACCAGCAATCGCTTTGCGCCTTCTTTGGCTAGCTTTTCAAGAACTTGAATCGTATATGGTTTTTTCCAGGGAGAATTACCCAAACGGGATTGAAAACAGATGGTATATTTTTCTCTTGGTAGATTAAGTTTTTCAGCGATCAATCGCGCCGTATCATGAGACTGGGCTGAATAACAAAACCTGTTTATGTTGTTCAATCGAGAACAGCAATTTTCAACTTGCAAACAATATTTACCCGAATGATCCGCTTTGGATAACTGTCTTTCGGGCAAACCGTGAAAGCTAAAAAGAACATGATCGAAAGTCTCTGGTTGATATTTTCTTGCATTCTCTGCAAAAACCTCAATCATTCCTTCGTTATCATGGAAGGAATTCACAAAAGAAATATTAGGAATCGTTTGCCACTTGCCCACCAGCTCCATTACCTTCTGCATAACCGAGCCGGTAGATGCCGATGCGTATTGCGGAAACAATGGAACTACACGTATATCCTCAACTTGCTGTTTCTTAAGACTATCAAGAGCTGTTTTGATGGATGGACTTTGATAGCGCATCGCCAACTCGACAATATAATCTGAACCCAGCTTTTCCTGCAAAAGAGCTTTTAATTTAACGCCATAATATAATAATGGGGAACCGTTTTCTGTCCAAAGCTCTTTATAGATCTTAGCTGATTTTGGCCCACGAAAGGGAACAATAATTCCTTTTACAAGAAGTGTTCGATTTAGTTGAGGGATGTCAATGACCCTTTCATCCATTAAAAACTCGTCCAGATATTTTCTAACATCTGAAACTGAGGGACTATCGGGCGTACCTAAATTAACCAGTAAAACTCCTTGTTTTCTCATATTATTTCGCGAGTACAAATATAGAACCGAATTTTTTTACACAGATAATTTGCAATCGTTTTGACTTAAGGAATACAATTACTTGGTACGCCACAAAAGCCACCAGGGAACGGCGGGTGAATCGTGGTGCTCGTAATGGTACCCAAAAAAATAGCAACTGAAAAAGGCTGTTAAGTGGTTTTTAGTTTGAGATCTTGAATAATGCTTGTTATCATGTTCGCCATGATGTGGTAGCCAGGTGCCGAAATAAAATAGCTGAAGTGTACTTAACAGCGATGGAATGATCCAGAACAACACCAGATTTACTTCTTCTATCCAAAACTTAAGGATATTAAAAGTGATTGCCATGATTACTATCTGCCAAATGGAAAGATATTCTTTCATGAACTTGATGTACCATGAAACAAAATTACCGGCATGATAATCCGGATCGTCTTCTGAGTGGACATGGCGATGGTGTTCGTGATGTTTTTGATATAATTTATTAAATGAAAAGGCGGCGTATAATGCCGTGCATAACTGGCCGATTAGCTGGTTTACATTGTTTGAAGGAGAAACTGTGCCGTGCATGGCATCGTGAGCAGTTATAAATAATCCGGTATAAAGATGCATCTGAACCAACATCATTATATATACTGCAGGATTTGTAAACGAGAAATTCCAGTTAAGCAGGAGGTATAGCGAGATGACCCAAAGTGCGATGATGACAATAGCAATTAGTAAACCGGAGTGGGAATTGCTTTTCATCTTCTTTTGTAATAGTCAGCGATCTAGCTCGCTTCTAAAGCACTCTTCACTTTTTCCATTAACCACATTGGGGTTGATGTTGCACCGCAAATCCCAACCCTGTCGTTTACATCAAATGGAATTACTTGTAAATCCTCTACCTGAGAAATGAAATAGGTTTGTTCGTTATATGTTTTACATACGTCGAAAAGAACTTTTCCGTTGGATGACTTTTTTCCGGATACGAAAATTATCTTATCATAATTTTGTACGAATTTCTCCAGGTCGCCATAACGATTAGAAACCTGGCGACAAATAGTATCATTCGCGTTGAGTTCGTATCCGCGTCTAATCAATTCGTCTTTAACCTGATAAAACTTATCAGTGCTTTTTGTGGTCTGGCTGTAAAGTGTAATTTTTTGTGGCAGATCAATGGTATCCAACTCGGCGATGTCCATAAATACTACCGCTTCATTATTAGTTTGACCTTGCAAGCCAATAACTTCTGCATGGCCATGCTTGCCAAAAATCAAAATCTTCTCATCATTATCGAAAGAGTTTTTGATTCTATTTTGAAGCTTTAACACAACCGGACAAGAGGCATCAATTAAGGTGATGTTATTTTCTAAGGCCGTGCGATAGGTTTCTGGCGCTTCGCCGTGAGCGCGAATTAGAACTTTCTCGTGATGTAAATCTTTTAGATCATCGTGATTAATTATTCGCAAGCCCAATAATTTAAGCCTGTCCACTTCCTCATCATTATGAACAATGTCGCCAAGGCAATACAAATATCCATCTTCCTGAAGAATTTCTTCTGCCATATCAATGGCGTAGACAACCCCAAAACAGAATCCGGAATCTTTATCAATTGTTACCTGAAGATTTTTACTCATAACCTGATGCAAAAATAACTATTCTATTTTAAAGCACTTTCATGTTTAAAACGAAGAAAAAGACAAATTGTACAATAAATAGCACTATTGCGGCAAAATTATTTTTTCTGAATTTGAGATGAAAAAACAAACGAAGTAGCGCATAGGAAAAAAGAAACCATCCAATGTAATTATGGAAGGGAACTTCCCGGCCTGCCCAGCTCCAGTAATCATATTTAATAGCTACAGGCTCAATAAAAAAATCGAGCACGGTAATTATAAAAGCACCAATTAAGGCTCTGGTGGTATGACTCTTAATCCCAAAGATCTTTAAAAATATCCCGGTCGAATAAATAACCAAAATCCAGTTTACACCAATAAGTATTGGGATATCGGCAAGTTTAGGGCCCAGAGTTGCACCGTAACGGTAATTCCCGAAAATTAATCCGGTGGTTACGCCTATAAATTCAATTAGAAAGCCGGCAAAAAACGCGACCAGTAAAAATGTCCAGAAAGCTTTGTTTTTATCTTCATGACTAATAAGCATCAACCCAAACATCAGCAATAGATGAAACGGAACTAGCTGCTTAAACTGGTTTGAATATTCGGGGCTTGTAAATCCTATAAAACCCACGGTGAAAAACAAAACAACCAGAGAGGCACAGATTCCTGTTGATGAGATTTTCATTAGAAAAGATATAAGATGTGAGATGTGAGATATGAGACCTTGTATATTTTCATAGGACTTTCTATGTGTGATAAACAAAAAAATCTGAATAGGATCCTGTGCTCGCAATTAAGCATTATGATTCAATAACCCGTCCCTTCCATTTTGTTTTTTTAGTGAGATGCTTCTTAATCGAGATAAATGATATCAGCACCAGCGAGAGCATTTGAAGCGGGTGGAGCAAAACATTTAAAAGCACATTTTGACCGCTTGCCAGCGAAATCATTATTCTTGTTAAAATTATTAAAGTTATAGCGAAAAACAATAACGAGTAATTGAGATAGAGCGCAATAAAAATGGGACCAACAATAATTAACAACAAATAACATATCAAGCCCGCGATATTATATTTAAAGCCCGCCAGTAAATTTTTTCCAAAACCACTTAAGGCTTCGCGATAGCCGGCATACATCCTGCACTGGATATATCCGTTTGCTAATAAAGCTTCTGCGGGGTACTGGTAAGTTTTTACCAGACTCATTATTTCGATATCCTCCACTATCTTATCCTTTACCTGCGCATGCCAATGATGGCTATGATAAGACAATGCTTCAAACATCATAAACTGGCCACTTGCTGCCGATAAGGCAGGGCTTTTTGATAAGCGCACCATTCGCAAAGGCAACGTATTTAGAAGCAAGTAGTGCATCAATGGGATAACAAGCCTTTCGCCAAAAGTTACCATAACCTGATTGGTAAACAAACTCAAAAGCAGCAGCTTGCCTTGCTTTATTCTATTTACAGCATTATTAATAAGCCCATCGTTCACAATTTCATCGGCATCAAGAAACAATAAATATTTCCCCTTTGCAACCTGGCTTAACTGGTGACAAGCGAAATTTTTCCCCAACCAGTTCTCGTTTAGCGGCTCGCCTTTTATCGCTTTAAATCTTGAATCCGTTTTACAAAAATCAGATGCTACTTCATATGTTCTATCTGTAGAATCGTCATCTAACACGATTACTTCTATATTCTTATAATCTTGTAGTTTCAGCGATTTTAAAAGATTTAAAATATTACTTTCCTCATCCCTCGCGGGAACAAGGACCGATACCAAATCTGTATGTATGATAGGGCTAGATGGGAGCTTAGGATTTGATATAAAGTTGAAAAGCGTAACAGCAAATCTCAAAATCAAAAAGAAGAAAACCACATAGAATATCAGCATTTACTATACTGTAATGCGACTTTGCTGCTGCCGCGAGGTTTCGTAATGTTTGTTATACTCATTTTTGATTAACTGCAGGCTGGTAAATTCTGCACCCTCCCACAATTTTAAGTAACAGGAAACCGAAGGTTTTCGTTTAGCAAAAAAATCAATAAATGACGCTGCAAACAGATACTGAAAATTCTTTTTTGAAGAATTTATCAGGTTGATCAAACCCTTTTCAAAAACAATGCTATCATTATGGTTTGAATAAAGCTTTCCTTGCGGGAAGATGAGAACCAGGTTTGCATTATCATTAAGCAATTCTCCTGCATATTCTAACGACTGAATAAGGCTTTTCGAATTCTTCTTTACAGGAAAAGCGCCGAGGTGCTTTAAAAAAGAAACTTTTCTGTAATTCTCCTCGGTAACCATTACGTGGAATTTCTTTTTGAATATCCGTCTGTTAAGTTCAAATAGTAAAAAGCCATCCCACCAGGAAAAATGATTAGCTAATAATAACACCGAGCGATTATTGTCTACCGTGATATTGTTATAAGTGAGAGAGGCAAAATCTTTTTTAATGATTCTTTTGATATACCAGCTAAAGAACTTTTTTATGAACGAGTTACCCATTTAGCAAAGTATCGATTTTAAATCACTGAAACTCTTCAAACTTATCCCAAAAACCATCTTTAGGTAGTGGTGCGGAGATATCTACAGGCTCTTTCTTAACAGGATGAATAAATTGTAGTCGCTTAGCGTGGAGGCAAATACTCTTTTTCAAACTCCCTCGGGGATATCCGTATTTATTGTCGCCTACAATCGGGCATCCTAAGGTTGAAAGCTGAACTCGAATTTGATGCGGGCGACCTGTTATCGGGTCTACTTCGATCAGGTAATAACCGTTTAATTCTCCTAGTAACTTGTAATTCAGCTCGGAGCGAAGGCTTCCTGCAACTTCATTATCATGGGCTTTGGTAACATTTTTTTGAGGATTCTTTACAAGCCAATGCACCAGGTTTCCAGTTTCGGGAACAGGTTTTTTCCGTACTACTGCCCAGTAGGTTTTATGCATTTCCCGCCCTTTGAACATGGCGTTAATCCTGTCAAGAGCCTTACTTGTTTTAGCGAAAAGAATTACGCCACTCACAGGCCGGTCTATCCGGTGAACGACTCCGAGGAATGCGCCATTAGGTTTGTTATATTTCTTGGCTAAGTATTTTTTTACTTTTTCATCTAAAGATTCGTCGCCTGTGGTATCAACCTGTACAATATCTCCCGCACGCTTATTTATGGCGATCAGGTGGTTATCCTCATAAAGAACATCTTTATCGGTGATGTCTAAACTGGTATAATGAAACTCATGCCTCATAAATAAAGGTTAGTACTGCTCCTTTTCACTGGGAAAATCATTGCTTTTCACATCAGTGATGTAGGATTTCACGGCGCTATTCATTTGATCATATAAATTAAGGTATTGACGAAGGAATCTCGGGCGAAAGCCCTTTGTCAAACCTACCATATCATGAACTACCAAAACCTGACCATCGCAATCAGCACCCGCGCCAATTCCAATTGTGGGTATGCGAACAGATTTGGTTACTTCGGCTGCAAGCGCAGCAGGAATCTTTTCAAGTACTACGCCAAAACAGCCTGCATTTTCTAATGATAGAATATCGTCTTTCAGCTTTTGGGCTTCTTCTTCCTCTTTAGCTCTTACCGTATAAGTCCCGAATTTATAAATAGATTGAGGCGTTAACCCCAAATGGCCCATTACCGGAATTCCGGCAATAATTATCCGTTCAATCGATTCCCTGATTTCTTCGCCGCCTTCCAATTTTACCGCGTGTGCGCCAGATTCTTTCATAATCCGGATGGCAGAATTTAAAGCCTCTTTTGAGTTTCCCTGATAAGATCCAAAAGGCAAATCGACTACAACCAATGCTCTGCGTGCAGCTCGCACTACCGAAGCTGCATGATATATCATTTGATCGAGCGTGATTGGCAAGGTTGTTTCGTGACCTGCCATTACATTAGAAGCAGAATCCCCGACTAAAATCACATCAATACCGGCCTCATCAACAATCTTGGCCATCGAAAAATCGTATGAGGTTAGCATAGCGATCTTCTCACCTTTCAACTTCATTTCTTGAAGCGTATTGGTAGTAATGCGTTTTATTTCCTTATGTACAGACATTGATATATATTCTACAAACAAATGTAGAAAGTAAAATCCAATCGGAAGTTTTTTTCGCTTTTATCCTGTATAAGCAGAGAAATTTTATACTTTTGTCCCTTGTGAAATTTGAAGTAAACTGCTTCACCCTGTTGCTCTCAGCAGCCGGAAATTCTTCCGGGAAAACCCAATTTTTTTATTTTTTTAATCCTCAACTAAATTCAAATCAGGAATTTAGGCTTAATACGAGTAAGAAATTTAACCAACATATATCAAAATGACATATTACACCAAATTGCCTGCGGTTTTATTGCTTGCTGACGGAACTGTTTATCATGGCAAAGCTGCTGGAAAAATTGGCACTACAACCGGTGAAATTTGCTTCAATACAGGCATGACCGGTTATCAGGAAATATTTACCGACCCTTCATATTTCGGCCAGATAATGGTGACCACCAATGCTCATATTGGCAATTATGGTGTGCATGATGAAGAAATCGAATCGGGTGATATTAAGATCGCCGGTTTGGTTTGTAAGAATTTCAACATCGCTTTTAGTAGAAAGCAATCTGATAAAACAATCCAGGATTATTTTCAGGAAGAAAATATAGTTGGCATTTCTGATGTTGACACACGATCACTGGTTCGCCACATACGTGATAAAGGTGCCATGAATGCTATTATCTCTTCGGAGATTTTGGATATCGAAGAGTTAAAAGCGAAGCTTAAAGAAGTTCCATCGATGGATGGGCTTGAGCTTTCATCACAAGTGTCTACCAAAGAGCCTTACTTCTATGGGAATGAAAATGCTAAACACCGTGTAGCGGTTCTGGATCTGGGTGTGAAGAAAAACATTTTGCGCAATTTTGAGGATAGAGACGTTTACGTGAAAGTTTTTCCTGCCAAAACCACTTTCGAAGAAATGGAAAAATGGGGTGCAAATGGTTATTTCATCTCAAATGGCCCAGGAGATCCGGCAGCTATGCCTTATGCTGTAGAAACTGTCAAGAAAGCCTTAGCGGCTGATAAACCGCTATTCGGAATTTGTTTAGGCCACCAACTGCTGGCTTTGGCTAACGATATTAAAACGATGAAAATGTTTAACGGGCATCGTGGTTTAAATCATCCTGTTAAGAATATCATCATCAACCATTGCGAAGTCACTTCACAAAATCATGGCTTTGGAGTTGTTCCAGATGACGTAAAGAATTCTGATAAAGTGGAAATTACACACATGAATTTGAATGATAATTCTATTGAGGGAATCAGGGTGAAGAATAAAAAAGCGTTTTCTGTGCAGTATCACCCCGAATCTTCGCCGGGCCCACACGATTCACGGTATTTATTCGACCAATTTGTAACTTTCATGGAAGCATAGAGAATTAACCCTCCCGAATAGAATCAGGAGGATTTTCTGAACAACCCACCAATATCGAAAAAAATGCTAATTTTGCTAAAATATTCTTAGTGTGTACTTTACACTAAGTTCATAATACAACAATAAAAAATTAATAGAATGAGCATAATTTTAGACGTCCACGCCCGCCAGATACTTGATTCAAGAGGCAACCCTACAATAGAAGTAGATGTAGTTACAGAAAATGGCATACTTGGTCGTGCCGCAGTACCTTCGGGTGCTTCTACCGGCATGCACGAAGCTGTAGAGCTTCGTGATAACGACAAAACAAAATATTTAGGTAAGGGCGTTTTAGAAGCAGTAAAAAATGTAAATGAAATTCTGGCTAAAGAATTGAAAGGATTAGATGTATTCGAACAAAATACTATCGATTCGATCATGCTTAAAGTAGACGGAACCGAAAATAAAGGCAAGATTGGTGCTAATGCGATTTTGGGTGTTTCTTTAGCAGTTGCTAAAGCTGCTGCCCAGGAAAGCCGCCAGCCGCTATATCGTTATATTGGTGGTGTTAACGCAAATACACTTCCTATTCCAATGATGAACATCGTAAACGGTGGCTCACATTCTGATGCGCCAATTGCATTTCAGGAATTTATGATTATGCCTGTAGGCGCTTCTTCCTTCTCCGAGGCATTACGTTGGGGAACTGAAGTTTTCCATAATCTAAAAAAGATTTTACACGATAGAGGTCTTTCTACCGCAGTTGGCGATGAAGGTGGCTTTGCACCCAAGTTTGATGGAACTGAAGATGCTGTTGAAACCATTATCAAGGCAATCGAAAAAGCGGGTTACAAAGCAGGTGAAGATATTTTCTTAGCGTTTGATTGTGCGGCATCTGAGTTTTACAAAGATGGTAAATACAACTATGCGAAATTTGAAGGCGCAGACGGTGCTATCCTCAGCAGCGCCGAACAGGTTGATTACCTTGTTCAATTAACTGAAAAATACCCTATTATTTCTATCGAGGATGGTATGGACGAGAATGATTGGGATGGCTGGAAATTGTTAACTGAAAGAATCGGTTCGAAAGTTCAACTAGTTGGTGATGATTTATTTGTTACCAATGTTACCCGACTTCAAACTGGTATTGATAAGAATATAGGCAACTCCATTCTCGTGAAGGTTAACCAGATCGGCTCTTTAACTGAAACAATTAACGCTGTTTCTTTAGCGCAAACAAACGGTTACACTTCGGTTATGTCTCATCGTTCCGGTGAAACCGAAGATGTAACAATTGCTGATCTAGCTGTAGCATTAAATTGCGGACAGATTAAAACAGGTTCTGCTTCACGTTCAGACAGGGTAGCAAAATATAATCAGTTACTCCGTATTGAAGAAGAATTAGGCGAGAACGCAAAGTTTATCGGAAAAAACTTTAAGTTTTTGAAGAAGTAATCCCTTTTAAATACCTCAGAGCCTCAAATATCCAGCAAGATGTTTGAGGCTTTTTTGTGGCTTAATCAACAAGTATATCTCTCCAAAAGCCCAACAAAAATTGAGTTTTGGCGAGATATAAAAACAGGAAGTGCTTGATTATACAAATTAAGAGTAATTTAAAGCGTTGCAAACCTTGCATATGTTTTTATATTTGTATAACATGAAGAGGATAGTAGATTTATTCAGAAACAAATACTTTTTAACGAGTTGCTGTTTTGTAATATGGATGCTATTTTTCGACCGTAATGATTTGCTTTCGCAATACGAGTATCGCTCTGAACTAAGCAAGTTTAAAGAAGAGAAAGCTTTTTATATAAGCGAAATAGAAAAAGTGAAAACTGATCTTGAAGAACTTAGCACTAATCAGGAACGATTAGAAAAGTTTGCCAGGGAAAAATACTTAATGAAAAAAGAGGATGAAGACGTTTATGTTATCATTCGCGAAAAACCCATAAAAGATTAAATCTTCTTCAATAATTTCTATTCTCTTAATTTGATCTTAAGATTTAAATGAAATTTAAGATACTTATCTTTTTGGTAATATCAACTGTAAACCTGGGCGGGTTAGGTCATCCCGGTAAGGCGCGTTTAATTCAACCTGAAACTTCCAATAAATTTAAAATGAAGTTTGTTGGCGAGATTAAAGAATTTTCCTATATCAAAATGGTCTTAGAATCTACAGAAGATTCTAAGACCTATAAAAGCCCTAGCATTCAGTTAAAAGGCAATTATTACGAAGCAATAAGCAGTCAAGTATTTAAGATAATAGGGGCTTATAACAATGAAACGCTAATCTGGAAACTAGACTGTTTTGACAAAAACAATCTTTTAACGTCGGTATTTGTTGGAAAAGCCAATTATGAGGGCGTATTAGAAGGAAAGTGGACTCACAAAAAGATGGATTATAATTTCTATTTAAAGCCAGATAAATAACTATAATTCACCATTGCGTTTTCTCAGGAACCATTCGGCAGACAAAACAATAACTATCAGTATAAATATCCATTTAAGACTTATCAAATCTTCATATTTTTTGTCTTCGTAAGCGATAGTTTTGATCAATTCATTCTTCCTTAATTTTTCCGGAATCCTTTTTAAATCTAAAGGATTGATGACCTCCCCCGCATTTAAAGACGCTAGATTATATAGTAATTGATGATTGGCGGTAGTTTGGCGATATTCCGTTTGCTGCTTTAAGATTGCAAATTGGCCGGTAGTTGTATGTTTAATTTTACCTAGCTGCGTTGATGCAGAATAAATATACTCGCCCGCCGGAAGAATACCTGCGTCGAGAATATATCCATTGGAAGTTCTTGAAAATAAATAAGAGTAGCTCTTATTGTTTTTACTCTTAACTACAACTGATACGTCCGGTGTATTAACCAATTCGTAATTATCATTATACAACTCGGCATTCAAAATTACGTGTTCGTTTTCGTCGAAGGTAGGCTTAGAAGTATACACTCTAAACTTTCGCTTGTCGTCCTTCGTCACCATGAACTGTGTAATTTTAGAAAGAAGTTCATCAACCGCCTGATGATTTCCTGTCTCTTTAAAATTTTCTAATCGCCATCGCCAAATCCCCTCCCCCGCCAGAACCGCCGTTTTCCTTCCAGCATCTTTTGAAAATACTAAAAGAGGTTTATCGGTTATCAGCTTTCCAATCTGTTGATTAAACAATACCGAAGCCTGAGCTTTAAGAGCATAGTTTCCAAACGGAGAGATTAAAGGGCTAAAGTTTTGAATGCTGTTTCTGGTATTTGCTGATAAGGTAAAATCATAAAATCCTGCATTTATATTAGTAACTACTTCTTCGGTAGCACCGGTGGGATTGATAGTTAACAAATTTTGAAGTTGAGAAAAAGCACTAATGTTAGTTTGACTGCCGAGAATAAACCATACGGGTTTACCTTCCGTCAGTTGTAACACTGGTTTGATATCAACTCCTGCCGCAGGAAGCTGATGCAGAATAAGCAACCCCACATCCTTAACATCAGCAGTTTTATAATCACTAACCAGGAAACTCTTTACTTCGTAGTTTTTATTAATTTCTATTGATTGCTTTATAGCGGAGATATCGGGATGTGGAGAGTTAGACAGAATAACCACTTTGCTTTTTGAATCAAGCACCTCAACAAAGATTGTTTGAGAATTATTTTCCTTAGACAATTCCCCGGAAATGGGCGAAAGATTGATAGTAAAACGCTGAATTCCCTTTTTCTTTGCCGGTAAGGTTATTGGAATAGTGAAACGATATTCGTTAGAACTTACGGGTACTGACTTTGAATAAAGGCTACCGTTTGCATCATTTACTGTTAATCTACTTACTGATCCACGACTTTGATACGCTTCAATATTAACCTCAATTTGAAAATCGTTATCAAGATAAACGATGTTGTTGTAGTTGACATTAGAAATCAACAAGTCTTTCTTAGGAATTGTATCCCCCAAGGCTATTGCATAAATAGGCGATTTTAAATTTTGAGCCTCGTATTCCGGATTTCCTCCCTGGTTATACAAACCATCAGAGGCTATAATTACCGCGCCAATATTTCTGTTTGAGTACTGATCGTTGATGTTTTTAAAAAGCGCATTGATATCAGTAAGAGACTCTTTGTACCCCGTATTCAAACCCGTTTTGAGGGATGCACCAAAGGTCAACGATTTAACCTCATAATCTTTCGACAGCTCCTGTTCAAGTGCTTTAAACTGCTGCGTATATGTTGTAAGATTTAAGTTGGCCGGTTTTGATAACGCGATAGAAGCAGAATTATCCTGAGCCAAAATGATAAGCGGCTTTTCTGTGCTTTTGCTGATAAATTTAATCATCGGGGCAAACAGCAAAAAGGCGATAATAGCTACAGCTAATGTTCTGAAAAGGAAGAATAATTTATATAACGACTTGTTCAGCTGGTCGGTTCGATACATCAAAAACGCATATGCCATGCCCATCAGAATGCAGAAAAGCAACCATAAAAAAGTGGTGGAGGTAAATTGAAGCTGAAATAAAAATGGCATATCTACTGAACGTAAATATGCCATTTTTTATTTAAAGGGATATAATTAAAGCATTCCACCGTCAACGGCAAGAACCTGTCCTGTTATATAAGTACTTAAATCAGATGCCAGAAATACACAAGCGTTGGCAACATCATCAGTTTCGCCGGCACGTTTTAACGGAATTCCAGCCTCCCATCCCTCTACCACTTTAGGATCTAGCACTTCTGTCATTTCAGTTTTAATAAACCCAGGAGCGATGACGTTTGTACGAATATTTCTTGAACCTAATTCTTTAGCCATCGATTTTGAAAACCCAATGATACCCGCTTTAGAGGCAGCGTAATTTCCCTGCCCGGCATTTCCCTGTACACCCACTACAGAGCTCATATTGATGAAAACACCTTTACGGTTTTTCATCATAATTTTCGAAGCAGACTTAGTTATATTGAAGATTGATTTTAAATTCACTTCAAGTACTTCATCCCACTGCTGCTCGCTCATCCGCATTAGCAAACCATCTTTAGTGATTCCGGCATTATTAACTACAATATCAATTGTTCCAAATTCTGCTACCACATTATTAATCAATTGCTCGGCCTGATCAAATTTTGAAGCATCAGATTGATATCCTTTAATCTTGGTTCCATATTGTTGCAACTCCTGTTCCAAAGCAAGTCCTTTTTCTACAGAAGACAAATATGTAAAGGCGACATTAGCACCATGCTCGGCAAATTTTTGGGCAATTTTACGTCCAATTCCTTTCGAAGCACCTGTTATTAATGCCACTTTTCCTTCAAGTAATTTCATAATCGAATTTGGGCGTGAAGTTAGAATTTTTTCAAGAAAGGCAAAACGGATAATCAATGCGGAGTGCTATCAGTTTGCAGAAATTAAATGCTGATACTCATTCTTAAGAGCTACTAAACATGCGGCACATAAACAACCATCGAAGTTTTCGCTTACATATTGCACCTCATTTAAGTCTAACTTTACAAAAGAACATTGACATTTCGTATAAGCATTTGCCTTGCATTCGATACGTGAACTGCATCTTTCACAAGAGATGACTTCATGTTTGGACATCTTGATATCTAACAATAAGGATTATAGTTTGATTCTAATCTAGACTTTCTTCCAAAAAGAAATCCCAAAAGTTTTCCACTTTTAGGATTCAAAATAAACAAGCTTTAAGTTCTCCTACTTACCCGCAGGCACAAAATTCATCGAAACGGAATTCACACAATGACGTGTATTCTTAGCCGTAAATCCTTCTCCTTTAAAAACGTGACCTAAATGCCCGCCACACTTTGCGCAAACAATTTCTGTTCGCATCCCATCTGGATCAGGAATATGCCTTACGGCTCCTTTAATCTCATCATCAAAACTTGGCCATCCGCAATGCGAATCAAATTTAGTATCTGATAAATAAAGCGGATTATTACAACGTTTGCAGGTGTACGTTCCTTTTTCCTTGTTATTTAAAAGCTTACCCGTACCCGGATATTCGGTTCCTTTATGAACTATTACGCGCTCCTCTTCGGGTGTTAATTTATTGTATTCCATCTTTTTTTCATTTTTTACCGTACTGGTCTTAGCTGGCTTTCTTTCCTGCCCGCAAGAGTAAAAAGCAATGCTTAACAGACATCCCAGAACATACAAAGTTTTCTTCATCTTGTTGTGTTTATAAACTTATATACGTTCACAACGTAGTATTTAGTTTTTATAAGCCAGATTTATTGCCAAAGCAATTCAAATATAGAGGTACATTTGATAAATTCATTAGATGCGATGAAGATTACATTCCTTACAATTGGGAAAACTGAAGACAATTACCTGAAGGAGGGTATTGAAAAATACCTTAAACGCTTAAAACATTATATTAAGTTTGAGATGGTAGAAATACCCGAGTTGAAAAACACAAAAAGCTTAAGTGAAGAACAACAAAAAGTTAAGGAAGCTGAAATAATTTCCAAAAACATAATCAACACCGATTATATTATCTTACTTGATGAAAGAGGAACAGAACTTTCATCAACCAGATTTTCGGATTCACTTAATAAGAAAATGCTTTCAAGTATTCAGCATCTTGTTTTTATAGTTGGCGGGCCATATGGTTTTGACAACAGCTTATTAATACGGGCTAATGAAAAACTAT
This sequence comes from Pedobacter sp., assembly GCA_036399495.1. GTDB lineage: Bacteria > Bacteroidota > Bacteroidia > Sphingobacteriales > Sphingobacteriaceae > Paradesertivirga. Next base: position 56,340 of record DASWMZ010000224.1, read on the forward strand.
CGCTTTCCAAAATGACTTTTTCGCACCAAATGGTACGACTGTTTTTTGTAGAGCAACTTTATAGAGCCTTCACCATTTTAAAGGGAGAGCCCTACCACCACGAATAAATATGAAACAAAGAAATTATCGATATAAAGGTATTGATCCTGATAAGGAGCAAAAGAGATTTTGGTTGATGATTATTATCGGCTTGCTGCTTGGTGCGATAATATATTATCTGTAAACAAAAAAAGCTGATTACTCAGCTTTCTTTATTTTACTCTTTGCTTTTTTTACCGGCTTAGTTTCTTCCGGTATTACTTCTACTTCTTCAACAGGCTCTGAAGAATTATCCTTCTCATCCTGAGAAGTTCCCACCTCTTCTGTAAACAATGGAAGATCTTTTATCAGGTTAAACCAGGTAATAATCTTCTTCATGTCTGAAGCATAAACCCTATCCTCATCATGAGCTGGGGCTACTTCTCTGAAAAACTTTCTTAAAGTAGTACCATCGCCTTTTGGATCAGGAATAGAAGCCGCGCTTTTCATGTTTTCTAACACATCAACCAACTTCAAATCACCGTCTTCACCAAAAATGGTTATGTCTTCTAAAGATGCGAGTTTTGCAGTAGTAAGGTTAACGATCAGCTTTACCTTCTGCTCATCTAAGCTTTCAAGAACAAAACCTGTTTTGTTTTGTCCGATGATTTTATACAAACCCGGTTTCCCGGAAACTGCAACTAAGCCTTTTAAATTCATTTTTTCTGAAATAAGGGATTTGAGATATTAGAGATGAGAAATCCGTGTTTCCTGCATCGGGTTATTAAATCTCAGACCTATTCTTCGATAACGTCAACTCCTAAAATTTTATCGCCTGCATTGATAGCATCAACCACATCAACATTCTCAATTACTTTACCAAAGCAAGTGTGATTACGGTCCAAGTGTGCTGTGTTGGTGCGGCTATGACAGATAAAGAATTGTGAGCTGCCAGTATCGCGGCCAGCATGTGCCATTGATAATACACCTCTGTCGTGATATTGATTATCACCTGTTAGTTCACATTTTATTTTGGTTTTTGAACCGCCAGCACCTGTTCCGGTTGGATCGCCGCCTTGAATTACAAAATCAGGAATGACACGATGAAACGTCACTCCGTTATAAAATCCTTCTTTAGCGAGGCCCAAAAAGTTAGCCACAGTGTTAGGCGCATCTTTGTCGTAGAATTCTACGGTCATGTCGCCTTTTTCAGTTTTAATTATCGCTTTGCTCATAAGTTGATTATTTAACAAGAGGGCAAAGGTAATTATTTAAATACATTGACTTAGTAATTTTTAAAATCAATAATTGAGTGTAGTTATATTTTTTCAAGTGTAAATAGCGTTATTGCATACATGTTAAAATGGTTCGGGGGTTTCCTTCTTATAATCTTATCGCTTAACACGAAAGCGGCCTCAATCCTCATCCCAATGGATGAGGAACAGAAGGATCATTTAAAAGCATACGGCATTACTTTCTGGACTTTAAAAAACGGCCTCGAGGCTGATTGGCTACTAAATTATAAAGGAGGCAGTTTTCTATTCAAATATGCTTCGCCCTTAGAGAACGAATGTAAGTTAAGAGGCGTAACTTATCAGGTTATAACGGATTCTAAAGTAACGGCAATTTTAACCGAAATATCAGAACCATCGGTAAATATGGAATTGGTAAAACTTGAAAAGGCACCAAAGATCGCTGTCTATTCTCCAAAAAATAAACTGCCTTGGGATGATGCCGTAACACTTGTGCTGACTTATGCGGAGATCCCGTACGACATCGTTTATGACGAAGAAGTTTTAAAAGGCAATCTTCCAAAATACGACTGGTTACACATGCACCACGAAGATTTCACTGGTCAGTTTGGGAGGTTTTGGTCTGCCTATCGTACGGCAAGTTGGTACATTGAAGATGTAAAGCATCAAGAAGCAACGGCTGCTAAACTGGGATTTAAAAAAGTTTCTCAAATGAAACTGGCTGTTGCAAAGAGCATAAAAGAATTTTGCGCAGGGGGCGGTTTTCTTTTCGCCATGTGCTCCGGAACCGATAGTTACGATATAGCCCTGGCGGCAGAAGGTATTGATATTTGTGAAAGCATGTTTGATGGCGATGGAGCCGATCCGAACGCACAATCTAAACTTGACTTTAGCAAGACCTTCGCTTTTAAAGATTTCAGGCTTGACGTAAACCCTTACCATTACGAGTTTTCTTCTATTGATGCTACTGAATCAAGGATGCTGGATCGCACAAATGATTATTTTACACTTTTTGATTTCTCCGCTAAATGGGATGTTGTTCCAACAATGCTCACGCAGAATCATGATAAAGTTGTGAGAGGTTTTATGGGACAAACCACGGCTTTTAAAAAGGAACAGATCAAGCCGGATGTTTTAGTAATGGGCCAGACTAAATCGGTTAATGAAGCGCGGTATATTCATGGGGAACTAGGAAAAGGTCAGTTTACTTTTTATGGCGGCCATGATCCGGAAGATTACCAACATGCGGTTGGCGATCCACCTACTGAATTGAAATTGCATCCTAATTCGCCGGGCTATCGACTAATTTTAAATAACGTGTTGTTCCCGGCAGCAAAGAAAAAGAAGCAAAAGACCTAGTTTTTAGCGGAAGCAAAAAAAGCTAATCGTAAAAATTCCAGGTAACACCAAACTTTAAAAGCTTATTCGGCATCGGATATCTGTCGACAGTATAATAACCTTTCGATAATAGACCCTGGTTTACATAGTCGTACCGTAAAAAGATATTAGCTCGTTTTAACGCAAATTTCGCCCAGATATCAACTATCGGATAAGACTCAAACTCAACATCATCTCCGTTATAAAATTGACTCACATTTATGGCGTAAGACGGTGCCGGAAATGGACTATTCCAGCGGGCATCAATACCTAAGTTAGCCGTAATGCTTTTGAATATGCGACTCCCAAAATAAAAACTATTGTAAGTATAAAGCTCGGGGGTTCTTAATATGCTTGTAAAATCCGTCTTTTGATATACCAGGAAGTTTTCGAGGTTAAACTTGCCAAGGCGCGACCGCTTAGAAAGCGTTAGCTTTATTAAATTGATGTTCTTATCAAATTGAGCCGGTTTAATTTGAAAGGAGTCTTTAGCGGCCTCAAAATACAGATGATTCCCGATAAGATAATAATCTGCTTTTGCACTAAACCCGAACTTGGGATTGATGTAAGCGAAAGACAGGTTACTTGTTTTTGTCTTTTGAAAGTTCTCTTCCCATTGATGATATGTATAATTGACCCGTTCATAGATTCTCTCGGGAGATTTATTTTGCAGGAAGGCACCCAGAACAATTCTCCCGACAGATCGGCTCAACAAAATTTGTGTTTGTGCATCGTACATAAAATCACCGGCGTTTCTTCCCTGAGCTATTTGCTGTAAGTTTCCGGTTATCGATACACGATCACTAAATTGATACCCAATATTTGCTTTGAGGGTTATATTCTGAAATTTGCTGGTTTGATATTCTGTATTTGATTTCAGCGGATTTCGGAATCTTACTGTATCACTTCGCTGGGTATACCAATATAAATCATGTTGCAAGCCCACATCAAGCTTTAGCTCATTTTTAATAAAGCTTACAGAGCGTCCCCTCAAATAGAAACTATACATAAACTCATTTCTAAGATTCTTAACATTTGTAGAATCGTTTGTAAGTGGGATAGTATCGTTTGCAAACCTGGGCAACGCGAAATTTATTGAATCCTGAAGCTCATTTTTGAAAAACTTATAGCTCCGATTAGAGTAATTGAAGGCGTGGGAAATTCTTTGTGTAGGAAGGATATTTGAATTTGCCGCTGCACTATCCAGCCTTCCGATGTAATAAAACTGCTTAAAAAAGTACTCCTTATGCTTCCATTCTTGATGAGGGGATTCCTGCTTATCAAACCTTCTGGACCCGTTTCCTAACCTCACTATCTCAGTGCCGCTTCGGTTAGATTTTGTAGCTGTAAAGATTGAATCATTAACTATTGAACCATTTTCAGCTGCCCTTAGGGTATTAAAAAGTGCATTTGCAAGCAAATTGTAACGCTTATTTTTGGATTCATACCAGGTAAACACAGCTGCATTTAAGTGATCTCCTTTTTGATTACGGTAAAACCCCTCCGAACCTACCCGAAAATAATTTGCTCCAATGTTCCAGTTAGGCTTAATGTTTTGAGAATGTGTGACTCTGAATACCTGCTCTTTCAAATTTCCATTTATATAGCTCAATGCAGTAAAAGGACTTCTGGCCTTATAATACCGAATAGAATCCTGGGTTAAGCGATATACATCGAGCGAATGAAAACCTGGATCGAATCCAATAGTTTGAGAAGGCGAATACAACATTTCCCGGTAAGCGAGCCCGAAATTGCCAAGATTTACAGTGGGTCTTTGCGGCTGATTTAATGGATTATAATTGTGAAAGTTCCGAAATGTAGTGTCCAGTGTCAGTGTTTGGGTACTATCCTGCAATAAACCAAGGGTTGTATACCGTATAAATTTTGAAGTAATAATTAGTGTATCACGGCCTTCATCTTCGATCTTTCTTAATGAGTCAAGTTCCGCATTTACATCCTGTACAGGCTTTGGCTTCGCTGGTTTTATCACACCTCTTGGCTCTCGCATCCGCGGATCCTCCGTTTGGGCGAAACTTGTCTTTCCGTAAAGAATAAAAGATAGAGAAATGACCAGGAGAATGCGTTTCATTACAAAGATGCGATCAGTTCTTTTAAGATTGTAGTCATTTTAGGCTCTGCTGTTTCAGCCACCTTAATAATATCTTCGACAGAAACTGGTTGGAGATCTTCCAGGAATCCCTCATCCGTAAGCACGGAAATGGCAAAAACCGGCAACCCCATGTGATTGGCCACAATAACTTCGGGCACCGTACTCATTCCAACAGCATCGCCGCCAATAATTTTTAAATATCTGTATTCTGCTTTAGTTTCAAGATTGGGGCCGGGCACAGAAACGTAAACGCCCTTATGGCATTTTATGTTATTTGTAACGGCGATTTCCATCCCTTTTTTAACTAAGTCTCTATTATAAGGTTCACTCATATCAGGAAACCGTGGACCAAGTTCTTCGAAGTTTCTACCTCGCAACGGGTTATCATGCTGCAAATTGATATGATCCTCAATAATCATCAGATCGCCCGTTTTATAGTCTGGATTTAAAGAACCGCTGGCATTTGAAACAAAAAGATTCGTTATGCCCAACATCTTCATCACCCTTACGGGGAAGGTTATTTGGCGCATATCATATCCTTCATAGAAATGAAGCCGGCCCTGCATTGCCACTACTTTTTTGCCTTGAAGTATTCCAAAAATCAGCCTGCCGGAATGAAATTCAAGCGTAGATATGGGGAAATTGGGAATGTTTGAATACATCAGCTTATGCTGAATTTCAATTTCGTTGACCAATCCTCCAAGTCCTGTTCCCAGGATGATTCCAATTTCAGGAACGAAATCACCGATTTTATTTTTGATGTATGCTGTTGTGCTGTATATATTCTGCAACATAATTTTCGATTAAAGCATTAAACCTGGCTTCATCAGGCTGATGAATTTTAGCTGATATCGGCAGGTAATAAACCGGCAAATCTTTTAAAAGTTCCATTAAAGAGCCAGATTGTAATCGCTGGGAATCTTTCTCGGTGGTGATGATTAACTTTTTAGTTGATATGCAGGATTTAAACTCACTTGCAAGTTTAGTAATATTTCCGGTGCTGAAGTTGTGATGGTCGGGATAATCGTGATGAATGATTGTATTTGAAAAACCTTCGAGCTTCTTGTGCAATGGCTGAGGATTAGCTATACCTGTCAGCAAAATAATCGTAGTATCCTTTGTAATGGCAGCTAATGGCTTTTCGTCATTTAGATTTAGGGAAATCAAATTTCCATAAGCCAGGAAGGAGAAAAACAGACTCTGGTTCGAAAAGGGTTTAACTCTTTTTTTTATTTCAGCTCTTTCAGTATCTGATAAATTCTCAGGGCATTTAGAAATCATCAGAATATCTGCACGTTTTCTACCGGAGAATGGTTCACGGAAGTTGCCTGCCGGAAGCATTAAAAAGAAATTGTTAAGACGGCTATAATCAAAAAGAAGAATATTTAAACCCGCTTTAACTGACCGATGCTGGAATGCATCATCAAGCACAATCACATCATGATTATCTTTCAGCTGATTAATTCCTTCAACTCTTTTTTCCACCACAGCGACGGTTATATCCTCAAATTTCTTTTTAAACTGTAAGGGTTCATCGCCGGTATTGACGACCAAATCATCCGGTTTAACCAATCGAAATCCCTTTGTTCTGCGTCTGTAACCCCTGCTTAATACAGCAACTCTTGCTTTTTCTTTCAGCAGGCGTATAATGTATTCAGCCATTGGACTTTTTCCGGCACCCCCAACCACCAAATTACCAATGCAAATTACCGGAACCGAAAATTTTTCTGAGCGGAAAATTCGGGCATCATACATCGCGTTTCTGAGCCAGATAATAGATCCATAAATAAGTGAGAATGGAAGTAAAAGAAGGCGCAAATACTGCATGAGGTAAAGATAACAATTACATTCTTTGCTTAAAGCGGGATGAAAGCTTCGCAAAATTCATAATAAAATAACCCGCGGAACAGTTCTTACTATACCGTTCGCCTAATTAATTTATTAAATTGCAGTATGACTAAGGGATTTTTTAAAGTACCGGCAGTAGTTAATGAACCCGTTCTAAATTATGCTCCGGGCAGCAATGAGCGCAAGCTTTTAAAGGAAGCTTTAAATAACGCTTACGCGGATGAAGCAGATATTCCGATGTACATTGGAGCCGAAGAAGTGCGAACGGGAGTAAAAAAGGAAATACGACCGCCGCATAATCACCGCAAGGTTATTGGCTATTTCCATGAAGGAAATAAGAGCCATGTGGAAGATGCTATAAATGCTGCCTTATCAGCGAAAAGCAAATGGGAAAATATGGCATGGGAACAGCGTGCAGCTATTTTTCTTAAGGCTGCTGAGCTGGCGTCCGGCCCGTACCGCTATAAATTGAATGCCGCAACCATGATGGCTCAATCAAAAAATGCTTATCAAGCGGAGATTGATGCTTCCTGTGAATTGGTGGATTTTTTACGTTTTAACGTACAATACCTTTCTGAAATTTATTCGCAGCAACCGCCGGTATCGCCGAAAGGCGTTTGGAATCGGGTTGAGCAGCGTCCACTTGAAGGTTTTGTATTCGCCCTTACACCTTTCAATTTTACAGCAATTGCCGCAAATCTTCCGGCATCTGCTGCCTTGATGGGAAATGTCGTTGTTTGGAAACCAGCAGACGCACAAGTGTACTCTGCCAACGTAATTATGCAAATATTCAAGGAGGCCGGTGTTCCTGATGGGGTTATAAATTTAATTTATGTGGATGGGCCAGCTGCCGGAGAGGTAATCTTCAATCATAAAGATTTTGCAGGCATTCATTTTACTGGTTCAACTAAGGTCTTCCAGGAGATTTGGAAAACTATTGGCACAAACATCCATAAATACAAAACCTATCCACGGATAGTTGGTGAAACAGGAGGCAAAGATTTTATCCTGGTTCACAGCTCTGCTGATGTAAAAGTGGCGAGTACGGCAATTGTTCGGGGTGCCTTCGAATATCAGGGACAGAAATGTTCTGCCGCTTCAAGAGTTTATATTGCGCAGTCTGTTTGGCCGCAGGTTAAGGAATTAGTGCTGGCAGATTTAGCTTCCATCAAGGTGGGGCCGGTAGAAGACTTCAGTAATTTTGTTAACGCGGTTATTAACGAACAGTCGTTTGATAAATTAAGTAAGGCGATAGATGCTGCTAAAAACGACCCGGCATTAGAAGTAATTGCAGGCGGGAATCACGATAAATCTGAAGGCTATTTCATCGAGCCAACGGTAATTGTTACTAAAGACCCTTATTATCAAACCATGTGCGAAGAACTATTCGGCCCGGTTCTTACTATCCATGTTTATCCGGATGAAGAGTTTGAAAAAACATTAAAAATTATTGACAATACCTCCGTTTATGCATTAACAGGTGCCGTTATTGCACAAGACAGATATGTAATTGAGCAGGCAACAATCGCTTTGCGCAACTCGGCCGGAAACTTTTATATCAATGATAAATGTACTGGTGCTGTAGTTGGGCAGCAACCATTTGGAGGGGCCCGCGGCTCTGGAACTAATGATAAGGCGGGTTCGATGATCAATCTGCTTCGCTGGGTTTCTCCGAGAACAATTAAGGAAACCTTTGACCCTGCAAAAGATTACCGTTATCCTTTTCATGAGGTAGAATAACGCAGTTGTATTATATTTACATTTTTAACGTTAAATCAACATGAAATTTTTGATCCCAGCTTTTCTCGTAATACTATTTTTCTCGTTTAAACCCGTTGCCACGGAAACGTTTGTTGTAGACAATAAAAACTCTTCGATAGAGTGGGCCGCAAGCAAAATAGGCGGAAGGCATAATGGCACTATAAAAATATCATCAGGAAGCCTGATGTTTAATGGCAAAAATTTGAACAGCGGCTCAGTAAACATCGATATGACCAGTATTGATATTAGCGATTTGAAGGGGAATTCATACGATAAATTATTAGGTCACCTAAAGAGTGATGATTTTTTCTCAGTGGCTAATCATCCCTCATCAACATTTCAAATCACCAGTGTTAAGGCAACTGGTAAAGAACGGGCAAACGTAACCGGCAATCTTACCATAAAAGGAGTGACAAATGCAATTACTTTTCCGGCAACGATCAAAAGAGAAAAAAATACAGTTGTTGCTGTCGCCAAAAACGTAAAAGTCGACCGCACGAAATACGGAATCAAGTATCGCTCAAAAAACTTTTTTGGAGATATAGGAGATAAGGCAATTGACGATGATTTCGAAATCTCATTCAACTTAATTGCCAAGAATTAATTAGCTTATATTAAACGGGAAGTATTTTAAAAGTACCCTCTTGTTCGGTAACTTTTGAAATTGGCTGACTCTTGGCGTGATAATATAAACAAGTCCAGTTTTGTTGTGCAGCCAGCTTGCCGAAACTTTCACGGAGCTCCATAGACTTGGCACCGTCAAAATCGTATTTGGCTTTAAACTTTCTAAGCAATTGTTCAGGTTCAGGCAAAACATCCGCACCGAAAAACACTTTTTCATTCCCTTCTTCAATCAGAAATACCTGGTGGTATTCGCAATGGCCACCGGTTAATTCGTAGCTAACAGCCTCAGTCAAATTTCCATTTCCTTCGATAAAATGTATGCTTCCGCTTCGCTGCACTATATCAAATATTTCGGTCCGGTACGATTTAGAACTCGAGCTATATGCCGCCTCCCACTCACCTCTTTGAATTACATATTCGGCGTTTGGGAAACTAAGCTCCATTTTACCATTGTTTTCAAAGATCATCCCACCCGAGTGGTCGTAATGCAAATGCGACATAAGCACGTAATTTACATCGCGGTAATCAAATCCCGCTTTGCGGATATTTTCATGAAGAATTAATTGGCCTTGGGCATTCTTAAATCCTAAACCAGTGTCAAGAACCATTAATCCTGTCGAAGTCTCCAGCAAGAACGGCTGAACGTAAACAAATAAGGATGCAGGACGGTCTTTGGCCTGATGAATTGCCGGATCAAAGGGTAAAAATTTCTTCGAACTATCTACAGAATAAGAGCCCTCGTAAAGCGCGTGTACCTTCACAAAATTGATTATTTGGAACTGAATTACTTACAAACTGATGCGGGATAAATTTCTATTTATATAGTATATTTACCCGTTAGACCTTAACAAAGATATGCAAAAAAGGTGGGCAGAGAAGGAAGTAACTAACCAAAAAGCTATCCGGGAATTAATGCAATCGCTTCAGATTGAGGAAGTGTTGGCTTCCCTTTTGGTGAAGAGAGGCATTACTACTTTTGAAGATGCGCGTTGCTTTTTTCGGCCTGATCTGTGCCATTTGCATGATCCCTTTTTGATGCGGGATATGGAGAAGGCAATCCTCCGTATTGAGCAGGCAATCCAGGCAGAAGAGAAAATTTTAATCTACGGAGATTACGATGTTGATGGCACTACATCCGTAGCCTTGGTTTACAGTTTCTTACGCAAATATCACAAGCACCTTGATTATTATATTCCTGATAGATACAAAGAAGGTTATGGCATTTCTTTCCAGGGGGTTGATCACGCTAATGAAAATGGTTATAGCTTAATAATTGCCCTCGACTGCGGTATAAAATCAGTAGACAAGGTTGATTACGCTAACAGCCTGAACATTGATTTCATTATTTGCGACCACCATACTCCGGGAAGCATTTTACCCGAAGCTGTTGCTGTACTCGATCCGAAGCGAAATGATTGCGAATATCCTTATAAAGAACTCTCAGGCTGTGGTATTGGCTTTAAGTTGGTACAAGCATACGCTCAAAAAAATGATATCCCGTTCGAAGACATTTGCTGCTACCTTGATTTAGTTGCTGTAAGTATTGCTTCGGATATTGTACCCCTTACCGGCGAAAACCGGGTTTTGGCATGGTTTGGATTGAAGAAATTGAATGAGTCGCCATGTAGCGGATTATCAGCGCTTATAGAACTTTCGGGCAAAAAGCAATACACAATTACCGATGTGGTTTTTATGATCGGTCCACGCATTAATGCCGCCGGGCGGATTGATGACGCCAAGCATTCGGTTAGTTTGCTCATCGCCGATGATGAAGTAGCGGCGAGAACACAGAGTCTTGCCATCAACATAAAAAATACAGAGAGAAAAGAATTCGATAGTTCTATAACCGAACAGGCACTGGCGATGCTCGATAATGATCCTACTCAAATTGAGCGGAAAACTACTGTGGTTTACCAGGAAGACTGGCACAAGGGAGTAATTGGAATTGTGGCGTCGAGACTTACGGAAAAGTATTATCGACCGACTATTGTGTTAACAAATTCGAACGGACACGCAGCTGGT
>DASWMZ010000225.1:0-7018 GCA_036399495.1 Pedobacter sp.
ATAATTTGCATAGGCTGAAAAGTTACTTTGTGCTCCCGTAAAATCGTTGGAGAGTAGTAAGCCGACCCCAACATTTCCTTCTTTTAGTACAAGATCACCGGCTAGCGACATTGTCTGCGGCGCTCCCATAAAACCTGTCCATTGCGAGCGGTAGAATGAGTGTATGTTGGCTTGTTCTTTATACCCAGCATAAGCAGGGTTGATGTACAAGCCATTAAACATGTACTGACTAAACTGCGCATCTTGCTGAGCCATGCAGAGGAAGCTCTTTAAAAATATGCTTAGCAGAATAATTACCCTTCTCATTTCTCTCACGCTATTTTCCTGCAGTAGTAGTTTTTCTTAGTAAGGTGATGTAACCTTTAAATGCTTTACCTTTTCCGGTAGCATTTTTAACTTCAAGTACATAGAAATAGGTGCCTTCATCAAGGCCGTTTCCATCCCAGAGGTTATTATAGTCTTTCATCTCAAAAACTGCGTTTCCCCAGCGGTTAATTATGGAGATCTTATTTTCCTTATAGATGTTCAGGTTCCGGATTTCGAATTGGTCGTTTACCCCATCACCATTTGGTGTAAACACATTTGGTATAGAGAGATCAGTAATTGTTTTTTTGTCTGTTGAGGAATTGTCGCTCAGGTCTGTGTCTGTTTCACTGGCAGAAACCGTTGCGGTATTTGCAACTTCGCCAGGGTTCACTGATTCTGTGGTAAATCTTATTTCAGAGCTTTTGCTTGTTGCGAGGGAATCCATCTTCCAGGTAATTGCATTCGATTCAGCATTATAGTTAACCGTTCCCGAATCATAAATCGATGCTCCTTTCCAGATTAATCCATCAGGTAAAACATCGCTAACCACAATGTTAGTAGCTCTTCCGGGGCCCTGGTTTGTTACTTTAATCATGTACTCATATGGAGTGTTTACAGGCGTGGTGCTGTTGTCGGATTTTTTAAGAATGGTTAGATTGGTTTCATTATAATAGGATACTTTGAATGGCTCTGAAATGATAGAACTACAATCTGCTGTATTAAAAGCAATAACGGTGTAGTCTCCGGGTGTTGCAACGGTTAAAGTTTGTTGTATTGCACCGCTAATGGCCTTGTTATTTTTATACCATTGGTATTTTATACCATCCACAGCATCAGCTTTAAATACTATTGATTTGCCTGGTTCGATTTGGATAGATTGCATAATTGGGCCATTTGCATTTCCTTGGGAGAATGCCAATAACCTGAATGAAAAGATCAGGATAAATAATATGTATTTTTTTATCTCTCTTTTTAACATTATGCCTTTCCATAATCCAAAGTATTTGGATTATGGCTTATCTCCTGGTATCGTTATCTCTATGTTATTGAATTGTGATAGTTGGTTGAGTTGGTTGAGGTGCAACAACTACTGTTCTTACAGTAGAAGAAGACGACGCACATCCTGCGTTATCAGATGATCTATTCACAAGAGATCCGAATTCATAGTTTGCAGTAACTCTAAAGCGATAAGATCCAACAGCAGTGGTGTTCATAGTAAAAGTATTGGATAAGGCGGTGCCTGCGTTATCTGTGCCAATTACCGATTCAGAATTGGTATAAGCTGCCAAATCTTTTGAATGAGTCCATGAATAGCCTAAAGTTATCCCTGAAGGAAGAGATGTTACCGCCCCTGCATCTAATTGTGCGGTAGCCACTATCGTCGATGAAGGTGTTGTTGCATTTGTACAATAGGTTGCTACACTAGGATTTGCGATATCCACCGTCATCACAGGTAATTTATAAACAGTTTTAGCTGTTGAAGGATCTCCCGGACAACCCGCTGCAGACTTAACAGTAACCGTATAAGAATATAAACCGGTTGTTAAATTTGTTGGGATGGGATAATTTGGGCTCGTTCCAACAGTCTTTAGTGCAAAACTTTCGACACCCGCGGGGTTGGTCACTTTCCAAATAATAGAATCAGCAGTTGTATACGATGCTGCATTGGGAACCAAGGTTGCTGTAGCCGTGTTGCACAGATATAAATCATATGTTTGCGCGAAAGCAGTACTTCCAAAAATAAAGCAGCAACATACTAGGAAGGGTTTCAAAAAATTATTAAAGACATTTTTCATGTTATATATTTTAGTTTGTTAATGCGATTATAGGTGTGAACGGTTTAGGTTTAGATGTTACTGTAATGGTGTGCCTTGGAGATTCGGCTGTGGTTGGACAACCTGTTCTTAAGGCAGTAACCTGGTAAGTAAAGGTTCCTGAGAGAAGGTTAAGTGCTAATTGACCTGAGCTGCCACCTGATAACAAGACATTATTTTGGTACCATTTATACTCATAACTAGACGACGGATTGTTAACCGAAAGCGTAATATTTCCCTCGCATACTTCAAAAGCACTGTTTCCGCCATCAGCATCTGAAGTTGGCGCAGGAGGCGTTAGCTGAACATGGTGCAGATTAAGTTCTCCGCTATGATTTCCATTATTCCTGGCTTTTATGCCAATTCTGATGCGATTGAATATAGCATTGGGCGAAAAAGTGTATTCCTGAGGTGCATTACTGGAAGGAGGTATAAAGGGCAATCCGGTAATGGTTTGGAGCGATCCAACGGCTGTTCCAATTCCTGCGCCTGATGTATATTAATACGCCTGCGCTGTAACATCATAATGGGTGTCTAAGTTAGCTAGTGATGAAAGGTAAAGTTTGACAATATCACTCGTAGAAGATGTTGTTGAAAACGATACGATCTGGACGATTTCCACACTGTGCTGTTGATTATGAACATGGAGTATAGAATAAGTATTCACATCATTATCGAAAGCCCGTTCCGGATAATTTACTGTACTATTTGGGGAAACACTGTTACCGTAACTAACTTGAACGGCTGCCGCTCCAGAGCCGCAATCAATAGCTTGAGAGTATGCATAACGACTGGAACTTAAAATGCACACAAAGCATAATGCAATGAGTGGTAATACCGCATCTTTGGATGCTTTACGCTGATTCATTTTAAAGCCAATTATTTTCCTGATTTTACGAGAAGCCAGTATCAGGGGTTACACTATAATACGATGAGATATAAATGTTATAGAATTTAGATGGCTGCGTAAATTAAATTTGACAATTAAGACAAAATCTGTTTTTCTTTGTTAACAACAATTAAGACTGATTTTAGGTCTCAATTATGCTTTACTTAATCAAAAATGTCATGAAAAAGTCGTGCTTCTTTTTTATATCTCTTCTTTCATCAGCAGTTGCAAGTGCGCAGGTCATCCCAAATTTTGATCTTGGTGTAAAAGCGGGAACAAATCTTACCAAATTTGCCAGCCAGCAGAGCCTGGAAAGCAGTAATCGAGCTGGTTATTTAATAGGGATTTGGGCGAGAGCTGGTGCATTAGGCCTTCATATTCAGCCGGAGCTTTATTACACAGTTAAAAAAACTGATGTTAAAGATGAACAAGGGAATACTAAGACTGTAGATTTTCCAAGGGTTGATATCCCGATTTTACTAGGCACTAAAATTGGGCTAGGAGGAATAGGCGGAAGACTAAATACAGGTCCGGTAATTTCTTTTGCAACCGGCAACGAGAAGTCGTACTCCACTGAGGTTCTTAGGTTTGATTATAATGATCGGGCTACAGCATGGCAATTTGGTGCCGGTTTAGATATTAAAAAAATAACTTTAGATCTGCGTTACGAACACGGCTTAACTAAAATTAGCAGAACTGGTTATGACGATACTAAGTTGAGACTCTTCAATTTTAGCCTGGGATATAAATTATTTTAATCCGCGGAAGCGGAAATTATACCATATTCTTTGGGAGTTTATTTTTAAATAGTTCAGTTAGCGGCAGTTCTTCCAAAACAGACCGTTCTGAGATAGTTACTTTACTATACTCCCACTTAATTAAACGTATAAATCCATCGGCGATTTCGATTCCGGTAATATCACCATCATTATAACAACAGCAGCCGGTATTGAAATAGGTAGGCTCATATGCTGAAAAGTTGGTTATTGTATTCTCCATCACTTTTCTCACTTTAATTTCTGTCTTGAGTTTTTCAACCGTTGCAGCATCATTTTCAATTTCTGCTTTCTGCAACCGGCTAAATAATCGCTCCAAATAGGTAAGCGATACAAATACTGGCTGATGCGTATGTCCCGTTATTAACAAAATGTTCTTTTGCGGGGCCACCCACTCGTACATGTACTGATTATGTACGGTCTTTAAATTACTGTCGTAAGCGGGCGTATTTAAATTGAGTTCCAGAAATATCTGAAGAGGTGCCCAAATAGATGATATAAACCACTTACTGAACCAGTTTCCGTCGCTTTGTCTGTCCCCTTGATGGCCATGAGTTAAAAATATATTTAAGGGATTTCCGTCTACTGTGGTTTCCAAAATCACACCTTCGTATGTTTTGAGGGTCTTACCAAATATACTCTCGAGAATTACACCGGCCAATGGATCATTATCCCAATACAAATCGTGGTTGCCAAATACTTTGAAATAAGCATCCCGATTTGAAAATAGCTTTTCCGCTTTGAAAGAAGCAGAATGATGATTTTTTACGCTAAGTATGTTATTCTCCCAGAGTTCCTCCGAATCGCCTAGATTAACAAATTGATACTTTTGTTCATTATAGTATTGAAGAGCCGTCAGGTAATTCTTCTCCGCAAAAGCAAAATCGTCAGAGCCATCCTTTGCACCCTTATGCTGATCTGAGAAAATGATAAAACGGGTTGTATGGTCGAACGGAATAACCGGGCCTTTTTTTCCAGGATCATTTAAAATATTTTGATAAAGCCCCGTCAGTGATTTATGAACGAGAACTTTATCAGGTCGTGTCGAGTAATTATTGGCAATTTTACTGACCGGCCCGCGCAATATCCTTTGTAAAAACTTCCGCATTTACTTCGAGCTAAGCTTTCGCACAGCGAATCTTCTAATTCGAGTTAATGGCCTGAGCTGCATCTTCTGCTGAAATATCATAAAGTGACTGATGAAACTTACACTCACCATCTTTAATCACTAATAATTGTGGCGACTCGTGTTTAACATCAAACTTTTCTGCAATGGAGTTTGAAATATCACGATAAGTGAGCAGATCCAAAAAATATATGTTGGTTTCGTTAGGTAACAGATTAGCATTTTTTTCAAAATCTGCCCGTGTGTTTTTACTGATTGGGCAGGTGGTATTATGCTTAAATATAACGGAATATCCTTGAGCAGATTTAATATTTTCGAGTTGATCCTGAGTTTCGAGAGCTATAGAATTCATAAGATAAGTTTTTCTCTTATAACTCTATTTAGGCAAATCGTGTTTTTTTTAAATCCAGTAGAAGGAAAATTTTTTTACCTCACAAAACAAAAAAATAACTGGCGATGTTATGTTATAGCTATTGCAGCTAAAAGCCTATAATTTATGTTCTTTTTCTCTGAAAAGATGATATTATAGATCGGTTTTTTCTTTTTAAAAACTTATTTTGTACTTGCACTAACAGAATTGGGGTCAATATTTTTATAGAATTGAGGGAAATAATCTGTGCTCTTTATGTTCATTTAAAGACAATAATCTACTTTTCAAGTGGGCAGGTTTTTTTATTTTATCCCTTAAACCACAATACATTTCCTCCTATCAGTATATCATCCCGAACAATTTCACTTCTAAACTAACGTTTGTCCTAAAGTTTTAAATATCCCCACATGGAACAAGATTACCTAGACACCTTAATCAAAAAACCCACCAAAAAACCGAGCCACAAACCGGAGTTAAACGGAACTGCACACGAGGATGAATCCCTTGATCTTAAAGAACTATTAAAAATTCTTTCACAGGTTAAAAATGGGAAGCTCAATCTCCGCATCCCAATTACCCAAGCAGGTATCAGTGGGAAAATTTGCGAAGTAATTAACGACATCATTGATATCAACGAACGTTTGGTGAATGAGATCTGTACCGCCGAAAAAACTATAGGCCAAAAAGGTAACCTTTCTAAACGGATAGATTTACCGGACTTTAAGGGTGATTACGCATTAGGTGTAAAATCACTGAATAATCTTATTACAGATTTAACTTATCCTACGTTGGAAATCGCCGGACTGATCAAATCGGTTGCAAACGGTAACTTATCTAACGAGGTTCCTTTAGAAATTAACGGACAACCATTAAAAGGAGAGTTCTTACGAATTGCAAAAGAATCTAACGGAATGGTTTCGCAGTTGCGCTTGTTTACACAGGAGGTAACACGGGTAGCTCGTCAGGTAGGTTCTGAGGGACAATTAGGAGAGCAGGCAAAAATCAAAGGTGTAGCCGGTGTATGGGAAGAACTAACCGACTCTGTAAACCAGATGGCGGGTAACTTAACAGCCCAGGTGCGTAATATTGCAACGGTAACAACTGCGGTGGCAAAAGGAGATTTGTCGCGTAAGATTACAGTGGAAGCGAAGGGTGAGATTTTGGAGCTTAAGAACACGATCAATACGATGGTGGATCAGCTGAACTCCTTCTCATCTGAGGTAACGCGTGTGGCACTTGAGGTAGGAACAGAAGGTAAACTTGGAGGTCAGGCGAAAGTACCGGGTGTTGCGGGAACATGGAAAGATTTAACGGATTCGGTAAACCGGATGGCGGGTAACTTAACCTCACAGGTACGTAATATTGCGGGGGTAACAACAGCGGTGGCCAATGGTGACTTATCCAAGAAAATCACGGTAGACGTAAAAGGGGAGATGCTTGAGCTGAAGAAAACCATCAATACTATGGTGGATCAGCTGAACTCGTTCGCCTCTGAGGTAACGCGTGTGGCACTTGAGGTGGGTACGGAAGGAAAACTGGGAGGACAGGCGAAGGTGAAAGGAGTAGGAGGGGTTTGGAAAGACTTGACCGACTCGGTAAACCAGATGGGATCAAACCTTACCGACCAGGTACGTAACATTGCGGGTGTAACAACGGCGGTAGCGAAGGGAGATTTATCCCGGAAGATTACGGTAGATGCAAAAGGTGAGCTTTTAGAGCTAAAAAATACAATTAATA
>DASWMZ010000226.1:0-22704 GCA_036399495.1 Pedobacter sp.
TTTCCACAAAATTCAAAGCTTATTAACAAAAGAAAAAGAAGCAAAAAGAAAATCTTACCATAATAATAACCTGATTTGTGTTATTACAAACCTAAAGGGCTATGAGGGCGACGAAAGCATAATTTGACTTAGAGGCTGGCAGCTTATTCTAGATGCAAACTACGCCCCAAACTCACGTGTTACGCTTATTAGTCCTTCCAGAGATAGGGAAACAATATCAACGAAACAGTAATAACAATTAGATTTATCGCCGCAAGCACCCCCATCTCGTTATTACTTACACTCCTGTCCAGCCCGTCCATGGCGTTCTTTGAAAACTTTATTAAAACCATTAATAATGGAATGATAACGGGAAAGCTTAATATCGCCATTAAAGCGCCACTGTTATTCGCTTTTGAAGCGATGCCAGAGATCATGGTAAATACTGATGCAAAGCTGATACTGCCAATAAGTACAGCAAAGAAATAATACAACGGATCGCCGACAGGGTTTTGGAAAACCATCATGTAAAATCCCAAAGCAATGACAGACAATACCAGCATTAAGAGGATATTGTAAATAATTTTGGAGATAATCACGGCTCTTGCACTGGCGAGGCTATAATAGTAAAGCTGACGGCCTTTATTTTCCTGTAAAAAGCTTTTCGCAATAGCATTTACAGACGCAAAAAGCATGATGATCCAAAATAAAGCATTCCAGGTAACGGGATCGATCTGTTTAAAAGACAAATAACACACAAAAATGGTGGATACGACGTAAAGCAAAATCCCGTTGAAAGCATACTTAGATCGCCACTCTAACACCACCTCTTTTTGCACCAGAAATTGTACTTGCTTCACTAAATGCATCGCTCAAAGATAGTTAGTTTATTAGTGATTAATTGAGCCAGATTTACCAAGGATTTCTTAGAAAATTGTAATTTTAAATAATGTTTTGTTCCACGCTCAGCACTCCTATCGGTTTATTGATTATTAAGGCGACGACAGACGAATTAGAGTTTATTGGCTTTGATTTAAATGATGTAGAAGAAAACCCATCCGAGTTGACTGAATATGCGAAACATCAATTGCAAGAGTACTTTAATGGACAGAGGACGACCTTTGATTTTCCATTAGAACAACCCGGAACGAGCTTTCAAAAAGCAGTATGGAACGAGCTGCTAAAAATCGATCCGGGAAAACCGATAAGCTATGCCGCATTCTCCAGAAAAATGAGTTCTCCCTTAGCCATTCGGGCAATTGCTTCTGCAAATGGCAAGAATAAATTACTCATTGTAATACCTTGTCACCGCGTTATTGGAAGCAGTGGTGATTTGGTTGGATATGCAGGCGGATTATGGCGTAAAAGATGGCTTCTAGAGCATGAGGCGCGAATGATGAATACGGGCCAGGCAGTCTTGCTTTTTTAGCGAACTACCGTCTTTCTCCGTGATCCAACAATTGTAAGAACAGATCCAATTATAAGAATAAACCAACCTATCCAGCGGTAATGCACCATACGAGTTGCAGCTGAGGCCAGCTTTTTTAGTGGAATAAAACTAAAATAATCGTTCACTTTGAAATACACTGCAGCTAGAGTAAACAGGATTACAATCAGTGAAGCCCATCCGCAAAAACGCAACAAACCCGGTTTGTTAATTAGCGAAGCGATTGCGCCTAATGCTGCTAAAGTCATTACGATAGAAGCAAGTGCAACATCAATATCGTAGTAGTTCCAGGTTCCAATTATAGGCAGATGAAGCATTGGGCTAAGCGCTCCCGCAACAATCATCAAAGAACCAATTAAGCCTAGGTAATTAAGTGATTTCATAGATCTATTTGTTTTCAGCAATTTCCATTTTTTCAGCAAAATGTGCACAATAATCGCGCAAATCTTCTACAATATTTTTCTCGCCTGTAGCACGTAAAAAACTATCGGCCATTGTTTGAAGTGTTTCGTAAAAAAAACGCTTCATTTCATCAACAGGCATGTCTTTTGTCCACAGGTCGATACGCAATGAGTTTTTATATTGATGATCCCATAGTGCCAGCATCATCGATTTTACTGCCAGCTTTTCTTTATTTTCAGAGTCGGTAGATTCCCAGGTAATATTTTCCGGAACATTATTATCGTCGAGTTCTATGGTGAGTTTTATTTCTGCTTTTTTCATTATTTAAAAAGATATGAGATATAAGACATTAGATATGAGATCGCTTTTTCATTTTTGAATTAAGATCATCACAACCGCCGCAAAGATGATAAATACTACTTCTATAATCCAAATTCGTTTTAGGTCCTTTAGAAACTTTCGGAAAATGAGATCTGTAATGAAGCTTAAAGCAGCTAGAGCAAACAGGGAAACCGTTCCCAAAACCCGCCAGCCCTCAGTATCCTGATTAAACAACAGATAAACGGCACTTACTAAAATGATGGATGTTAAAATATTTAGTGGAGTAAGGCGCACCTTAGTACTTCTTTCTGTTATTGCCTTTAAAAGTGCCTTTAACTGTGCTTGAGCCTTTTGCGGCCTTACCAGTACCTGCTTTATTACTCGCAGGAACTTTTGATTTTGCTACTTTTTGGGCGATGGCTTTAGCGTGCTTCTTCTCATGGAAAGCTCCCTTAAAGTCAGGGTCTTCTTTTCTTTTCTGATTATCAATTTCTTTAGCAATCTGCTGCCGCTCTTCGTAAGGCGTTTCTTCTATAAATACCCCTTCCGGAATATTCAGAACAGGGATTTGCTGCCGGATTAATTTTTCAATTTTATGGATATAATACTTTTCTGCTTCGTTACAAAAGGTTATAGCATCACCCAGATTATTTGCCCGGCCGGTTCTTCCAATTCGGTGAACGTAATCCTCAATAATGATCGGCACATCAAAGTTGATTACATGACTTACGTTAGTTACGTCAATTCCCCGTGCAGCAACATCAGTGGCAACTAAAACCCTAACGCCCCCTTCCTTAAAAGCATTCATAGAATTGATACGCGTGTTCTGGCCCTTATTAGCATGAATAACCCGTATCTCATCCAGCGCAAAGCGACGCTCAAGAAACTTAAAAATATTATCGGCAGTAGTTTTTGTTTTGCAAAAGATAATTAAGCGGTTAAACTCTTCATCCTTTAATAAGTGCTGAAGCAGATTGATCTTCGTTTTATTATTCGGCACATAGTACAAAACCTGGTTTACAGACTGTGCCGGAGTAGCCTGTTCCGATGCTTCAATTATCGTGGGAAATTTTAGAAAGTCGCCGGCGATTTTGTGAACCAATTCGCTCATTGTTGCCGAGAATAAAAGATTTTGACGCTTACGCGGAACGACTTCGAGAATGCGGTGTATTGAGCCGATAAAACCCATGTCAACCATCTTATCCGCTTCATCCATTACCATCACCTCCAGCGAACGGGTATTAATATCTCCGGCAAGGTAAAGATCTAAAAAACGACCCGGCGTAGACACCAATATATCAACCCCCAAAGCCAATTTGGCCTTTTGAGTTTTTGGACCCAATCCTCCGTAAAGTACAATTGTTCTTAAATCAGTATATTTAGAAAGCACTTTGATATGCTCTTCAATTTGCATGGCAAGCTCACGGGTTGGTGCTAAAATCAAGGCCCGTGGATCGTTACCTTGAGCGTATTTAAGCTTCATGAGAATTGGCAACGCAAACGCAGCGGTTTTACCCGTTCCGGTCTGAGCAATGCCCATTAAATCTTGTCCGGATAAAATTGGCGCAATAGCTTTTTGCTGTATTGGCGTTGGCTCGGTAAAGCCGGCATCAGCAATTGCATTTAAAATCTGGGGATTTAACTTAAAGTCTTCAAACGATTGCCGCATGCCGCAAAGATAGCGTAAATAACTATTTGAGATTTACCAATACAATTTAAGTAGTAATTTAGCGGTAGAAAATATTCAGTCACATCTTATAATCTTCCGCTTAAATGCCGTCTATTCTTATAAAATCAGCTACAATTATCAATGAAGGAAAGCAATTTGTTGCCGATGTATTTATTAAGGACGGATTAATTGAACGAATCGACAGCTCGATCAACGTTCAGGCTGATAATGAAATAAATGCCGAAGGGAAGTTTTTATTGCCAGGATGTATTGATGATCAGGTACATTTCCGTGAACCGGGATTAACGCATAAAGCAGAGATTTATACTGAAAGCAGAGCGGCTGTTGCCGGAGGAATTACTTCCTTTATGGAGATGCCCAATACGGTGCCTAATACAACTACTCAGGAGCTGCTTGCCGACAAATACACCATTGCATCGCAAAAATCGCTGGCTAATTATTCCTTTTTCATGGGCGCCACGAATGATAATCTGGAGGAGGTTTTGAAGACGAATTCAAAGGATGTATGTGGGATAAAGATCTTTATGGGTTCCTCTACCGGAAATATGTTGGTAGACAACGAAAAGACACTCGAATCGATCTTCAGCTCTACACCTATGCTTATCGCTACGCATTGCGAAGATGAGGCGACGATAAAACGAAATTTTGAATTTTTCAGGGCAAGATACGGCGATGAAATTACGCCTGAAATGCACCCCTTAATCCGCAACAGCGAAGCCTGTTTTAAATCGTCTTCGTTTGCTTTTGAACTTGCCAAAAAGCATAACTCAAGGTTGCATATACTGCATATTTCTACCCAAGAGGAAACGCATTTATTTGAAAACGATATCCCTTTAAAAGATAAAAGAATTACTGCTGAAGCCTGCATCCATCACCTTTGGTTTTCCGATAAAAACTATCGCGAAAAAGGAAACTGGATTAAATGGAACCCGGCAATTAAAACTGAAGCCGATCGAAAGGCAATTTTCAAAGCCGTGCTTGATGGGAGAATTGATGTAATTGCAACCGACCACGCGCCGCATACCATTGAGGAGAAAAGTCAACCTTATTTACAGGCGCCTTCCGGCGGACCACTGGTGCAACATGCCTTATTAGCGATGTTAGAATTTTACCATAAAGGACAGATTTCGCTTGAAAAAATTGCAGAGAAGATGGCTCACAACCCTGCAATTTGCTTTAATATCGACAAGCGTGGATTTATTCGCGAAGGGTATTGGGCAGATTTGGTGTTAGTTGATTTGAATAAGACTTATAGCGTTTCGAAAGATAATATTTTATCGAAATGCGGCTGGAGTCCGTTTGAGGGGATGCAGTTTAAATCGAGCATATCGCATACAATTATTTCGGGCAATCTGGCGTATCAGAACGGAGCCTTCACTACTGAAGTTGCAGGCCGACGTCTTTTGTTTACGAATGGATAATCTTAAAAATAAGCTCCTTTAAAATCTCGCCATCGGTGGTATTTCCAGTAGAATCTACCCCTTTAGATTTTAAGTCGTATTCTCTCAGGTAACTGAAAATATTAAACACCATAAGGGCATTGTAATTTTTCGCAGCAAGATCGTAATCCTTTACAAAATACGGATTTACACCTAACTCCCTGGCTAGATTTTGAGGCGATTTATCGGCTACATAATGGTACTTCAAGATCTTTGTAAACCAAGTATTCAAGGCGCCAAAAACCAGTTGAATAGGGTTTGCTTTCGGATTAGCTGCAAAATAATCAATGATTTGATTCGCTTTGAATGGATCGCGACGTGCCAAAGCATCCTGTAATTCAAAGACATTATAATCTTTACTTATCCCGATGTTATTTTGGACGTCATCAACACTTATTTCATTCCCTTTCGGGACATTTAACATCAGCTTTTCGAGCTCGTTTGAGATCTTCGATAAGTCGTTACCAAGATACTCAGCAATCATTGCAGAAGCTCTTGAATGAATGCGATATGATTTCTCCTTAACAAATTCCTCTACCCAGGCGGGGACTTTGTTTTCATAAATTGTGGCCGACTCAAATACGACACCATTTTTTTCGATGGCTTTATAAGTTTTCTTCCGTTTATCGAATTTGGCATACTTAAAACAAAAAACTAAAACGGTGCTCGGAACAGGATTTTCGAGATAGTTCAATAAAGGATCTGCCGCTTTTTTATCATCTCCTTCCTTTCCCCATTTCATTTCCTGTGCCTCTTTAATTAATACCAACTGGTACTCGCTCATCATGGGGAAACGCTTGGCAGAATTCAGCAAACCCATTACATCGGTATCGCGGCCATACAAAACTGTTTGATTAAATCCCTTCTCGGCATCGGTAAGCAGGTTCTTCTCAAAAATATCGCTAAAATAATCGATGTAATAAGACTCTTCCCCATGGAAAAGATATACCGGTTTAAACTTCCGGTTCTTTAAGTCGTTTTGTAATGTAGCAGCCGTCATCCCGGAGGCCAAATTAAGAAAAAAGCTTCAGCCAATTTTAAATAAGCATTCTCCTTATCGGGATTTTTTCGACCTTAGTTGTGTAATGTTTGAACCCATAGCTTTAAACTTCCCTCGCTATTCTTTCAAGATTAAACAAGATGAAGAGGCTGCTTATATCTTCGATGAGATACGCAAAAAGTTTCTTGTTTTAACGCCTGAAGAATGGGTAAGGCAGCACGTGGTGCAATATATTATTCAGGAAAAAGGCTACCCCAAATCTTTAATTAAACTGGAAGGCGGACTCAAGCTGCACTCTCTTCAAAAGCGAACTGATATTGTGGTCTATAACACTGCTGGAGAAAAAATTCTCTTGGTAGAATGCAAGGCACCATCGGTTAAAATCACCCAAAAAGCATTCGATCAGATAGCGAGATATAATATTGTTCACCAGGTTCCGCTATTATTTGTAAGTAACGGACTGGAACATTATGCATGCCAGATTGATATTGAGGAGGGCAATTACCATTTTGTAAAAAATTTGCCCCATTTTTTAAAATAATTTGTAACCCTTCCAAAAAACCTGCGTAACACCCTGAAAAATAAGGAGCTATGCAAGTTCATCTATTAAAGCAGAATTCTATTTCAGCATCTAAAAGAAATCTGTCTGTAACCAGTTTTATAATTGCCTTTTCTGTAATCGCAATAACCTTGGCCGCCATGGTGCTTATCCCTGGCAACTGGAGTATGATCACCGGATCTATTCTGATAGCGGCTACTGTGAGACATCTGGTCGTTGTAACCAATAGAAAACCTTTACTCTTAGAGATTACAGATAATAAGATTATTTACCTGTCGGAGGAAAACAACCAACTCATTACGATAAATTCAGAAGAAATTTCCGCTATTGATCACAAGTTTTGTGAATTGAAAATTCATACAAAAGATGAAGTAGTTCATCACATCAACCTGTTAAATACCGGAAGTGAGCAAAACCGATGGGAAATTAAAGAGCACGTAAAACGACTTACCGCAGGTATTCGCCTTTAAAAAATTGTTACTTCTTCGCAGTCAACCTTATGGAGTTTATTACCACATCCATCCGTTGCAATATTCTATCGAAAGATTTTACTTCTTCAACTTTTTCAAAAGCCCGCATTTCAACTACGTCTATCGGCCGTTGATCAGTCGTCTCCAGTGTTCCTTCAAAGCAGGGATTCGTTTTTGGTATCTCACCATTATTAAAACCCTTAATTAAACCAGGCTCGGGATTCGTATAAAAGTTTTTAAAGGTAATAGGCATATTACCATTTTTAGCCACCAGTTCACGAAGTGACACTCCGATGCCAATGCTATCTTTAGTCATATAAAGAGACATTGGATCTACTGCCTCTATGTATTTAATGGTTTTGAAAGGAGCCGAACTTTCCTTCCAATAAACATTTATGTGTTTTGGATCGTTTTCCCATAGGCTTGTGTATTTCCCTCTGATATTATTTTCGTGTTCTGAAATTGCATCGCCAAACTTCTTTTCAAGATCAGCGTGAGAATATCCTAGTTTAACTTCGCCAATACCTTCACAGGTAATTAAAATTTTAGGATCAAGTTGTTTTATTTGAGCCTTTTTCTCGCTTTTCGGAGTACATCCAAAAGCAATTAGGCAAATTAAAAACAGAAAAGAGTACTTTATCATGTTCATATTTAAAGAAGTTTAAGACCTTGTTCAAGCATAGCAATTTTAGCTTCAGCATCAGCTTTCTTGTTACGCTCATTCGCAATTATTTCAGGCTTGGCGTTCTGCACAAAACGTTCATTGGAGAGTTTGGCATCTACCGATTTAAGAAACCCAACGAGGTAATCAATTTCTTTTGTTATCCTCTCTCGTTCTGCATCGGCGTCTATGTTCCCGACTAAAGGAACAAAAAACTCGTCTCTGCCCACAATAAATGCGGCTGCACCCTCTAGCTTTGCAGTCACAAAAGTAATTTCTTTTATAACAGCCAGCTTACTGATGATACTTGAGTAATTGTTATATTGAGTATCTGAGTTGGATTTAATAGATAAATCAAGTGCTTCTTTAGGCGAGATTTGTTTGCTATTGCGGATGTTTCTAATTTCTGAAATGATCTGCTTTACAGCTCCAAAATCTTTCAGCAAAAGTTCATTGACATTTCCTGAAGATGGATAAGTAGCAACCACACAGCAATCCATATCGGTTCTTGAACCGAACAACTCATCATGCCATAATTCTTCTGTAAGGAAAGGCATGAAAGGATGCAGTAAAGCCAGGATACGCTCAAAGAAATTTACGGTGGCCTCTAAAGTCTTTCTGTCAATTGGCTGCTGATAAGAAGGTTTTACAGCTTCCAGAT
The DNA here is from genome assembly GCA_036399495.1 of Pedobacter sp. Taxonomy (GTDB): domain Bacteria; phylum Bacteroidota; class Bacteroidia; order Sphingobacteriales; family Sphingobacteriaceae; genus Paradesertivirga. Next base: position 8,630 of record DASWMZ010000226.1, read on the forward strand.
ACCAGGCGCAGAAATCATCCCAAACCAATTTATAAGTAGCCATTAACGCTTCTGATAACCGATATTGAGCAAAGTGATTTTCGATTTCAACTAAAGCTTCGTTAAAACGATTTTCATACCATGCTACCGCGATGCTATTTGTATACTCGAGCTTCTCATCTATTTCCCAACCTTTTACAAGCCTGAAAGCATTCCAAATTTTGTTGGCAAAGTTTCTTCCCTGTTCACAGTACGATTCATCAAACATCAGATCGTTCCCTGCCGGAGAACAAAGTAACATCCCTACCCGAACACCATCTGCGCCATAATTTTCAATCAACTCAATTGGGTCGGGGGAGTTTCCTAAAGATTTAGACATTTTTCTTCCTAATTTATCACGAACAATTCCTGTGAGATAAACATTCCTGAAAGGAAGTTCACCGCGAAACTCATGGCCCGCCATGATCATACGTGCTACCCAAAAAAACAAGATCTCGGGAGCAGTAACAAGATCATTTGTTGGGTAATAATAATTCAGATCGGCGTTCCCTTTAGCATCGGGGTTACCGCAAACGCTTGGATCAAAAACCGATATCGGCCACAGCCAGGAAGAAAACCAGGTATCTACAACGTCTTCGTCCTGTTCCAGTTGGTCGGATGTGAGGTTGGAGTTATCAGGTGTCAAGCTCTTAGCAAGTTCTAAGGCTTCATCACGAGTTTTTGCAACTACATATTGACCGTTTGGAAGATACCATGCAGGAATTTGCTGTCCCCACCACAACTGCCGACTGATACACCAATCCTTAACATTCTCCATCCAGTGGCGATAGGTATTGATAAACTTATCTGGTATCAGTTTTATCTCACCATTCAACACATAATCCAAAGCCGGCTTCGCCATTTCTTCCATTTTGCAAAACCATTGCATAGAAAGTTTTGGTTCGATTACGGCGTCGGTACGTTCTGAGAAACCAACTTGTGATTTATATTCTTCTACTTTTTCTAATTGACCGGCTTCCTCTAACAGTTTAGCTATTTTCTTTCTGGCGATGAAACGATCCTCACCTATTAAAATTTGGGCTTTTTCGTTCAGCGTTCCATCATCGTTTAAAATATCAATTACTGGTAGCTTATGCCTTAAACCCAGCTCATAGTCATTTAAATCGTGAGCTGGAGTGACTTTTAAACAACCGGTACCGAATTCCATCTCAACATAATCATCCACAATAATTGGGATAGCACGATTAATAAGTGGGATATATACTTGCTTTCCTTTCAGGTGCTGATAGCGTTCGTCATTAGGATTAATACATATTGCCGCATCGGCCATAATGGTTTCGGGGCGGGTGGTTGCGATAGTTAGAAAGTCAGAAAGTTTAAGCGTCCGAAAGTCTGGAAGTTGACTTTCAGACGCTCCATCTTCCCGACTTTCCGACTTCCCGTCTTCCTGATTATCAACAAAATACTTAATATAATATAGCTTCTGATTAACTTCCTTACGGATAACCTCCTCGTCTGAAACAGCCGTTTTACCTTTCGGATCCCAATTTACCATGCGAATACCGCGATAGATTAGTCCATTTTTATGGAGATGAATGAAGGTGTCGAGCACAGCTTCAGATAAGGGTTTATCCATAGTAAACTTTGTTCGGTCCCAATCGCAGGACGCACCTAATTTTTCGAGTTGTTTCAGAATTATACCGCCGTATTTATCCTTCCACTCCCAGGCATATTTCAAAAACTCTTCCCGACTAAGATCCTTTTTCTCAATTCCTTTCTCCTTCAATAATGCCACAACTTTCGCCTCCGTTGCGATAGAAGCATGGTCTGTTCCTGCCACCCAGCAAGCGTTCTTCCCCATCATCCTGGCACGGCGAATCAAAACATCCTGAATGGTATTGTTGAGCATATGGCCCATGTGCAACACACCGGTAACATTTGGAGGCGGAATAACAATGGTATACGGTTCCCGTTCATCAGGCACCGACCTGAAAAACTTCTTTTCGAGCCAGTATTTATACCACTTATCTTCCGTTTCTTTAGGATTATACTTTGTTGAGATACTCATAAGGTTGCTTTGTGCAATGGGAGGGCAAAAATAAGTTTTTAGTTTTTGTATTTGGGCACATCCCTAAATTTTCGATTCCGAAAAACAATAATCGAAAGCTAAAGCAGTTAATTATGTTATATTTCTTATTCAATGAAAACTCTCTTCAGTGTCAAAACAGCCGATTTACTTTTCAAGGTTCTTTACGTAGACCGGATTGTAAAGTGGTTTAATAAGTAGGGTGTGGCAATTCGTGTATTGCCCCTATCTGAATTGCCCCCGACGTAATCATCCTAAAAAATTGTAAATTCGCGCCGTGATAGCGATCAACAACCTTACTTTCGAGATTGGTGCAAGAGCATTGTACGACGAAGCAAACTGGCACATTAAACCAGGAGAGAAAATTGGTTTAATTGGGGCCAACGGAACCGGAAAAACCACTTTACTTAAAATAATTGTAGGCACATACAGCCCAACCAGCGGAAGTATTTCGATGGCGAAAGACTTGAAAATAGGTTACCTAAATCAGGATCTTCTTTCATATCAAACCGATAAAAGCATTTTACATGTGGCCATGGAAGCATTTGAGCGCCAAAACGAGCTACACACCGAAATTGAGTCTCTTCTACATAAACTGGAAACAGATTATTCTGAAGACGTGCTTCACAAACTAAGCGACAAACAGCACGAGTTTGAAGCACTTGACGGATATAACATTGAGTTCAAGGCACACGAAATATTAGCCGGTTTAGGTTTTAGCGAACAAGACCAGAAGCGAAACCTAATGGAATTTTCCGGAGGGTGGCGTATGCGGGTAATGCTTGCAAAAATCCTGCTTCAAACACCAGATATTTTACTACTGGATGAGCCGACCAATCACCTGGATTTACCTTCAATCAAATGGCTGGAAACTTATCTTCAGGCATTTGAGGGTGCCATTGTAATCGTTTCTCACGATAGATACTTCCTCGACAGAGTTGTTAAAAAGATCGTGGAGTCCCGAAAAGGAAAACTTATACCCTACTCAGGAAATTACAGCTTTTACCTGGAAGAGAAATCTTTACGCGAGGAGATCCAAAGCGGACAATATAAAAACCAGCAGGCAAAAATCAAGCAGGAAGAGCGACTTATTGAGCGCTTCCGCGCGAAGGCCAGCAAAGCTAAAATGGCGCAATCCCGCATTAAGGCACTGGAAAAAATGGAGCGTGTTGATGATGTGGATGATGATAACCCGTCGGTTAACTTCAGCTTCAAATTTAGTAAGCAAAGTGGCAGGCACGTTATTCGCATGGAGCATGTAAGTAAATGTTATCCGGATTTACAGATCTTGAGCGATGCTCATGCCGTAATCGAAAAAGGAGACAAAATTGCCCTGATTGGAGCGAATGGTAAAGGTAAATCGACGCTATTAAGAATTATCGCTAACGCTGATAAAGCCTTTACAGGGATGAGCGAGACGGGGCATAACGTTACCACTACTTTTTTTGCACAGCATCAGCTTGAGTCGCTACATCTCGAAAACGAAATTTTAAGAGAGCTTCAGGCTTTTGCACCGAAACATACTGAAACTGAACTAAGATCAATTTTAGGTTGTTTCCTTTTTACGGGTGATGATGCCTTTAAGAAGATTAAGGTACTTTCGGGTGGTGAGAAATCTCGCGTAGCACTTGCAAAAGCCCTTACTGCGGATGCAAACTTTCTGATCCTTGATGAGCCAACCAATCACCTTGATATACAATCAGTTAATATTTTAATTCAGGCATTGCAGCAATACGAAGGCACTTTAATTGCTGTTTCTCACGACAGGTATTTCCTGGATAATGTAGCCAATAAGATCTGGTACATCGAGAATCAGCAAATAAAAGCTTATCCGGGTACGTACGCCGAATATGAAGAATGGCAATCGAAACGCCCGGTGGTGATTGAAAAACCTGCAACTCCGGTAAAAAAGGAAGAAAAGCCTGCCGATAAAAATCCGGTAAACGACGAAAAGATCAAAAATCTTAAAAAGTTAAATTCCAACCTTCAGCACCTTGAAGAAAAAATTTCGGATCTTGAAAACGACATAAGAGATATCGAAGCCGAATTAGGGGACGATAACCTTTATCAGGAAGCTGCAAAGCTGGATGCCGTGAATAAACGATACAAAACTGCCAAAGAGACTCTTCATCAGGCGCAAGCCGAATGGGAAGTCTTAGCCGAACAAATATTAGAACTTGAAAACGCCTCGGTTTAATTTATGTTAAGAAGGAGTATGAAAGCTTACACTCCTTTGTTGTTGATCACGCTGATGCTTGGATCTTGCTCGGTTCAGCAAGGCACATCTTCGGGCGGATCGAGCTCTGATGTTACGAGCCAAACGCTAATCTATCAGGATCATACTTACCTGCCAGGCATTAAAAGTGTTGAGTTTTACAATCGTTCTAGAGAACAATCTTTACCTGTTATCACATTAGGTTCTGAGGATGAGCTTTTACTAGCGTTCGACGATCTGAGACCAACCAGCAGAAACTTTTACTATACCATTGAGCACTGCGATGCAAACTGGCGCAGCAGTCGCCTCTCTCCTATCGATTACATGCTAAATTTTTCGGAAGATCGTATAAACGACTACCGTTTCTCATTTAATACTCTCCAGAAATACACTCACTATGAAGTGATCTTGCCGAATTTTAGTATTCAACCAAAAATTTCAGGGAATTACTTATTAAAGGTTTATGAAGACAACGATCAGCGGAAGCTTGTGCTGACCCGCCGATTATTTGTAGTAAAGCCAATGGTTGCAATCCAAGCTGAGATAGCCGCAAGTACACAAGTATCAAAGCGGGAAAGCAATCAAAAAATAAATTTCACGGTAAATCATCCACAGGTAACTATTCAAAACCCTTACGTTGATGTAAAAGCCTTTGTGATGCAGAACGGCAGATTTGATAATGCAATCTGGGCAGATCGGGCAACGTTTGTCCGTCAAAGCCAGCTTGTTTATAACGACATACGCTCTTTTGATTTTGCTGGAGGCAATGAGTTCAGGCGTTTTGATTTCAGGAGCTTACGATTTCAAACAGAACAAGTGGCCCGAATTATAAGAGATTCTGTAAACATTGTACAATTATTACCCGACCCAAATCAAAATACACCTACTTACACGTTTAATTATGATGAAAATGGCGCGTTTTTTATCCGAAACCAAGACGGCCGCGATAACCGGACCGATGCGGATTATGCTACGATAAAACTTGATCTTGCATCCGAAGCACCATCTGACAATGGACAGGCATACGTGATAGGAAAGTTTAATGATTATCAGTTAAAAGAAGAAAACAGGCTCACTTACAATCCCGCAAGGGGCAGGTTTTACGGAAGCATGTTTGTAAAACAAGGCGTCTACGATTATCAGTATGTTTGGGTGGAAAATAATGTATCAAATCCGGTTCCCTTTGAAGGGTCTTTTTTTCAAACCAAAAATACTTACCAGATTTTTTTCTACTTCCGCAGGCCTGGTGGCAGATGGGATGAATTGATCGGATATACCGAAGTAAGAAATTAATTTATTGATATATTTATTCAATGAGCTTTGAGCCAAAAAAAGCCAGTGAGTCGTTCACCATTATGAACGAACTGGTATTACCCAACGATACCAATACGCTGAATAATTTAATGGGAGGTCGTTTGCTTCATTGGATGGATATTGCGGCAGCTATTTCGGCACAGAAACACAGCAATAATATTGTGGTGACGGCTTCGGTAGATAATGTTTCGTTCAAAAAACCGATTAAACTTGGCGATGTAATTACGATCACGGCAAAGGTAAGCAGGGCGTTTACCACATCAATGGAAGTGCGGCTAGAAGTGTGGGCAGAAAATATTCCCTCAGGCGTTAAAGCAAAAAGCAATGAGGCATATTATACTTTTATCGCACTTGACCGTGATGGAAAAGTAACAAAAGTGCCGGAATTGAGTCCTGAAACTAAAGAAGAGCAAAACCTGTTTGAAGGAGCCTTAAGAAGAAGGCAATTGCGTTTAGTGCTTGCCGGAAAAATGAAGGCGAATGATGCTACCGAATTAAAAGCTTTATTTTCTGAAGCTTAATAGAATTATTGTTTTGGCTTTGGAATAAAGGACTGGATGCGATTCAAAACCTGTAGGTAATCTTCATTTCTACCATTTATTTGAATTGCCTCACTATAACCGCTCGAAACAGCACCGCCAATAGCAGAGGTTGTAAATGTAACTAGTACCGCTCCAACAGCGTGAAGGGTATTTTCGAGTTTATCATCGCTATGCAAGGCCGAATAAGCTCCCCCACCAATAGCTAAACCAGCTAAAAGGCCAATTGTGCTTCCGGTACCTACTTTATTTTTGCGCCGTAATTTAATTTCCCTAATCTGTGGGGCTGTTATAAATATCTGTTTTGATTCAGCTCTACTCGATCTACCTGACAAGTAAATTCCCTTATCATCGGCGGCCAGTAAAATCCCCTTCACCTTTTTATTATCAAGCGTGTAGACTTTAGCCGTATAAGACTTCTTGCCTGTTTGCGCCTTTAAACTGCTGCTACAAATTAAAGTAAGTGCAAAGGTAAAAGCAAGTAGAGAGAGCAGATTGGTTTTCATTTAAAATGTTTCTTTTAAGGTGATGCTAATATAGCACCGACCTAACTAGCCGTTTCATACGGATTACTGGTTTGCAAGTTCCAAAATTCTGTCGAATTCTTCAGATTTAAGGCCCATAACCGATAAGCGGCCCTGGCGGACCAATCCGATATCTTTTAAACGTTCATCGTTCTTAATAGCTGCAAGAGTTACGGGCTTCTTTAAGGTTTCTACAGGCTCTAGGTCTACCACCACCCAATTCGGGTCTGTTGTAGTCGGATCTTGATAAGCCGCCTTTGCAACCCTTGCAACACCAACCACTTCTTTGCCATCGTTGCTATGATAAAAAAGAACCAGATCCCCTTCTTGCATTGATTTAAGATTATTACGTGCCTGGAAATTGCGAACGCCATCCCAAAAGGTACGGCCGTCTTTATTAAATTTCTCCCAACTATATTTTTCGGGTTCTGATTTGACGAGGAAATGGTTCATTTTCTTTGACTTTGGTAAAGTTGTCAAAGGTAGAAAAATGGAAGGAGGATTCCCGACAACACTATCACCAGACTAATTGTATATTGTAACCTTTTTATAAACCCGTAACCTTTTCCACCAAATGTGGTATCACCTGATTGGATGAAATTATCAGGATCAACATTTGATGTATATTTTTATACACCTTTGATTATATTTGACATAACGCTATGTTAGACCATCTTAAAGAAATTTTAACCTACGGTTTTTGGGATTTTTTTGCCAACCTTTTAATCTATTCTTTGGTAGTTTTCCCTTTCTTCTTCATCTTTTGGGTTTACCTTAAACCTAAATTTAAATATAACCGGATTCAGGAAAAAGAGCGCAGCACCCCTCAAATCAGAAACCACGAACTCAGGAACTCAGCCATGAGTATTTTGATTTTTACTCTAATTGATATCGGTTTGTATGTTGCCCAGCGCTATGGTTACACTCAATTATACAATGATATAAACCAGTTTGGATGGGCTTATTTTGCATTTAGCATTTTGCTGATGATGTTATTACATGATGCATGGTTTTTCTTTACGCATCGGTTAATGCACCATCCAAAACTCTACAAACACATTCATAGCGTTCACCATCAAAGCATAGATCCCAGTCCGTTCGCGGCGTTTTCGTTTCACCCACTTGAGGCACTAATTGAGGGTAGTGTGTACGTTGTCTTCGCCTTTCTTTTTCCGGTACATTTAATGGCTTTATTAGGCTGGCAGTTGCTGCAAATGGTCTTAAACGTAATCGGACATTTGGGCTACGAAATTTACCCCAGAGGTTTTAATACACATTGGCTCTTTCGTTGGAAAACACCGTCAACACACCACAATATGCATCACGCAAAATTTAACGGAAATTATGGCTTGTACTTTACCTGGTGGGATAAATTTTTTAAAACGGAGTTTACAGACTACAACCAGACCTACGAAAAACTTCAAGATAGAATCGACTCAAAAAAGGAAACGAGTGAGAACGCTATAAGCTCAAAACACGAAAACACCGTTGCAAATATTCACTGAAACAGAACGTCTTATTTTAAGAGAAATCCTTCCGGAAGATGAAAAAGGCATTTTTCAGCTTGATTCTGACCCTGATGTTCAGCAGTTTCTTGGAAACAAACCCATTAAAAGTATTGAAGAAGCCAGGCAGATAATTAAGTTTATCCGGCAGCAATATATCGACAACGGAATTGGCCGCTGGGCTGTAATAGAAAAAAGCTCTGACAATTTTATCGGCTGGGCTGGATTGAAATTGATAAAGGAGCCTGTTAACAATCATTGTAATTATTACGACTTAGGTTATCGATTCATAAAACCGTATTGGGGACAAGGTTTTGCCACTGAAGCAGCTACAGCCGCTTTAAATTATGGCTTTTACGATATGAAATTAAATGAAGTTTTCGCAATGACCGAAGAGGGTAATGTAAATTCCAAGCATGTATTGCAAAAAATCGGTTTAAAATTTATAGAAACGTTCGAGCACGAAAGTGTTAGGCATAGTTGGTATAAAATAGCAGCGAGAGGATAATTCCCACGTCTATGGTTCGTGTCCCCACGAACATAGACACTTTTTGCTAAGCTAATACACTTGCTTATTTTTAGGTTATGGCTTCCAACATCTTCAACAAAAGCGGAAATCACATATTGAACTTGGTAAGATTTATTTTTGGACAGCCCGATTAATAACTGGATCAAACTGATAGAGCATGATGAGTATAAGCAGGTTATTGTCAATTCCTTGAAAATTTTAAATGACCGCGGTAAAATTGATGTTTTTGGGATTCGTTATCATACCCAATCATATACACTTGATTTGGTGAATCAATGAATTGAATGGTAAAGAACCCGCACACGGTTCCTTTTTAAGACATACATAACATCAATTTAAGATGATATTGGTTAATCAGAACCGTGCTAAGCTGATGACTTCAAAGTAACGGCCGCAAATAAACAATATGAATTTTGGCAACGGGTTTCATTAGCAGTTGAATATTCAGCAGGTATGAAGGTGGTCATAACTACTTCTCATTTTTGAAATTTAAGAGAGGAATTGTGATTGGTTCATGGGGACACAAACTAAGGATAGGGAGTTTAAAATGCACTTTAAAAAAATAAGTTTTACTCACACTTATATGTCAAATAGGGAAATTGAGCTGCATACAACAAATCATTTTTTAAGTCTACACTCACCGTAGGAATTATTCTTTTTTCAATTAAAAATTGAGTGGCGAAATCATACATTAGCTTAACATTTTCCTCCATTGTTAAATCTTTAAATTGGGAGTATATATTTCTGGAAGTGGTTTTCACAATTGGAACCGCCTTTATACTATTGGTGCAAGAAAAATTAATCTTATTAAGATTAATCCTTCTGATAGTTTTATTATCCATGGTTTTGAAAGCAATCTGTTTGTTATTAACGTCGTATTGTATACTCCATTGAGTGCCGTAACTAGCGTGCTGTGGGGTACTTCTTGGAGCTTCAACTTTACTCATTATTTTAAAAGCATATTTCTCCATGTCATAGTTCTTTTTTACTATCGAATTCTTTAATCATGGTGGCTCCCATCACCACCGCTTCTTTTGAAGAAAATTCCTGATACTGGGAATTAGATTTTTTTGTGCCCCCGAAACCTTCATATTCCTTCAAATCAACAGCGCTTCTTGTAAAACAATCATTTGAAATAAAATTCCCGGTACTTTTGTCGTTTGTATAAAACTTCAATTCTTTATTTATATAGGCGGCAAAAGCATAATTTCCCTTAGCATCAGCAATCACGTAGTGCAAATAAGGGACCGATTGATTTGAAATTCTAATCGATTTAGACGCTGTAATTACTTCATTTAGTGTTGAGCAATTATCCAACATATATTGAATCCATTGGAAATTATCTACCATTGGTTTGTTATCGATATCTGGATATTTTCCTTCGTTTTCGAGAGCTAACGAAACTATTGCCAGCCCCATCTCATTAATCCCTTCCCCTGCTTCTTCTCTTGCCTGACTAATGGTAACACTTCCATACTTTGACGTCCATTTAGCCGACACCTCACCAGGAAAAGGTATTGCCGTCTTTTTAATATTTCTTTGATTTATCATAAGATGCCCAGCGCTACTTAGATAATCTCTATTGAAACAAAGGAGGTTTTTCCCTGACTTTCTTAGAATAAAGGCAGTACAACCAAAGATTTGATTACTGAAGAAAGTTGTCAATATTAAAGCAAATGAAATTATTTTCGTTTTCATGAATTAAGTCTTTTATGTATTTGATTACTGATTATTATTGAATTTTATCATTTCAATTATTCTTCTCTTTATTAGGATTGAGATGCAATACTAGAAGTTAATTGTTGGATGTTGTCTGGAAATTGACCCGTCATTTGCCCGACATTATCATATTGTTAGTAGTCAATTTATTACGAAAGCTAGTGCCTCCAGGTCTCTGGATTTATAATCAGAAGCCCTACTATATGCTGGCTAAAACGTCCATATACTTTGGTACGGCAGTAATTGTGGAGGGGGAATAGGAGTATTATTCAGCAGTAGAGATATATGAATGGCATTTGCTGAGGTAGCGCGGAGATGCACTAATTATTCCTAATCGCTCTTATCGTTAGTCTTTCTTTTATTAAAACTAGTCTTCCATCCAAATTCAAAATTACCTTTCATATAAGAACTTAATGCTGCTGTTGCAGTAGTGTAATTACCACTTATGGTGCCAATTGACTTAATGGTTGCTCCCAGACCCATCGTTGCACTTTTTGAATTATGGTACATGGCGATGATATTAATTGAGTTGTTCGCAAAAGCAACATTAGCACCAAAATCTAAAAGATTAGTGAACCCATGTACTCCACGTATAGCCACTTTAGGTTCCACTATCATCCCCTTCATTGTGGTAGAAAAAAAGAATTTGTAGCTTAATGCGGAATAAAATGTGGAATAATCAGAAGTACTAAATTCATCTTTTTTTAGAACACTCTTCAAGTTAGGAACAGCAAGTTGAAACGTAAATTTATCACTGGTATAAGCAGTTCCAAAATCACCATCAAGGTAAGTTTCCCGTTGATTAAAATTGCTTACGTTCATGTCATCAGCATCGCCACTTAAATTCTCAGTCATTATCCGCTCATCCATAAATCCTAAGGAGATACCAAACCGTAATTGGCTTTTTTCATTTAGGGTAAGATGATAAGAATAGGTTCCCATAACACGTGTGTTTTTTAGCAACCCTGCCTGATCATTAAAAACCGTTAAACCAAGTCCTACTTTTTTTTCTGTTCCGTAATCAAGCGAAAGCGCTTGTGTTTTAGGTGCGCCCGGCATTGCAGACCACTGTTGGCGGTAGCCCAGGTTTAAATTCAAACCTTTGTTCACACCAGCCATTGCCGGATTGGCTAAATATTGATTGGTATAATAAATACTCGAAAGTGGGTTTAGTTGAGCTTTTGTTATTTCCGGAAATAATATAGACAGTAAACAGAATGATGAGAATATATATCTTTTCAGAGATTTCATAAATATAATTTAATATGCTTTTCTGTGTTAATACTAAAATGTGCGCATAGCTCTAATATGGCTGTTTGAAGTCTTACCAAAAGATTGTTGCGAACCGTTTCCATTAGTTTGGTTTTGACGCCATGCACTGGTTGAACTTGTTTCGGAAGAACTCCAATAGATGTACTGTGATATATTACTCAGATAGGATCGATTGAGATACATCTTATTCAGTTCGTCTTTGCTGGGCAGGTACCAATCCGAATAACCGCCTCCTCTATGGTCAAAGCATAATTTTGCCGGAACTCCGGCCGTAACACAAGCAGCTAAAATACTAGCTGTATTGGTTGATCCGGTACCTAAAGCCGTACCAGTGGCACTTGTAGTAACACCAGAACACCCCCAGCCTGTATAGCCAACATCCTCAGTCGAAGCAATAAGACCATGTACTTGTCCTGAAACATATCCTGGATCACCTGATTGGAAAATATAGATGATGATTCCTCCCTGATAACTCTGGCCTAATGAGTTTGAAGTAAGTTGAAATTGTCCGTATAGACTTACGCCACTTAATCCAATTGCACCGTTTTTACTAATATAAGCCGCTTCGGATGATATAATTTGGCCATTTTTATCGAGCCCTTGAGCTAACGCATAATTAGTACCAATCATACTGAGTGCTACTAAAAGATGATTCAAGTAATTCATGGTAGATTAATAATAATAATCAAATTGAATTCTGTCGCCTGACGTTAAAGCGTAAGACCCATTATTGGCAGGAATATAAGTTAATGTAGTTCCGGTAACACTATAAGCCGTATTACTAATTCTAATGCCATTCACAAACATTTTCACTTTGCTATTAGTCGATTTCGTTTGGGTCAGGGTAAAACTCGTCTGGGCTGCTGTGGCGGTAAATTCGTCGGCAACTTCTCTAACATTGGCATTTACATTGGTGATTAAAGAGCCGTCAAGCGCAGGATACTTAGTTGCTGTAGTCATTTGCACCAGTTGACTGGCTCCATTAAAAGTATTTCCCTGTGTAGTTACTGTATTTTGTAATCTGGCTGCATTAATGCTTCCACTTCCGGTATTAATGGCTGTTACAATATTATTACCCGCTGTAGCATTATTCGCAACTGCAGTTACACCAGCAGAAGTTATGTTAATATCACCTGAAACAGTTACAGGTGTAGTAGGTACAGCACCAGAGGCGCCTGTTAAATATACCTGTCCAGATGTTGAACCGGCGGATAATCCACCACCTACTGCTGCCCAAGTATCATCGCCTCTTAAAAAGGTAGTTGCATCAGCTGTGCCCGACGAGCCAAGTCTGGCAACAGGGACCGTACCCGAGCTAAGATTACTAGCAGTAAGGGACGTTAGGTTTGCACCACTTATGGCAGGTAAACTGGCTATAGTTGTTACATTTCCAGAACTAGTTACATTGCCCGTTAGATTTGCATTTGTAGTAACTGTTGAGGCAAGTGTAGCTGTTGCTGCATTGCCTGTAATATTTCCAGATGGAACGACATAATCTGTTCCAGCTACTGCTGCAGAAACAGTACCCGAACCGTTGGCTTTTAAAACTCCTGAAACAGCCCCGGCACCACCTTTAGCTGCAGGAACTACATTTCCATAAGTAGTCGCATTTCCAGAACTGGTTATATCTCCTGTTAAATTTGCGTTTGTGGTAACTGTTGAAGCTAATGTAGCTGTAGCTGCATTACCCGTTGTACTTTGGTTGAGTGTAGGAAAAGCAGTTAAGGAAGCCGCACTTCCGTTAGGGGCGAGATAGTCCGTTCCGGCTGTCGCTGCAGAAACAGTTCCAGAGCCGTTGGCTTTTAATAGGCCCGAAATAGCTCCTGCACCACCTTTTGCAGCACTGATAACATCAGCATTCCAGGTTCCTGTTGTTATAGTTCCAAGGGTAGTTAGAGAGGTTTGACCTACATAAGTTGAAGCGATGTCAATTGCCGGGGCGGTGCCACCGCTTGAAGAAATTCTGTTGGTAGTTCCTGTAACTGCGGTTACCGTTCCCGCTCCTTTAGCATTTAATTGAGTTTGAATTGAGGATGTTACTCCGCTTACATAACCTAGTTCCGTTGAAGTTACGCTGCCTACCGAAGTGGTGGATGGCAAAACTACTGTGCCTGTAAAAGTCGGCGATGCGATATTGGATTTTAGATTTAAGGCCGTTTGTGCAGCAGTACTAACCGGCTTATTTGCATCCGTTGTATTATCTGCGTTTCCTAAACCCATCATTGCTGAGGTGATTCCCGAAACTGTTCCTGTAAAAGTTGGTGAAGCTAGAGGTGCTTTAAGCGCTAAATCGGCTGTTGAACTTTTTAAGTCTAAAGCAGTTTGCGTGGCAATTGAAATAGGTTTATTTGCATCCGTTGTATTATCCACGTTTTCTAAACCAACCATTGTTG
>DASWMZ010000227.1:0-10083 GCA_036399495.1 Pedobacter sp.
AGACATCGCTGTGCTGCTAAACATCACACCCGATCATCTCGACAGGTACGATTACAAAATGGAACTTTATGCCGATTCAAAGTTTCGTATCACCCAAAATCAAACTCAAAACGACGTATTTATTTACTGTGCCGATGATGCTGAGACAGCAAAGGGCTTGGAGCGTCATCAGATAAACGCTAAGACTTATCCTTTTTCTATTGAGAAGGAAATCGATATTGGCGCCAGTTTAAAAAACAACGAAGTACAAATAACGCTCGATAATCAACCACCATTTATTATGTCAATTACAGAACTTGCATTACAAGGCAAACACAATATTTATAATTCAATGGCATCTGGAATTGTCGCCAAAGTGCTCGAGCTTCGTAATGAATCCATTCGCGAAAGCATGGGTAGCTTCAAAAACATTGAACATCGCTTGGAGCATGTCGGCAGAATTTCTGGTATTGACTTTATTAATGATTCAAAAGCCACAAATATCAATTCTACATGGTATGCGCTTGAAAGTATGTCTTCGGATGTAGTACTTATTCTGGGTGGCGTGGATAAAGGTAATGATTACGCCATGTTGCGGGATCTTGTAAAAAGTAAGGTGCGGGCCATCGTTTGCCTTGGCAAAGACAATAAGCGCATTCACGACGCCTTTGAAAACGATGTTGATGTGATTGTTAATACTTTTTCAGCGTCTGAAGCTGCACAAATAGCATTTCATTTAGCACAAAAAGGCGATACGGTATTACTTTCACCGGCTTGCGCCAGCTTTGATTTATTCAGAAATTATGAAGATCGCGGCGATCAATTTAAGGCTGCGGTGAGGGAGTTATAATTATGTTAAACACCATATTAAATAAAACACGAGGCGACCGCTGGATATGGCTGATAGTAATTTTACTATCTGTATGGTCGCTGCTGGCTGTTTACAGCGCAACAGGAACATTGGCTTACAAACGAGGAGTTGGTGCAGAGAGCATTCTCATGAAACACCTAATTTTCATTGTAGGCGGTATCGCCTTGATGTATTTCTCTCACCTGTTAGATTACCGTTATTACGCTGGGATATCGAAACTCTTAATGGTCATCACTATCCCCTTGCTGCTTTACACACTCATTTTTGGTAACACTATTAACGACGCAAGTCGCTGGGTAACAATTCCCTTCACCACACAAACCTTTCAGACTTCCGATATGGCAAAGCTGGCGCTAATTACTTTTTTAGCGAGAACGCTTACGCGGAAGCAGGAAAATATTAAAGATGTTAAAAAAGCCTTTATACCGATCATGGGGTCGGTATGTGTTGTATTTATATTAATCGCTCTAGCCAATCTTTCTACTGCATTAATGCTCTTTGGTGTAAGTATTTTATTACTGATCATAGGCCGGATAAGTATCAAACAAATATCTATTGTTTGCTTCGCCGGCCTTATTTTACTTTCCGGAGTTGTATTTCTCGGTCCGAGACGCGAAACTTATAAATCTCGTATTAAAGTGTTCCTGCATCCGGAACAGGCAGATCCTGACAAATCTTTCCAGGCAAATCAATCTAAAATAGCAATCGCCACAGGCGGGATATTCGGTAAAGGCCCTGGCAACAGCACGCAGCGCAATTACTTGCCACACCCATACTCCGACTTTGTTTACGCGCTTATCATAGAAGAGTACGGCCTGATTGGAGGATTAGGCCTGGTTATTATCTACCTCGTTTTCTTGTATCGATGTATTTTAATAGTAACGGCCAGTCCGAAAGCCTTTGGGGCCTTGCTGGCGGCGGGTCTGAGTTTTAGCTTAACAATTCAGGCGTTTGCAAATATGGCGGTAGCGGTAGGGCTTGGTCCGGTTACCGGAGTGCCCTTGCCATTGGTAAGCATGGGCGGAACATCAATGCTATTTACAAGCGTTGCGTTTGGAATTATTTTAAGTGTGAGTAGGGATGTTGAAGAAAAGAAACGTGAGCGAGAAGGCTTATCAGAGGATAGTGAAAAAGTAATAGTAGGCGAGATTCCAGCAATGGGATAAAAGATAAAAGCCATGCCAAAAAAAGTAATCATAAGCGGCGGAGGAACAGGGGGGCACATTTTCCCGGCTGTTTCAATCGCCAATGCCTTAAAACGCATTGACCCTGCTATTGATATACTTTTTGTTGGAGCTACCGGCAGAATGGAAATGGAAAAGGTTCCGGCTGCAGGTTATATGATTGTTGGATTAGATATACAAGGTTTTCAGAGAAAACAAATCTGGAAGAACATACTGTTACCGGTTAAAATCATAACGAGCCTTTGGAAGGCCCGCACCATAATTAACAATTTCAAACCTGATGTGGCTGTGGGAGTTGGTGGTTACGCTTCCGGACCCTTGTTGTACGCTTCCGGTTTGATGGGTATTCCTTATCTCATTCAGGAGCAAAACTCTTACGCCGGCATTACCAACAAGAAACTGGGCAAAAATGCTCAAAAAGTGTGTGTTGCCTTTGAAGGGATGGATAAATTTTTCCCGGGCGATAAGGTGCTTTTAACTGGAAATCCTATCAGGAGAGAGTCTGTGGATATTGCAGGAAAAAGAGAAGAAGCACTGAAATTCTTTGGCTTAGCGGAAGGCAAAAAGACCATTCTGCTTACCGGCGGAAGCTTAGGTGCAGGAACTCTTAATAATAGTATTCTTAAAGGCCTGGAAAAACTCATACAAGAAGATGTCCAATTGATCTGGCAGACCGGAAAACATTATTATAAAGCCATTCTACAGAAAACCGGCAAGACATTGAATCCAAACATCTGCATCACCGAGTTTTTAAACCGTATGGATTTGGCTTATGCTGCTGCTGATGTAATTATATCACGCGCAGGGGCCGGGACAATTGCCGAATTATGTGTGATTGGAAAACCGGTAATTCTGGTGCCTTCTCCAAATGTAGCGGAAGATCATCAGACTAAAAATGCGGCAGCACTGGTCAAGAATAATGCAGCCATTCTAGTTTCAGATATGGATGCCCCGGCTAAGTTGGTAGAAGCAGCACTCCAACTATTGAAAAACGAACAACAGGCGATTGAATTTGGGAGTAACATCAGTAAAATGGCTCTGCCAAACGCTGATGATGTAATAGCAAGGGAAGTCTTAAAACTTGCGTGATAGTGTGAAATGAAGTCAGAGAAACAACATATCAGCCCCGGCCTAAGCAAGACTCCAGCCTCTTCATTTGGGGATAAGGTAATTACTCAGGTTTACCTCATTGGCGTTGGCGGTATCGGTATGAGCGGCCTTGCCCGTTATTTTCATCAACGCGGCTGCACAGTTACAGGTTATGACCGCACTCGCACCGAGCTTACCAACGAGCTCGAAAAGGAAGGGATCGCTGTTACATACTCTGATAATCTCGAAGAAATCCCAGCCGAGCTGCATGTTAAAAAGGAATCGATTCTTGTTATTTATACTCCTGCAATCCCTAAAGATTCGGTCATTCTAAACTTTTTTATCGCTAAAGGATTTGAGCTCAAAAAACGCTCGCAGGTTTTAGGCCTTATCAGCAAAGAGATGTTTACGGTTGCCGTTGCAGGCACCCACGGAAAAACCACCACATCAACCATGGTGGCACATATTTTAAAGCATTCAGGCTTCGACTGTACAGCTTTCCTTGGCGGGATTGCTTCAAACTATAATACCAATATTTTATTCGGCAAGAACAATGTAATGGTTGTGGAGGCTGATGAATACGATCGCTCATTTTTGACACTTCATCCTGATATTGCCATTATTACTTCAATGGACGCCGATCATCTGGATATTTATGGAAACGATGAGTCTGTTAAAGAGGGCTTCAAACTTTTTGCATCACAGCTGAAAAAAGGCGGAACGCTTATTCACAAAAAAGGCTTGCATTTAGATAAGGGAACAACCTACTCTGCCAGCGAACGGGCTGATGTCTTTGCCGAAAATGTCTGCATTAAAAATGGGACTTTCTATTTCGATTTCAGAACAGGTGCAGTTGTGATCAAGGATATTGAACTCGGACTTCCGGGATTGCATAATATCGAAAATTCAGTAGGCGCATTTCAAGCTGCACTTTTATTGGGCATTCATCCTGATAAGATAAAAAATGCCTTAAGGGAATTCACCGGAGTAAAGCGACGGTTTGAGTACATCGTAAAAAACAATCAGCATATTTTCATTGATGATTATGCTCATCATCCTGAAGAGCTTCGCGCATGCATCACGGCAGTAAGATCTTTATATCCTGATAAGAAATTGACGGTATTGTTTCAGCCGCATTTATTTACCCGAACCCGGGATTTTGTTGATGGATTTGCCGAAGTGTTAAGCATGGCCGATGAGCTTTTGCTGCTGGATATTTATCCGGCCCGGGAACTGCCAATTGAGGGTGTGACTTCACAAATAATATTAGATAAAGTAACGGCCTCGTCAAGTCGTATTTGTGAGATGGCAGAAGCTCTTGAGATTATAAAAAATGTTAAGCCTGAGCTTTTAGTAACAGTTGGCGCAGGTGACATAGATACGTTGGTTCAACCCTTGAAGGAGATACTTACAAATGCTTAAGCGGATAAACTGGAAAGCGATTTTATACGGATTTCTCTGGCTGATAAGCCTGGGGGGATTGGTAACGCTTATGAGTTTTATAGAGATTAAGAAAAGTGACGCTAAATGTGAGGATGTTAAAGTGATTATTCCAGAAGTAGACAGTTTTATACACCGGTCGGATATTGATGAAATGATCGAAAAGAACTCGGGTACTTTGATAGGCCTTAATCTCCACAACATCGACATCCATAGCATCGAAAACGCACTTAAAGCTAATCCATATATCGAGGAAGCGAAGGTTTATTCGGATATGAATGGAATTATCAATGTGAAAATTCGCCAGCGTGAGCCGGTTTTGCGAATTCTCAACTATTCGAACCAGGATTTTTATGTTGATATGAATGGTCTGAAAATGCCAATCTCATCGAACTTTACCGCTCATGTTTTGGTGGCTAACGGATTTATACTCGAACCATTTTCAAATAAGGTAGATACGCTACGCACAAAACTTGCCAGAGATCTGTTCAAAACCGCCATGTTTGTGGAAGGCGATACCTTATGGCGCGAGCAAATAGAGCAATTGTATGTAAATCAGCAGAGTGATATTGAAATGATTCCAAGAGTGGGTAATCATAAAATAGTTTTAGGCAGCGCCGATTCTTTGCAGACAAAATTTACAAACCTCCTGGCTTTTTACAAAAAGGCAATACCGGTTGTCGGTTGGGATTTATACCATACAATCAACATCAAATACGCCAACCAGGTTGTTGGAGTAAAAAATATCATCGACAGCACAAAGCTGGAATCGGCTCCTAAAAAGATGCCGGCTATTAAAAAAGATACGCTTAACAAAACTCAGGATACAGTAACAACACTAACACAATAATTATGGAAAAAGGTACTTCTACATCATCACAAGGGTCGCCAATTGTTGTAGGCTTAGATATAGGCACTACTAAAATTTGTGTCATAGTTGGTCGCAGAAACGGTCAGCGGAAAATAGAAATATTAGGGATAGGGAAAGCAGAGTCTGCTGGTGTGACGCGAGGTGTTGTTTCAAACATTCAGAAAACGGTCCAGGGAATTCTTCTTGCCGTTGAAGAAGCCAGTTCACAGTCGAATGTCGACTGTAAAATCGTCAATGTAGGCATTGCGGGTCAGCATATTAAAAGTCTGCAGCATCGTGGTATTTTAACAAGAAAGGACTTAAATAACGAAATTCAAAGGAAAGATATCGACAAGCTTATCGAAGATATGTACAAGCTTGTAATGCCTCCTGGCGAAGAAATTATCCATGTTCTTCCACAGGAGTTTACTGTAGATAATGAACCTGGAATAAAAGATCCTATCGGGATGGCAGGTGTTAGACTCGAGGCAAATTTCCATATAATCTCTGGTCATGTTAGTGCTGTGAAAAACATCCTCAAATGTGTTGGTAATGCCGGTTTAGAAACTCAGGAATTGATCTTGGAGCCTTTGGCATCTTCTGAATCTGTGTTAAGCGACGAAGAGAAAGAGGCCGGAGTTGTGTTAGTGGATATTGGTGGTGGAACAACAGACGTAGCCATTTTTCACGAAGGTATAATTCGCCATACAGCGGTAATTCCATTCGGGGGAAATAGTGTTACTGAAGATATTCGCGAAGGGTGTTCAGTAATGCGTAATCAGGCAGAGTTGTTAAAAACTCGTTTCGGCTCAGCATTAGCTGATGAAAACAAGGAAAATGAAATCATCTGCGTGCCTGGCTTACGTGGAAGAGAGCCGAAGGAAATCTCCGTTAAAAATCTCGCTTACGTCATTCAGGCAAGGATGGAAGAGATCATTGAACATATCTATTATGAGATAAAATCATCCGGATACGAAAAGAAATTAATTGCTGGTATTGTGATAACTGGTGGCGGCGCGCAACTGAAACATTTGTCGCAACTGGTAGAATATGTAACGGGTTTAGATTGCCGCATTGGCTACCCTAATGAGCATTTGGCAAAGAACGAGGTGTTGCCAAAAAATGTGTACGACGACTTAAAAAGTCCAATGTATGCAACCGGTATAGGATTATTAATCAAAGGAATACATAAAGCGGAGGAATTGATGGAGTCGATGAAACAACCCGGAGTATTGGTGCAGAAACCACAACCGGAAAAAGGAAAAAAAGGATTTGGTTTGTTCGATAAGTTGCTTCAAACCGGAGCGAAATTTATCAAAGACGATATCAGGGATGAGGACTATATTAAGTAGTTTTCCACAAAGGTCGTTTTTTCCACATAATAAACACTTGTGGAAAACGTCTGTGTAAAAATAATTAATATTACGTCAAGGAATAGGATCAATAAATTTAAGTCTACTAAACTGATTAATAGCTCTATGCAGTTTGAAATGTTAAAAGAAAAATCATCAATTATAAAGGTAATTGGTGTTGGCGGTGGTGGCGGCAATGCTGTTAACCACATGTACAGACAAGGAATTACAGGTGTTGATTTCATTATTTGTAATACTGATGCGCAAGCTTTAGAATTGAGTCCTATTCCTAACAAGGTTCAATTAGGAGCCAGCCTAACCGAAGGGATGGGAGCAGGTTCTATACCTGAAGTGGGGAAAAATTCTGCTATAGAAAATATTGAAGATATTAAGCGTATGTTGGGTAGCAATACCAAGATGCTTTTCATAACTGCTGGTATGGGTGGTGGTACCGGAACCGGTGCAAGCCCGATAATTGCCAAAGCAGCCAAAGAACTTGATATCTTAACCGTAGGCATTATCACTACGCCTTTTTCTTTTGAAGGAAAGCGCAGAAAGATGCAGGCCGAAGACGGACTCGAGGAGTTTAAAAAATATGTAGACTCTTACCTGGTTATTTCGAACGATCGCTTACGCGAAATTTTTGGAAACCTGACTTTGAGTGCAGCTTTCGCGCAAGCGGATAATATTTTAACTACTGCGGCGAAAGGTATCGCAGAGATCATCACCATTCCTGGTTATATCAACGTCGACTTTAAAGATGTGCGCACAGTGATGAACAGCAGTGGGGTTGCCATTATGGGAAGCTATGCAGCTGAAGGCGAAAACCGCGCTTTGAGAGCTGTAGAAGGTGCGCTTGCATCACCTCTTTTAAAAGACAATGAAATTGAAGGCGCTCGATATATCTTATTGAACATCAGTTCGGGTTCTAAAGAAGTTTCGATGGATGAAGTAAGTATCATTACCGACTATATCCAACAAGAAGCCGGTCTTGCAGCCGATTTAATCTGGGGAAATTGTGTTGATGAGTTGCTTGGAGAAAAAATCTCAGTTACAATAATCGCAACCGGTTTCCAAACTCAGGAAGAACGTGCAGTTGAAAAAAGTCAGGTTCGTAAAGTTTCTTTATTAACTCCTGAAAACGCACCGTTGATTACACCGGTTAATACTTTTATTCCAAGCCCAGCACCTGAAGAAGAAGTTCAGGAAATGGCACTAAAAGCGGAAGTTCAACCAGATCTTTTTGCGGGAATGTTTAATCAAAAGGAACAAGCAGTAGAAGAAACGCCAACAGAAACTCAGTACGTTAGACACACACTAATAGAACAGGAAGAGCCGGCGACTTCGGAAGAACCTAAGTTTGAGTTTGGTTTAAAAACCGGTGAGCCCGTATTTCAATTCAACGAGCCGGTTGCAGAGATTGAGAAGCCTGTTGAGAAGATTCAACTTCCCGAGCCGGAACCTGAACCACAGGCTTACAATCCAGATGAGAACAAGACAGATGAATCAATCGAAGAGCAGCTCATCAAGTCTCGCGAACGCATTTTGCGTTTAAAGGATCTAAGTATGAAGCTTCGCACAGCAAATGGATTACAAGAGCTGGAAAACGAGCCTGCCTACAAGCGTAAGCAAATGGCTTTGCAGCAAGTTCCTCACTCTTCAGAATCTCAGGTATCACGCTTTACACTTTCAAACGAAGAGGGTATTACAGAAATAAGACCTAATAACTCCTTTCTGCATGACAACGTAGATTAACGTCTCTCAAAACATGCGGAGCCTTTATCAGCTGGTCTGGTGAAGGCTTTTTTATGAAATTAGCTTTTAGAAGTTATAATAGACTTTTAAACTGCATAGATCGCCGTATAGAATTGCTTATCAGCTATTAAAAGGTTAAATTCGCAGCTTTATTTCAAGAACTAAAACAATATAACATTGGATTTATTCGATAAAATATCAAAGAATATGGGGCCGTTGGGCCAGCATCAAAAAATGGCGCATGGATACTTCGCTTTTCCGAAGTTAGAAGGTGAAATTGCCCCGCACATGAAGTTTCGCGGAAAGGAGCATTTGGTTTGGAGTTTAAATAACTACCTGGGCTTGGCTAATCATCCCGAAGTTCGCGAGGCTGATGCTAAAGGAGCGGCTGAATTTGGTCTGGCGTATCCAATGGGTGCCAGAATGATGTCTGGCAATTCAAACCATCACGAAGCTTTAGAGCAGGAACTTGCTTCTTTCACAGGTTTCCAGGATGCTTTTTTATTGAATTTTGGCTACCAGGGGATGGTGTCAATAATCGATACGCTGGTTGATAGAAACGATGTAATTGTGTACGACGGCGAATCTCATGCATGTATTATTGATGGAGTGAGATTGCATATGGGTAAACGCTTCGTTTATCAGCATAATGATATTGATAGCTGCAGAAAGCAATTGGAGCGCGCCACAAAGTTAGTTGAACAAACTGGTGGAGGTATTCTGGTAATTACAGAAGGTGTTTTCGGAATGTCTGGTGCACAGGGAAAACTAAAAGAACTTGTTGATTTAAAAAAGGAGTTTAATTTCCGCTTGCTGATTGATGATGCGCATGGGTTTGGCACCATGGGAAAAACAGGCGCAGGCACACACGAAGCACAGGAATGTATTGATGGAATTGATGTATACTTTGGAACTTTCGCAAAGTCGATGGCTGGAATTGGTGCCTTTGTGGCCTCTACCGAAGAAATAACAAATTACTTACGCTATAACATGCGTTCACAAACATTTGCAAAGGCTTTGCCTATGCCGATGGTTGTAGGGTTACGCAAACGTTTAGAGCTTCTGATCAATAAGCCTGAGCTGAGAGAAAGACTTTGGGATATCGCAACAACACTTCAAAAGGGTTTGCGTGAACGTGGATTTAATTTGGGATTAACCAATACCATGGTTACTCCTGTATTCCTTAAAGGGGAGTTGCCTGAAGCAACAGCCATTACAATGGACCTACGTGAAAATTACGGTATTTTTTGCTCTATAGTTGTTTATCCGGTTATCCCGAAAGGGCTGATGGAGTTAAGAATTATTCCTACAGCAATGCATACTCATGAAGATGTTCAACGTACACTTGAAGCTTTTTCTGAAGTGGGAGAGAAGTTGAATAACGGCTTTTATAAAGACAAGAACGGCCTGTCTTAAGCTCCGCAGCACCGACGCGAGTTTTTATTTATAGGATTTGTATTTTCTTTTAAGTTAACAGCGCGTAATATCTTTGTGGTTTGTGTGAAATATGTGGATAAAAAGCTTTAAAAAGCGGATTTATATTTTTCAAATAGTTTTTTTTTA
>DASWMZ010000228.1:0-2174 GCA_036399495.1 Pedobacter sp.
GCATAGCTATTAGGATGAGAGGTTAATTAAATGTCTGCTTTTGCTTCTATTATTCTCTCTGCTTCTTTATTATTTTCAACTAGCAGTATTGACCAAAGCGCAGCTGCTGCGATGAAATTTGTTGAAGGCGATGTGAAGACAGTTATTAATTTTTCGATGTATTGGGCAATGCAGGCGGGTTTAGCTGCTTCTAGCACACTTGCATTTATTGTTATCGCTAAGCGGTTTGTGGATTGATGAAAGCTTTTTGCCTACGCTTTGTTAAGGCTCTTTATGATACAGCGGAAAAATATCAAGAATTACCTAACAAATTCGTTGATACTCGCTTTGTCTTACTAGTTCAAGTGATTTTTTGCCTTATCACTTATTCAGCGATTCTTACTGCTCAAATGAGAGTTGTTGATAGTTGCGTTTTTCCTCTGCCCTCTTCTTTCATTATTAAGTGATGAATCATTACCTTTTTTTGGCAGTTAATGCAACTGCGTGATACCGATTACAGGGTGCGGTATTGATGTTAAATCCCTGCTAACTTCTTGTCGATATTCATTAGTCATTTTCCGAAACCGATGCTGACTCAACTTTTAGAACGTCCCCAAGCTAATGCTCCCGATCCTGATGATCCGCTTGAAAACCCAGCCTCCGCCGATTTGCGCTTTCGCACTATCACTGATGACGATGTGCAACGGCTCAATGAACTTTTTTACCGTCATCAATGTGTTGTTTCCCGCGTTGCTGTTTCTGGTGCCACCTTAGCTGTTGGTGGTGCTGTTCTTAGTGGTGGTTCTGCTTTTGCCACTACTGGTGGCGGTGGTGCTGCTGCTGCTGATGGTGCTGCTGCATCTATTGCCGCAGGGGTAAAAAATGCAATCGATATGATCAAGGCGATCGATGGGATCGGCTTGGCAGCCTTCGGCGTCGCTTTGGCACCGATGGGGTTTATGGTCACTTTACGTGTGCTGAACATGGTTTTAAGCCGTGTTTGATTTGCGTAAAGTGACTGTATAGCTCGCGCTGCAAATTAAGGCGATCGGCATCAAACAACGGCACCGATCGCCTTTTCAATAGGAGGTTAAAAAATGCCCGTAACTGGTATATATGGTTTGCCTGGGAGAGGAAAAAGTCTCTGGATGCTTCAATGGGGCTTAAAACTTGCTAATAAGTATCAGCTAAGGGTTGTTACTAATTTTCAATTAGACCCTATTCAATTAGCTTATTATCTAAAAATTAACAATTTCAAATGGTTGTTGGATAATATGCCAAGAGGTGTATTCTATTATGTTTCTAGTAATAAAAACTTTGCTCAGTTTCTCCAAATTCCGAATGCTGTAATTCTTTTAGATGAGATGGGCTTATATGCTCCCTCTTGTCAGTCTTGGACTTTACCAGCCGAGGCTCATAATGCTGTTACCAACAATAGAAAAAGATTGCAGCATATAATCTTTGCTGCTCAATATCCTACCCAAGTGCATTCTTCTATTCATAAAATCTGTTCCGAGATTATTTACGCTGAGGGCGTTGTTGTTTGGTCTGATAAACTCCGCAATGATAGCTTGATGTTTAAAGATGTTCATCTATTCAAACCTGCTGAATTTGATGTTTGGTATAATAATCCGCGTTTACGAAAAAATCCTATTAAGAGTATGGTGCTTGCTGAAAAGCACTGGAAAGGGGTAATTAGTGCCGAAGATGCACAGACTTTTCGCGTTTACGATAGTTTTAGTTTGCTAGAAAAGCAGGACGAAAAACTTATTGCAGACCAATCTTTTGGTTATCAACCGTTTGTTATTTATCCTGATTCCAATAAAGAATTGTCGATCGACCAGATAGCTGCTGAGGGCTATTCGTTTTCAGAACTTGACCAAAAACTTGATGAATTTTACGAATCCGATCGTAAAAAAAGAAAAGCCATATATGAGGCAAGTAGTAATAACCCGTTTACCGCTTGGAAAATTATCGGGGAGGTGCCTATTGATGGTATACATCCTTTCCAATCGCATTTAATTAAGCTTTGGCGCTGGATGCCTGCGACCAGTTATAAGGGTTTAGTTAAGCTTGATATGGCAGTATCTAAAGAGTTTAAAATCTGGTCTGGATTTAATGAAGAAATGAAGAAATCCTATAAAATGATGTTCCGCTTTCTTCTAAGTTTTATCCTCTGTATTCTTGGCTTTTTT
>DASWMZ010000229.1:0-9613 GCA_036399495.1 Pedobacter sp.
TTTGATAATTTTGATTCATTAGGGCCTCAAGCGATGGTTCTATAAATAAAAGTTCTGATGCACCATTAGGTTTCATGAAGTCGCAGTCTTCATTTGCTTGCAATACTTCACCTTACAAATTACCACAATTATTAGTTAAGAATAATCTTTCGATACCTTTTATAAGCCTTGTGATTTGCTAATCGTTTGACTTAGAATTCATCTTACATTAAAATTTTATTAGAATAAAGTATGAAAAATTCATTCATAGTCGCAAATACGGTGGAAAATGGCAGTGAAATTCAATAAAATTTGCCAATTCGTCCAATAACGAGTGGAAAATCGTTACAAATTTCATAAAATAACCCTAAGTTGTCATAAAAGCATTAAGATTTCATATAAAAAGACAGGTTTATATTATATAAATCATATTAATTATGATTTATTGATATTTTATTGAGGTATTTACATTAAATACAATAAATTTATACTGTTTAATAAGATATAATCACTAATAATATGGAAAGGCTTAAAATTGCTCTTGAAAAGTCAACCTTAAAGAAAGGATTAGTAGTAAGCGTAGTAGTAGGCTCAATATTGAATCTTATAAATCAGGGAAACTTAATTGTAGGAAATCATTTTTTGGAAATTTCTCTTCCGAAATTATGCCTTACTTATATCGCGCCATTTCTTGTCTCAGTTTACAGCACTTCAAGCTCTATAATTCAACAAAAATTTGCTCATAAATAATAAACCCCGATGGAAGGTCGAAGTTCCAGCGGGGCAATAGTTCCAATTGCGTTTACAAATTAAAACCTTAATCAAATGTACAGAAAACTTATCACAAAGAAATCCATGAAAGCCTTCATTCTTACAACAACGTTACTCTGTTGCTGTATAGTACAGGCTACTGCACAGATGACCTTATCTGGCCAATTAAGACCCCGAGGAGAATTTAGAGATGGTTTTGCAAACTTGACACCCGCAGAATCAAAGCCCGCAGGTTTCGTATCTCAAAGAACACGTATAAATTTTGGATACAAATGGGATCGCTTGTCTTTTGGAGCAACAGTACAGGATGTTAGAGTTTGGGGGCAGGATGCATCAACGATCACACCGGCAGATGGGAACAAATTAATGCTGCATGAAGGCTGGGCTGACCTCATTTTAGCAAACAAAGCTGACACAACAATTAAGTTTAAATTAATCGATAACCTTTCGTTAAAACTTGGTCGTCAGGAGCTGATTTATGATGATTCAAGATTAATCGGTAACCTGGATTGGTTACAACAAGGCCGCCGCTTCGATATGGCGCTTTTAAAGGCTCTTCACCACGGCTGGCAAGTTGATCTTGGGTATGCTTTTAATCAGAATGGCGAAGCATTTACGGAAATACAATATGCGCCTGGGAACGTAGCTCCTTATGTTAAGGATACAAATGGTCAACTCGTACCAACTCCGGCGGGAATGGTTCCGCTTACAGCAGGCGGAAGTCCGAATGGCAATAGTTCAGAAAATGGAGCTCCGGCCTTTGCCAATCCCGCAAACTCAAATGCAGGAAGTCAGAACTACAAAAACTTCTTAAGCTTATATATTGCAAAAAAGCTTAATCAAACTAAAGTGTCATTCCTCTTCTTTAAAGACGAGTTTGGGCAGTACACTAAAAAATCAGTTGCCACCACCGGTACCGGAGTTGTGTGGGGACGTTTCTTTGATAAAAGAGCAACTAACGACCGCTTTACATTCGGTGGACTGATAAACCCCGTGTTTGGAAATGCATCCGGATTTGGAAAGATTGCAGTTCAGGCAGGATATTATCATCAACTGGGAGAAGACAGAGATGGTAAGGAATTAGGCGCATATCACCTTACTACCTTTGCAAGCTATTCTAAAGGCAAATTTTCGGTTGGACCGGGCTTTGATATCCTCTCGGGAAGTTCAAAAACAACCGCAGCAAATAAAAGTAAAAGATTTGACCCGCTCTATGGTACGCCGCATAAATTCTGGGGCTTTATGGACTTCTTCTATGCTCCAACAGGTTCGCCTGAAACAGGTTTAAAAGATTACCACTTCAAATCGAAATTCACAGCCAACACCTTCTCTCTTGCTGCCGATTTTCACCGGTTTGATACTTACCATACTCCAAAAACCGGCGGAAAACATCTCGCACATGAACTTGACCTGATTACAAATTACACGCTTAATAAGTTTACCGTGCTTGAGTTGGGTTATACCCATGCTTGGGCTACCCAAAATCTGGCAACCGCTAAGGGACTAACAATAGCCAACCCTGATAAATCTCCGGATTTCGTTTACCTGATGATTAATATCAGACCCGACTTCTTATTTACCAAACCGGTTGCAATCAAACAATAACATACACAGAAATTAAAAAACTATATAAAGATGAAAAGATTCGGTACAAAAATTAAAAACACTGTAATACTGGTAGCTTTTACTGCAATCACTATCTGCAGTTTTAGCTTCAACGCTGCCGCACAAAAAGTTAAACTTGGATTTATTCCATTAACTGATTGCGCTCCTTTAGTTGCGGCAAAAGAATTGGGACTATTCAAAAAATATGGCGTCGATGTAGAACTTTCCAAAGAATCATCATGGGCAAACATCCGCGACAAGATATTACTAGGCGAACTTGACGGTGCTCATTGCCTTTACTCCATGCCACTTTCCGTTTACACCGGAATTGGAGGCAAAGCCGGATCAGAAATGAAAATTGCCATGATGTTAAACAATAACGGGCAGGCAATCACCCTTTCTAAAGAGTTTTGCGGATTAGTAGGTTACAAAGAAGTTAACAAAGCTGCAGGAGCGACAAAAAAGGTACAAGGGCGTAAGGAAGTAACGTTTGCAATGACCTTTCCGGGTGGAACTCATGACATCTGGTTACGTTATTGGATGGCATCAGCCGGAATAAATGCTAAATCTGTAGGTATCATTACCATTCCTCCTCCACAAATGGTTGCGAACATGCGTGTAGATAACATGGAAGGCTATTGCGTAGGTGAGCCTTGGGGTGGCGTTGCTGCGGCTCAAAACGTAGGTTTTACGCACATCGCAACGCAAGATCTTTGGAGCGATCATCCGGAAAAGGCATTGGTTGTTAACTCAAAATTCGCTTCTACAGAAAAAGAAAATCTTAAAAAGGTAATGAAAGCCATTATCGAAGCTCAAAAATGGCTTGATAATTTAGGTAATCGTAAAAAAGCAGCCGGCTGGTTAACAAAACCATACTACGTAAATGCTCCGCTTCCAATCATCGAAGCAAGGTTACTTGGCAGCAGCGATTTAGGTTGCGATTTGGGTGTACAAAAGTACAAAGGCAACTACATGACTTTCTACAAAAATGGAATTGTTGGAATGCCTAAGAAGGTTTATGCTTACTGGTTCCTTGCTCAATATGTTCGCTTCGGACTTTTAAAATCAGAACCTAATTATGCAGCTATAGCTGAAAAATTGACTCTGGACGATTTATATGCAGAAGTAGCTAAAGAGATGGGCGTACCTGCACAAACAGACATGCAACCTATCAAGACAAGTTACGATGTGGTGTTTAATCCAAAAGATATTGATACTTACTTGAAAACCACTAAAAAATAAATCATAATACTGCGATTGGAGAGAGTCAAAGAAGCTCTCTCCAATTAAAAAACAAATGCTAAACACTTAGTAAAACCAGAAAAGATGAAGAAGATATTTACACTAGACATACTTTACACCATCCTTGCGTTTTTCGGAAGCCTGATCATTCTTGGGCTTATCTGGCAAGCTGTTACGGTGGTAACTAAAAATGAAATTCCTGGACCTGTACCTACCTGGGCCGTATTTAAGGAACTGATGGCAGAACCATTTTACGATCGCGGCCCTAACGATAAAGGCATCGGAAATCAATTATTTAGTTCGATCTATCGTGTGTTTCTTGGATTTGGAATAGGAAGTTTAATTGCAATCCCATTGGGATTAGCGATGGGTTCTTCTAAAGTGATGATGCGTTTGTTTAACCCCATCGTACAAATTTTACGTCCGGTTTCACCGCTTGCATGGTTTCCTTTAGGATTACTTGCATTTCAGGCGGCAGAAGGTGCAACAGTATTTATAATCGCCATTACCTCATTATGGCCGACCCTTATTAACACTTCTTTTGGAGTAGCTAGCATTCCGGCAGATCACAAAAATGTTGGAAAAGCCTTTGGCTTTTCTACCTGGAAATATATCACCAAAATCATGCTTCCTTTCGCATTACCTCATATGATCACCGGATTGAGATTATCTATCGGTGTGGCCTGGCTGGTAATCGTTGCCGGAGAAATGCTTTCTGGCGGTGTAGGAATAGGATTTTTTGTATGGGATAGCTGGAATGGATTATCGCTTGAGAAAATTCTTATTGCGATCCTGATTATTGGCACTGTAGGCTTAATACTGGATAAAGCATTCAGCGCGGTTCAGCATGCGTTTGCCTGGGAGAATAAATAATCTATCTACTAATATTTAAAAGCTAATTATTATGATGCTAACAGAAACAGAAGAAGTGGTTGTTAATGAAACACAAACTTTAAAAGAGGATACAAGACCAGATGCCATTAAGATTAAAGATGTAACGGTATCATTCAAATCAAAAAACAACGGACTATATACTGCAATCGATAACATTAGCCTTGATGTAAAAAAGGGTGAAATTGTAACCCTTATCGGCCACTCAGGTTGCGGAAAATCAACCTTGATGAATACCATCTCCGGGATGGTTACCCCGACTTCCGGTGAAGTTTATGCCAACGGAAACCTGGTAAAAGGTCCAGGACCAGACCGAGGTATTGTTTTTCAAAACTACTCTCTCCTACCATGGCTTTCCGTCTTTCAAAATATTTATGTAGCTGTAGATTCTGCTTTAAGAGACCTATCTGCTACAGAAAAAAAGGAATTGGTTGAAAAGAATCTTCATATGGTTCACTTATGGGAGCACAGAAACAAATTACCGGGACACCTTTCTGGTGGTATGAAACAACGTGTTGCCATTGCAAGAGCCTTTGCCATCAATCCAAAAATACTTTTACTGGATGAGCCATTCGGTGCTTTAGATGCATTAACAAAAGGTTCAATGCACATCGAGCTATTAAAGCTGTGGAACCTGGATAACCGCGAGAAAACCATCGTGATGGTTACGCATGATATTGAGGAAGCAATCTTCTTATCAGACCGCGTAGTTGTAATGAATAACGGCCCGGCTGCTACAATCAAAGAAATTGTTGATGTTCCATTAGCCAGACCGAGAAACAAAAAATCCATTGTTCATGAGTCCGGATATATGGATACTCACGATAAACTACTAGGATTGTTAACCGACAAATTTGATATAAACGACATCGATTAATAACTAAATAAATAGTAGATGTCGCTTAGTTATCATGGTAGCCCTATGTTAACTAAACGACATTTTGCATAAACACTAAAACCAAAAATCAATGAATAAGCCCTTAGATAAGCTTAATATTTTCTCGGCAAAAGGAGTCCAGATGCGAACGTTTCATATCACATGGGTAACCTTCTTTTTCTGTTTTTTCGGTTGGTTCGGAATTGCTCCGTTAATGCCACTTGTAAGAGAGCAACTGCATTTAAATAAAGAACAAGTAGGAAATATCTTAATAGCCTCAGTATCGGCGACTATTTTAGCACGGTTAATTATTGGTAAGCTATGCGACAGTTTGGGTCCGCGTTTATCATACACCATATTATTAGCCATCGGTGCCATTCCGGTTATTGGAATTGGTCTTTGCAATAGCTACGAGAGCTTCCTGTTATTTCGTTTCGTTATAGGAGTAATCGGCGCATCATTTGTAATTACTCAGTTCCACACATCCATGATGTTTGCTCCAAACATTGTAGGAACTGCAAATGCGGTTGCAGGCGGCTGGGGTAACTTAGGCGGAGGAGTTACCAATTTGGTAATGCCTCTAATTGCCTCTGCTTTTGTAGGATTAGGTTATGCCAGCCATCAGGATTCATGGAGATATGCTATGATTATCCCTGGAGTTATTTTGCTGGTTATGGCATTTGTGTACTATAAGTACACTAAAGATACTCCTAAAGGAAATTACAGCGAATTTACCCGTGCTGCAAAAGTTAAAACAAAGGGTTCGTTTACCGCCGCCGCTAAAGATCCTCGCACATGGCTACTTGCATTAGCATACGGCGCTTGTTTTGGCGTGGAAATTACGATTGATAACGTAGCTGCTGTTTTTTTTGTAGATAATTTCAATGCATCATTGATTATGGCAGGTGCGCTTGCCGCGATATTTGGATTGATGAATCTATTTGCGCGAGCACTTGGAGGAATTGTAAGCGATAAAATCGGAAAAACTTATGGACTGCAAGGCAAAGGTTATTTGCTGGGAATTTTTCTTATTCTCGAAGGCATTGGGCTTGCATTCTTTTCAAATTCGGCAACACTCCAAATGGCAATCTTTGCGATGCTTGTGTTTGCACTGTTCTTAAAAATGGCTAATGGAACAACCTACTCTATCGTTCCATTCATCAATAAAAAAGCAATTGGTTCAGTAAGTGGAATCGTTGGAGCCGGAGGAAATTTAGGAGCCGTTATGATGGGATTCCTTTTCAAATCAGCTTCGCTTACGTATGCTGATGCATTTTTATACATCGGAGTAATGGTAGGTATTATCGGAGTTGTGGTTTTAATCGTTCCGTTTGGCAAAGTACAAACCGAAACAGAATTAGCTTCACCGGA
Source organism: Pedobacter sp. (assembly GCA_036399495.1). Classification (GTDB taxonomy): domain Bacteria; phylum Bacteroidota; class Bacteroidia; order Sphingobacteriales; family Sphingobacteriaceae; genus Paradesertivirga. Next base: position 6,737 of record DASWMZ010000229.1, read on the forward strand.
AGGAAAATTTCAAACAGCTACGGCTTAAAAGAGAAAACATTGAACCATAAACCACATAGCCAATCTTTTAATACTACCTGCTGTTATTGCGGCGTAGGCTGCGGCATTGTTGTAAATAAAGATAAAAACGACGTGGTAACCCTTACCGGGGATATGGACCATCCGGTGAACAAGGGAATGCTGTGTAGCAAGGGCATGAACTTGCACTATACGGTAAACGATAAAACAGATCGATTGCTGTATCCGCAAATGCGGCTTAATAAAAATATGCCACTGCAGCGCGCTAGCTGGGATAATGCTTTGGACAAAGCCGCTGCCGTCTTTAAAACCTTTATTGAAAAATATGGACCGGATTCGGTGGCCTTTTATGCCTCCGGCCAATGTTTAACTGAAGAATACTATGTCATCAATAAACTCATAAAGGGTTTTATCGGAAGCAATAATATCGATACTAACTCTCGCCTTTGCATGAGCAGTGCAGTGGTTGGCTATAAAATGACGCTAGGTGAAGATAGCGTACCGGTTTGTTATGAAGACATTGAATTGGCCGATTGCTTTTACGTAACCGGAGCTAATCCAGCGTGGTGTCATCCTATAATCTGGCGTAGAGTTGAAGCGCATAAAGCGGAGAATCTGAACGTAAAGATTATTGTTGTAGACCCGCGGGTTACTGATACGTGCTCTATTGCCGACTTGCACCTCCAATTAAATCCGGGAACGGACATTACCCTGAACTACGCAATTGGAAGAGCAATTATTGAGAATGGTGATATTGATCTTGACTTCGTAAAGAACCACACAGAAGGCTTTGATCGCTACCGCGAGTTAGTCTTTGAAAAAAGCATAGAGGAAGCAGCAGCTATTTGCGGTGTTCCGGAAACTGACATCCGCCTTGCTGCACAATACATTGGTAATGCACAAGGTTTTTTAACCATGTGGACGATGGGACTCAATCAAAGTTCTATCGGTGTAAGCAAAAATCTTAGTCTTATTAATTTAAACCTGATCACAGGGCATATTGGAAAGCCTGGCTCCGGTCCGTTTTCCTTAACAGGCCAGCCAAACGCTATGGGCGGACGTGAAGTGGGCGGTTTATCCAACCTGCTTCCGGCACACCGGGATTTAACAAATCCGCTTCATCGGGAAGAAGTACAGAAGTTTTGGAAGGGAACTACAATCTCGCCGAAGCCGGGATTAACGGCTACCCAAATGTTCGATGGCTTAAACGATGGAAGTCTAAAGGCAATCTGGATCATCTGCACCAATCCATTAACCAGCTTGCCGAATGCGCGCTGGGCGGAAAAAGGCTTGAAGAAGGCCAAATTCGTAGTGGTACAAGACATTACTAACAAGGTTGAGACATTAAAATATGCCGATGTGATTCTTCCGGCCGCAACCTGGACCGAGAAGGAAGGCACCATGACCAATTCTGAAAGAAGGATTAGTCATTTAAGCAAAATTGTTTCGGCTCCGGGGGAAGCCCTCCCCGACTCAGAAATCATTTGTCGTTTTGCGAAGAAAATGGGCTATGCTGGGTTTGATTACGCATCGCCTGAAGAGATTTACTTAGAACATACGCGCCTCACGGCTAAAACCAACTTAAATATCAGTGGGCTGGATTACGACTTCATTAAGAAGAACAAAACAGTACAATGGCCCTTTAACAAAAAAACCGGCGAAGGAACTAAACGCCTGTTCACAAACAATAAGTTCTTTACGCCAAGCACAAAGGCTATACTCCATTCTCCGCCAGATACTTTATTAAGTGAACTGCCGAACGAAGAGTTTCCATTTATCTTAACCACCGGACGCATTAGAGATCAGTGGCATACTATGAGCAAAACCGGTAAGGTAAATAAGCTCAATAAACATATCTCACAGGCATTTTTAGAGATTCATCCTGAAAATGCCGCTGTACTGAACATCAAGGAAGATACGGTTGTAGTGGTAAAATCACGCCGGGGAGAAGTTCAGTTGAAGGCTAAACTTACATTCGCCATAAAGCAAGGCGTCGTGTTTCTCCCAATGCATTGGGGCAAAATCCTGGGCAACGACTTAAATCGGGCAAACAATGTCACCAGTCCTATACTTGACCCAATCTCTAAGGAACCGGATTTTAAGTATTGTGCCGTTAGTGTAGAAAAATACAAGAAGCCATCGCAGCGTATTGTAATAATCGGTGCCGGTGCAGGCTCATTCGGTTTTGTTAAATCCTACCGGGAAATCAATAAGGAAGATGAGATTACCATTTTCAGCAAAGAAGATTTTCCCTTTTACAACAGGGTTATGCTTCCCGATTATATCAGCGGCGAACAGAGATGGGAGCAGCTGGTAAAAATGCAGGATTCGGAAGAACCTGAATATAATATCCGATTATTAAGAGGTGTAAGCGTTACCAAAATAAACCGCGAAGAGAAATTTGTAATCGACTCGCGCGGTATTAAAACGCCTTACGATGTGCTGATCATGGCTACAGGCAGCCGAGCAGCAGTTCCAAGAAATGTCCCTTCCCTTCCGGGAATTTTTACAATGAGAAGTCGTTTGGATGCCGATAATTTCAAAAGACACGTACCTAAAAACGGCCATGTGCTGATAGTTGGTGGCGGCTTACTGGGACTTGAAATGGCGGCGTCCTTACGTGAAATTGGCATCAAGATCACCATCGTGCAACGGATTTCGCGTTTTTTGAACCGCCAGTTAGATCCTCTGGGAAGTCAGCTTCTGCATGAAGAAATGGTTGATCAGGGTTGTGATATTTATTACAATGATGAAGTTCAGCTTTTTTACGGGCGTTCTAAACTTACCGGCGTTGGTCTGGCCAGTGGTAGAAAGATTGACTGCGATGCTATGATTCTTGCCATTGGAACTACTCCTAAC
>DASWMZ010000230.1:0-30838 GCA_036399495.1 Pedobacter sp.
ACCGGGTTATTATGAATATAATCAACTTTTTCATCAATTAATCTGCGCTTCATAACTCAATCGGTTTATTGTGTTGCTGCCAGAACTGCATATTCTTCACGTTACTGTTCTTTAACCCTGCCCTTTCCATCATCCATAAAATCCACTCTCTCCTGCTTTCCTGAAGTAGTTCTTTAATCGTTGTTGCAAAGTTTTTGGAGTATAGGTTTTGAAGCTTTTCAGCAACTCGCCCGGATTAGCGTCTTTTGCTCTGAACACCAAATGTACATGACTCGGCATTATGCACCACGAATATATTTCCATACCTTTTTTCTTCGCGAAACCGGCAATGAAGCATCAGCCTGTGCGCTGCATGAGGACTTAACGAAAGCAGGGCCACAGTACCTACGAAGACCATCACTACGATTCCAAACCCTTAAAACCTTCAGCCAATTCCCTCAAAAACTCTAAATTGCCGCCACTTTGAGCGCACTCCCGGATAAAAATCCATGAATAAAGTAAAACAGCCCTTAACCCTCATTGGGTTTATTATTGCATTTATTGGCGCCATCTTGTTTTCGACCAAGGCCATTATGGTGAAGCTGGCTTTTGCCGAGATAAAGGTTGATGCGCTTTCTTTGCTTACGCTGCGCATGATTTTCTCTTTGCCGTTTTACCTGGTAACGGCCTTTTTTATCAGCAATCAGGAAGGGAATATAAAAATGTCGGCCCGGCAATGGGTTTACCTGGTGCTGTTGGGCCTGTTTGGCTATTATTTAAGCAGTCTGTTTGATTTTATTGGCTTGCAATATATTTCGGCGGGGTTGGAACGTCTTATTCTGTTCCTCTACCCTACTTTTGTGGTGCTGATTAATGTTTTCTACTATAAACAGAAGATTAACCGGAACCAGAAAATTGCCCTCTTCCTCACCTATTTTGGTATTGCGATTGCCTATTTTGGTGAATTACGGGTGGACACATCAAACCCTGATTTCTTTTGGGGAAGCTTTTTGATATTTCTTTGCGCAATTACGTATTCTGTATACATTGTGGGCAGCGGCAGATTAATTCCTGTAGTAGGTGCAACAAAGTTTACCGCTTATGCGATGCTTTGGGCAACAGGCGGAATCTTTTTACACTTTCTATTAAGGGGTGAATTTGATGTGCTGTTGCAAAGTCAGGGGCTTTGGTTATATGGCCTGGCGCTTGCCATTATTGCTACCGTGATTCCAACTTTTATGCTTTCTGTTGCGCTAAAAAAGATTGGTTCGAACAATGTGGCTATTATCTCGAGTATTGGGCCGGTTTCTACTATTGTGCAGGCGCACTATTTCTTGGGCGAAAAAATATTCACGGAGCAGCTAGTGGGAACGGTGCTGGTGGTTATAGGGGTGTTGTTGTTGAGTGCGAAAACGGAGAAAGCTAAATAGTGTATTAATGAATATGGGGTGAAATTTTTAAATATAAGATGCATTTTTAAACATAGAACCTAAGGAAAACAAATTATGGAAAAATCATTTAAACCCAGCGGCTACAATTCTGCTTCGCCTTACTTTATTGTAAATGGCGCCCAGAGATTTATCGACTTAGTGAAGGAAATTTTTGACGCGAAGGAAGTGAGGCGCTATGATATGTCTGATGGGAGCATTATGCATGCAGATATTCAGATTGATGATTCGGTGATCATGCTTGGCGATTCGTCGGAAAGGTTTGCACCCGTTCCAATTGTAATGCATGTATATGTGCTGGATGTTGATGCAACTTTTCAAAAAGCGATAGATGCCGGATGTGAAATTATTGAAACACCTAAAGTGCAGGACGGTGACCCGGACAAACGCGCTACTTTTAAGGACTTTGCAGGAAATATGTGGTCGGTTGGGACGCAGTTGTGAGGTAATGTTGAGAAGTATCCAAAAGTCTTTGGTAGAATTATCTGCTAAACGGATTATTTAACCCACGGTATAAAGTGGTTGCAAATGGTTTGAGCAAATAGTATAGACATTAATTGAAACGCTCTTCTTTGTCTTAATTCAGTTTAGATTAGGTGAATAAATACCCACACTTAATCTAAAAGCTCAATCCTACACTCATATAAAGCCTTCTAAAAATGTATTCACTGGTATCATAAGCTTTAAAGTTTGGAGTATTAATAAATTGCAAATTCGAATCTGTTAAAATAGATGCCTCCTGCCTTTTATAACTCAGGTTCAGAACAAATTTGTTACTACGGGTTGTTTTCACCCGAATACCTGCTGAAGGGCTTAACAAATATCCTCCAAAATAACTCCGACCTTCGCTTTTGTGATGAAGCCAGTCGAAACCATAACCCATATCTAAGCTGAGGTAAGGAGAAACGCTTTTGGTTTCGAGCGGATTCCAACGGCATGAAACACTTACAGGTGTAATCGTGAATTGAGAATAAGTGTCGACCCCTACTGCGATACCTGCTTCAATAGGCGCACCCTTAAACCTGATTCCGTTGAAACTGCGTGCAGAAAAATTTGGATATTGATTGGTCCCTGTAAGTAAGCCAACCTCGGTTTGATTTACAAACCGGCCAGTTTGAGCTTCTGCATTGTTGATGATGAATAAGTTGATAATTAAAATTGCTATCCACCTCATTGATTGGTCAGGTTGATTTGGCTCAACTTATTTAGGGCTGCAGGATTTGAATAATCAAACTGCTGAATTCCCAAACTCCCGGTAACAATAAGCGATTTTGGTCCTACAATAACATCCTGGGCATCAAAATCTTTAACAAACCCCAGTTGATTAATATTTACAGGATTGGAGCCTTCGTTTACCTGAAAGGATTTTAGACCGTTTGTTCCTTCGCAGATGAAGAGATTGGAATTGAATAAAGCCAATCCATGCGGATTTAGCATCGGAAACGATGAAACTAATTTCGGATTGCTTAGATCTTCGATATTTATAATATCAAGTACATTCACGCCATTTCTGCAAAAAGTACCAGAACGCAACGTAACATAGGCGAATTTATCGTCGGCAACAACCGGATCACAGCTTGTGATATGGTTGTAAGTAGAAAGCTTAACAGGATTGGCAGGAATAGAGGCATCGTATATATGCATCCCGGTGCGAGAACCGATAAAGAGCTTATTTTTATATGGGAAGATCGTTTCTAATCCCCATCCTATATTTATGGTTTTAACATACGATGGTGCAGAAGGGCTAGTTACATTAAATAGTTTTAAAGTTGCGTTATCAACCGTGTAAAGGTTCTCGTTCATCAAAGTAAACCTTGCTGTAGATCCTCCTGTACCATAGCCTTTTGAGTTGGATGCCAATGAACTGGGTGAGGAATCGAACATGTTCCCACGAGTCAAAATCATCGGAAACCCATCTGAATTTACTGTAGTGGTAATAACCGTATCTTTAAACGTCATAAAGATTCCATTGACTTTATCTATCAGGTTACTCTCAAAAACTCCTTCTACCGTTTTTACAACTTTAACATTTTTTGGGTCGCTTATGTCAATGGCTAACAAATCGATATAATGGTCTGCGTATAAAATATTGTCGTTTACTGCCATATCCACGTTCCCGGGAATATTTATAAAATTGAGGATTTTGGGCAGCGCAGGATTCGAGTTGTCAATGATATGTATGCCCTTGTTTTGTTCGTTTACAAAGAGATAATCGCCGTAGATATAGATTTTTCCCGGAGAGGTTACAGGTTGAGACTTAACCACGGTAATCGATTGTGCTCGAATATCCTTTATTGAGAGGTAAACGGGAACCTGGGTTTTATAAGTAACGGTTTCTTTTATCTCGTCTTTACAAGAAGTCAACATTACAAACGGCAATAGCATTAATAGGAGTCGTAGTGATTTCATGATAGATCGTTTACCACAATACGGAGAGATTTTCTAATACGCTACACCAGGCCTGAAAAATTTTATCCCACTTAAAGATTTAGATTAAGCCAAAACAACATCGAGTTTTGTTACTTACTTATGTCTCGCAGGGTTCAACAGTATTCGCAGTTGGTGGACACGAAGGGCCAATTGGCAATCAACAAGTTTACCTTAAGAACCTGCTATATCCGGGCCATCGCCAAATCTGATATATAGTGTTTCTCCAATAAGCGATGCTTCATCAGTCGGATCATAATGGGCATTATGATACACCTCAACCTTTATTCCGTTGGTTAATTCTCTTATCATTCGTTCCTTCATTGCCTCGCAAAAAGTGATGATTTCTTCTTCCGTGATGTTCATATAAGTTGTAATGTTTCCCAATATAAATCACTTTTATCGGCTTAGCAAGAAGCTGGAACTTTCGAGTTGGTAGTCTGCCCTCAATATCTATCTAATACTGTTGCACCGCGACTAGATTCTGTTAAGCGATTGAAAAAGGATGCCGATGAGCATCGATCTCAAGTTCAAAATGGCATTTGTTAAAGTAGAATAAATTGCTCTTTATAAGTAAATACGGCAATTATACCTTGCGAAAGAAGATTTAGGTTAATTAAAGACAGCACGATTTAATACTATAATTAAATTTATTTTGCAGCATCCTTTAACTTCTCCTGGTTTAGGTTGTTAACTTTTAATACGAACTTTACAAGGCTTTTAACTGCATTTAAGGCAAGTCAGCGTATATGAATATATTGTTACTTGTTGTCAATTTTAACTATGACGCACTTTTTATTACCCTATGGGCTTTTGCCGTTCCGGGGATGATGATAAGTAGGCTTATATTCAGAAAACGTTTTGGCAAGACCTCTCTTACTACCTCAATTATCTCTTATCTCGTTTCAGGATTTTTCTTAGGTTCCTTATTGCTGATATTCATTCTAATAGTATTAATTGGAGGAGTTAAGTATATATCTTAGTACGATGATTAGCATTGTTTTGTCCTTTAATTACCAGAGCAAACAATTAGCTGAAAATTAGCAAGTAAGATAAGAAAGGATCAATTTCTTGCGCGTGTTGCAATCCGCCCAAGCGCCACAGATAAATGTATACCTGCAGTGCTTTGCTTCGTATTTAAATTCCCATAAAGATTAAGACCAACACCAATCGTCTGAAAACCTATCGCATAAGCCTGTATTGATAGCGGGATGCCTACTGTAGTTTCACTAATTTCAGTCTTTTTGCTAAATAAATCCAGATCGTTCCTATCTACCCTGACTAACCCTAATCCTGCGGAAAAGCTTATTAAAGAATTTCGTTGTTTATAAATTTTACCTGCTAAAGCATTAAAACTAGTCAAATCAACAATATGTCTGGGTCTAGACATAAACGTTTGGTTTGTTTCGCCAATCAAGTTAGCAGAGATAAGTATATTATTTTTTATTTCTGCATTTGCACCCAGCATTATCGAGATTGACCCTAAAGAACTGAGACCAAGTCCCCCTGCAACCCAGTAGCTTTTGGGAACCCTTACACTATCAGCGGACTTTACCTGGCCCGATGCGGCCGAAATAATACAAGAGAAAAGAAGGATAATTAAGAATTTAAACATAAGAATGGCTTTCGATGTAGGGCAAGCTACAAGAAATAATTATAAGTTCTATTCTATTCCGGGCTGCCTTTGCTTGGCAGGGTCAACGAACTCCGAAAATTTCTGTTTGATTTTAATCGCACCTCTTTAACTCCGCTCAGAATGATATATTAGTTAAGGCTCTATTTGTCAGTTATCAAATCATTGACAATATTTCCGGGAAGAAATCTTTTAGCAATTCATTATCAGCCGCCATCCTGTGAGCTATTAAGGGGGTGGTGCGCTAAAATTTACGCTTCGCCGCATTCTTCCATCACTCGCATATTTACATGTACGCCTAATTAAAAATCATCCTAAAAACAAAAAGAGGTCGAATCTTTTCGGATCCAACCTCATATATAAAACTAACCGATTTTATAGAGAATATCTCAAAGTCAATCCAAAAGTTCTTGGATCTCCTAAAACACCTGCATAGTGACCGGCATTACCACCCGCCGGTAATAATTGTTCGAAATAATCTTTTTCAAATAAGTTACGGCCCCAGATATAAGCTGATAATCCGTTCGTAGATTTAAATCCGATTCTTCCATTTACAATGCTGTAACCATCAATATTTAAAAACTTTGACGGTGAAGGGCTTGATGAGAAGTCAGATCGGTAAAAACCATCCAACGCTGTAAAGAACTTCGATTTCTTATTGAAGAAATTTGCTGGGGTTGTAAACTCACCGCCAAATGAACCTGCCCATTTAGAAACGCCTGGAAGTAGGCCACCCGAAATATCCTTGAATGCCACCTGCACACCATTTTTAGTTAAACCTGTTTCTTCAAGAGGAAGAGGTGCGTTCGTAAAACGAACGTACTTAGCGTCTGTATATGAGCCTGCACCATAGAAAGAAAAGTTTTTATTAAGACCAAAATTAGCATCGAACTCAAGACCCTTAACATTCACTTTTTCTGCGTTAGCAATATAACCACGGTTTACACCAAGTTCCGGAGATTGAACATTAGTTTGATAATCTTTTACATCCGAGTTGTGGTATGTAACGTTCAAGGTTAAATTACTTAGTGGAGTAGATTTGAAACCGATCTCATAATGCTCAGTATCTTCCGGTCTTATAACCGCTAGATCTGTTGCCGGTGCTCCATTGATGGTTGGAAGACCTGCCACGTTAACTCCTACAGGCTTAAAGCTGGTTGAATAAGTTGCAAAAGCATTAAAGCGGCTACTTGGCCTGTATGAAGCTGTAAGTGAATAAGTGAAGTTGTTTTCGTCTGCATTTGCCACATATTTTTGACTACTGTATACGTCGGATTTGATTTTTTTCAAAGCAGCTTTTTCTGTGTCGCTCAAAGTTGTAGCATCAACATCCAATCCGCCTTTTGCAACCCGGTCATAGCTTACATCCTTATTATCATAATTAAAACGCACACCAGGCAAGATGTGAAAGTTCTTTACAAATTCCCAGTCAACACTGGCAAAAGCAGCAGCACTTTGAGAAGTAATGGTGGCATCGGTATAGATACCATAGCCTTCCAACAATCCTGGAGTTCTCCACCTTGCGTCGTTAGCTGTGCCGGTTGAATTTTGAGAGAAACGCCATTGGGCAGTACCAGACTCTTCCGTACCATCTATCTTAACCTCCTGATCGATATAGAATAAGCCAATCACACCGCTTAATCTCTCAGACACCTCGCCTGCATAACGTAACTCTTGCGACCAGTTGCGATGCTTTGCCGGGTTTTGTGATCTTGCCAATGCCTGTAATCCTGTAAAATCTCTGTCGTTTGACGGATCCCAATTCCAATATCGCCATGCGCTTGTTGAAGTAAGCGTACCCGGGCCTAGCTTTGTTTCCGCATTCAACGAAACACCCCCTAACTCGTTGCCCGAGTTCCACGGGGTATCATGATCTATCTTACGATCGAAAGCATTCAGACTTGGTAGTGAATATTTTAGATCAGATGTAATTGCGTTAAACTGGCGATAAGCAGGGCGTTGCGTTGTAACAACTCCAGCAACTACCTGAGCATAACCGTCAGGTTGCTGCCTTGAAAGATCTCCTACGAAAGTGATAGAAGTGTTTTCGGCAGGCTTAAATAATAACTGACCGCGGAAACCAAGATTATTAATATCGTTAGTGTACTTTCCTGTGCGTACATTCTCAATCACACCATTACGCTGGGTACCCGAAAAAGACAATCGGGCAGCGAATTGCTTGCTTAATGGGCCTGTTACTGAGGCTTTAGCTTGAACAGAGCCGTAATTACCGAAACTTGTTTCGAAAGTATAATCAGGCGTAAAGCTGGCCTTACGTGTTACGATATTGAATGCTCCCGCTGTTGTATTTTTACCAAATAAGGTTCCCTGTGGTCCACGCAAAACCTCAATCCGATCGATATCAATAAAATCAAGGGTGGCAGCTGCCGGACGTGCATAAAACACTCCGTCTACATAAAATCCTACACCCGGATCAAGACCATCATTTGTTAGTCCGAACGGTGAACCTATCCCACGAATGTTAATACCGGTATTCCTTGGATTGGAGGTATACATCTGAACGGATGGAATCATTTCTTTTACCCGGGTCACGTTAAACGCACCAGACTCTTCGATCTTAGCCCCACCAACTACCGAAATAGGGATAGGCACATCCTGCAATACTTCAGAGCGGCGTCTGGATGTTACCACGATCTCCTGAAGAAGTGAGTTATCTATCAGGGTTAATTGTACCGGAGCATCGTCGAATTTTAAGATCTGAAAATCCTGCGGCTTATATCCCACAAAGGTTGCTCTTAAATAAAACGGGGTTTCAATATCTACTGTTAGTTGAAATCGACCTAAGGTGTCTGTAGTGGTCGAAATTGTAGTACCCCTTACTACTACGTTAGCACCAGGCAACGGAACTCCCTGTCCATCTTTTATTACTCCATTAACTACATGCTGAGCAAATGATAAACTTGCCAATAGCATCAGAGGAATAAGGAAAAATAATGTCTTTGCGCGTTTAAGAATTGATCTTTCGAATAATGCCGGGTTAACCAATTTGGAATCCGACGTGACAGGATTTAGCATGTTTTCTTTTTGAATTTTAGTTAATATTTAAGCAGTATTAAACTTGATTTTAAATGAATGATGTTTGATTTATTCTACTTCATTCTATATTTTATCATATTGATCACCAAGCGTACAATTGCTTGCCAATTTTTTATTTCAGGGGCAAATCTAAATAAAATATATAAACTACCAAATAGGTAGACTAAATAGTTTAAATATTTTATCCAGTGTTAAAACCGTTATAAAACCTGCTACCGGAACCTACTTTGCCAACTAGCTAAGTAGGGAAGCGAACAAGGCCAACCACATTAAGCGGGATTCGCCGGTTATGTGTGTGATTGGGATCCGCAGTATAGTGGCGAAAGCGCCAACAAAGGCCAGTGGATTATGAAACGGATGGAAGACCACAAAAGGAACCAGGAGGTGAAGAACTTAAAGAGCGTAACCCGAAATGGATAAACGATGACTATGTAAAGTATCTGCGTTACGGGCAATATTTTATAGAAAAGAACGGAAGCGCAATTTTAGCTTTTATTAACCCTCACGGTCTATAGATAACCCTACGTTTAGAGGTATGCGCTGGAACTTGCTGAAAACGTATGATAAGTGGAGAACATCTATTCCTAATCTCGCCTGCGAAATTGGGAAAACAAGTTGTCGAAAGTTACAACTACCCACAAAGCGTCGGCATTATCTATCTCCTTTCCAGAGATTCTTTGCTGAATAATTTTAAGGTAACTGGCACTAAGTTTCACATTTTTAAACACCTCATAGCCCGCTCCAACGTTGATTCTGTTTTGATCGAAAATATTTGGATTGTTCTTTACCGCATTGCCGAATTGAATAAATACTTCATTAGAGGTAAACACACTCAAAGGCTTTTCGCTTGAGAGTAGGTTACTGATGGGCTTCTCTAATTTAAATAGATACCTCACTCTCCAGTTTGGCTTATACTGGTCAACATTACGAAGATCGCGGAGCCGGTATTCGAGACTATATCGATTCGAATAATTAAATAGCTTCATTTTTTGTTCAGTTTCCAATCGCAGTGACGCACGGTATTCTTTAACACCCTCAGGCTTTACCTCCTGTGGACTATTATAGAAAAGGTGCGAGTCGAAATAAGCTATTGGAGACAGTGAAACTTTGGTATTCTTGGTTATCTTATAGCTTAGCCAGGGCCAAATACTAATAAAATGAGGCGCCGCAAATATATTAGCACTTTTTGATGATGTATTTTGAGTTCTTTTTTGCAAGTACAGTTCCCACCTCAACTTGCTATTAATGGTATCTGTCAAAATTATTCTCCCCCAGAATACACCATGATTATAGACCTTTTGAGCGGAAACGCCTAGGGAAAATAGAACGAGAATTGATACAAAAAGCTTCTTCATGAAAAGTCTACTAAACTAGTAGACAAAATTAAGGAAAATAATCGCAACAAAAAGAGCCACAAGCATGGCTTTCCTATCCGAGGATTTATGTTTTAAAATTTCCTGAAATAAGCCGTACTATTTATACCTGTTCACCAAACCTTCAGCACATTCTTTCCGATTTTTAAATCAGTAAAAGGGCCGGCATCAACCCTGTTCTCATCTCTTTTTTTGCCAAAATAATCCAAATCAAATTCGATAGCAGTGCCGTCAGGCGAATCAAAAGCAGCCTTTGAAATTTTCGCCCTTCCAAGCGTTGTGGTGTTAATCAATTCTACCTTGTGATTGAAGTAGGCAGGGTCAAATGTGAGGTGAAGAAAGGTATTTTCGCCCTGCTCCCGAACGCTGATTTCCGGATTGTGGCGGGGAGCGTCATAAAACTTCTTATCCTTTTGAGATGGCGTTGACCGATTATAGAAAACATTACCGCCAAACCATACGGGAAGTGGAAGTCTGTCGCCATCATAATCTTGCAGCCCCTGTTTAAGAGCCGGTTTACCATTTCCGACAATGATGTTATTGTAAACTCTATCATCGCCGCCTGCAATTGTGGTGAGTCCGGCCATGTTTATAGAGTGCGGTAAAAAATATGGTGTAAAACGACTATTGTCGCTGCCCATATCAATCTTACCCGCGATGAGATTATGAATATAAGCACCTCCCTGCGATTGAGAACGAATAGCAAAAGGCGATAAAAGTAAATTATTATCAATGATATAAGGACCGTGATTTACTTCTATAAATAAATCTTCTATATCGTGATTGTAAATTAAATTACGCGAAACCCTGGTGCCTTGGGTCATCCAATCGAGCCAGATTCCACGACCATTATTGTGTATTTTGTTGCCACGTATGGTGACATCAATAGGCGCATGGAATTTTATTCCTGCTATTTCAAACCCAAAAAATTGGCGCTTTTTAAAGATGTTGTAAATGTGATTGTTCTCTATCGTGCTGAACACGGCACCCATGCTTCCAACGATACCAGCTTGTTCGCAATTATAAATGCGGTTGTTTCTTACAACATGCGAACCTACAGTTTCTTTGTCCCAGTTGTTTCTTAACACATTGAATACAACCTCGATGTAATGAATATTACCATCGCGGTTTATGTTTGCTTTATCGGCGGTCCAAACATTATGGCCTGTGCCCCTTTCCTTTCCAAGAGAAATTCCATTGCACCTTGAATCGTGAATGTTGTTGTTTTCGATAACCCAGCCCTTGTTCCAGTGGGTGGCGACCATACCAACCTGTTCGGCTGTTGGGGCCGCCCATTGGGTGGCGGCCTGACTGATATCAAAACCACTAATGGTGATGTAATTGATGCCAGGCTTATCTGGATAAATACAGGTGCGGCGGGTACTGATTTCTACTAATTGCTTATTTGGGTCTGTTTTCTGGAAGTTGGCCCAGATGGTTGTGGTATTATCATCGCTTTCGCAATACCATGTATATAAAGAATCCGGAAGATTTTTTCCAGACTTTAAGCCGGAGGGATTTAGAACCTTGCTTAGCGCCTCCCTTTCCCAAAGAGATTTACCGTTTAAAAACACTTCACCGGTATGATGGATTCGGCCTTTTCTTAAAAACCAGTCTCCTTCAATAGAGTCTTTCAAGGAATTATAGTTGCCGAAAAATGAGTTGGGAATAATCACTTTCCATACGCTGCCTTTTTCTTTCTTCCATCCGGTGATAACTTCAGAGCCTTTTATTTCTACTTTTTCGCCGGGAGCGGCTCGGTAAACAATCCGTTGAATATCACTTTTACCACCACGTAAAGGATTTACATATTCGCGATAAGTACCGGCATGAACGGTGATAGTATCGCCTGCATAAGCCAGTTGTACGGCGGCTGAAATAGTTTTTACCGGAGTAACGAACGAGCCATTGTTGGCATCGTTACCTTTTTTTGAGACGTGATATTCTTTCGGGAAACCCGTACTCGCAAAGAGCAGACCTAAAAAGGTTATAAAAAACTTCAATTTATTCATGAGTACATTATCGCGGCGTAATTTATTCAATTTAAAGACCCGTTTTTATTTTTAGCACTTCGGGTCTTAAATAAGGTCGATTAAGGTCGACAATTGGCCGGTACGCATAAGGGTCTTTGCCGGCAACGATTACAATATCCCGCATGTCTTCGGTTAAGGGAAATTTACCGTCCTGGTCCCATGGCAACATACTTTCGGCGCTCATATAATGATTAACCAAAGCGGTTCTGAAATTATCTTCACTTTTATTACGGCGAGAGCTGTGCAAAAGATATCCATGAAAAAATACTACATCGCCATTTGTAGCCTCAAGTGGTATTACTTCTTCCGAAGGATAACCGGATACGTCGATGGTATCTACGTCGGCATACTCATCGCTGGTGTTTTCAACTCTGGGCAAAATATAACCTGTTTTCTGACTTCCGGGAACTACCCACAAACAGCCATTCTCTACACTTGCATTGTCAATCGCTATCCAAACACCGATAAGTGACTTATCTCGAGTGGGGATGTAAAATTCGTCCTGATGCCAGGATTGCCCGGCCTTACCGGGACCCTTTACAAACAGCATAGATTGCATGCATTTTACATTAGGACTAACGATGTTTGTTAGCACGTCAATAACTGCCGCATGCGACAGATATTTTTTTATGACAGGTGATATTTTATGCGGAAAATGGATGGCTACATATTTTTTCAAAATATCTGAGTCGCTTTCATTTTCACCTACCGGCAGCATGCCATCTACTTGTCCGTAACTACCTTTAAATATTTTTGCGGTGTCGGTCTTTAGTTCTTCTACTTCGATGGGAGAAAATAAGCCACGAGCCACGAGGTAGCCATAGTCCTGATAAAAGCGGATGTTTTCGGGGGTGATATTGTTGTTCTGTATAAACTGATGTTCGTTGTTCATTGTGTTAAAATTTTATTACGTGTTAGAGAATGCGTTAACGATTGAAGCGGCATCCTTTTTGGCCTCTTCGGCCAAAAAGATATAGCGGAAAGCGTGTTAAAACGCCCAAACAATTATTCATTTCCTACCAATTGCGTTTCGAGTTCTTCAAGTGTTTTTCCTTTTGTTTCGGGGACTTTAACTTGTAAATAAATTAAATAGATGATGCAAAAAAGCGCGAAGATGGATAACGTGGCCGATGTGCCGAATTGCTTATTAAGAATTGGAAATGAGAAGCTTGCGGCAAAATCTGCCAGCCAAAGAATCAACGTGGCGAACGAAAGTGCCAATCCCCGGATTCGGTTCGGGAAAATTTCTGATAAAATTACCCAGGTAACCGCACCTAAACTGGCCGAAAAGCCGGCGATGTACAAGAGCAAAAACAGCAGTACCAGGTAGTAGCCAAAAAACTGGAAGTGGAAACAAATTGCTACCGCAATTAAGGACATAGCCATTACAGCCGAACCCGCCAGAAGTAGCTTTTTACGCCCCGCTTTGTCGACCAGCCAGATAGCCACCAAGGTAAATAATAGCATGGTGATGCCAATTGCGATGGTTTGCATGGATGCGATGGATGTGCTTACGCCGGTGTTCTTAAAAATTTCTGGGGCGTAATAAAGGATGGCATTAATGCCTGTGATTTGCTGGAATATCGCGATTAATGTTCCCATGATAAGCACCTTACTGTAGCGTGGGAGAAACAAATCTTTCAAAGTTCCTTCTGTTTCTTTACCGAAACTTTGGGAGATACTGTTAACTTCTGCATCGGCATAAGCCTGACCGCCGGTTTTTGAAAGCACGGCATAAGCTTTATCTTTTAGGTTTTTATGAATGAGCCAGCGAGGTGTTTCGGGTACAAGAAAAAGGGTAACGAAAAATAGTATAGCAGGGATTGCCTGTGATGCGAACATCCAGCGCCAGCTGTCTTCTCCAATATCTACCAAAGTGTAATTTGCTACGTACGCCAATAAAATTCCGAGTACAATAGCGAGTTGGTACAAGGCCACCATTTTACCGCGAAAAGAGGCTGGAACTGTTTCAGCAATATACATGGGAACCACCATAGCGGCTGCGCCAACTGCTACTCCGCCTGCAATTCTAAAAACGATAAAAAGAGTTAGCGTATCGGCGAGGGCCACGCCTACTCCGGTTGCTGCAAATAAGAATGCGCAAATAAATAAGGCTAGTTTTCTACCTAGTGCGTCGGCCAATTTTCCGGCTATCATGGCGCCGAGCCCGCAACCGACAAGAATCGAGCTCACCGCCCACCCCAGCATTACTTCATCTAAAGCGAAATAGCTTTTGATGAATGGGATAGTTCCGGAAATAATTGCGGTATCGAAACCAAACAGCACCCCGCCGAGGGCGGAAACTGCGCTGATTAAAAGGATATAGCTTTGGTTGAAGGGATGCGACTGGCTTTGTTTAGTCGTGCTTTCAGAATTCGTTATGATACTGGTCATGTATTCTTTTTCGGCATTTAAGTTCAATACCCTTTAATAACTTCTTATCGGGTTAGCGTTAAATAAGTTGTGAAGAACCTATTTAAAAAGATACCAATTTTAGCGTCGGTCAACCATGCAGGAACGTCACTGCTGACTATCGGCTCCCAGTTGGCAGTATACCTGGGTTGTGCATTTAAGCGACTGCCAATAATTAACATTAAAAAAAGCATTAAATACTTTGATTTCATTTGTAAAGCTTTAATAATTAAAAAATACCATTAGACATCGAACCATTGAGCTAATGGTAAGGCTATAATAAACGGTTTTTATACGCATCGTCATTGAAAAAAAGCTTTCACCACCTCAAAAAGTGACTCTAACCACATCATCTATACCTGACCTAAGTGATGCAGGAATTCTGATAAGTATTTTCTCATTTTGTATTGAATATTTAAGTTTTGTGTTCCGATATAAAAGTGTAATTTTTTTTGGCCTTTTTGATGTGTTTAGCTTGACAACTTCGTTATCATCAGGAAATGCATGAAAATAATATTGCCCCTTTTTATATGTTGTCAGCAAACTAGAAAGACCTTGTATTGGAGGAGTTTTTACATTTTCCACAGATTCTTTATGCCATTTTAGCCATGCTTGCAACTCCGCAAGCCTGTTATAATAATTTTGGCTCATTTGCCCATCTGGCCGGGGCCCAACATTACCTAGGAAGTTGCCGCTTTTCGATAAACATTTGACCCAATTTTTAACCAGCCACGAAGTTGGATGCATCGCTTCTCCAAATGTATACCCCCAACTGCCTCTGTTGAATATGGCACAATATTCCCACCATTCATGTGGCTTGATTTTATCTTCTATAAAATTCGCTTCAATGGTCTCAAAATCTCCTTTCAAGCCATTTTGCTCCACGTTCGGAAGGCGATCCCATCTGGGATTTATAACGATCCCTGGCTGCAGTTTACGTATATATGCAATCGTCTGGTTAAAATAAGTATCTTCTATGCCAGACCATTCTATGCCATCAAACCATAACACATCGATTTTACCATAGCGGGTAAGTAACTCGGTAAGTTGTCCTAAAGTATAAGCATACCAATCATCAAACCTCCGTGTGTTTTCTAATTTGTCGTATAAGGGCACTTTTACATTACCCTCATAATTAAAATCAAAAGGAGGAAAAGGATCTCCGGGGTTCTTTTTTAAATACGCTCTATCAAGATATGGGTTAGGAAATCCGGGATAATACCAATCTCTGGGTGAAAAGTAAAAGCCGACTTTTACCTTGTTCCTTCTGCATGCGTCAACAAAAGGCTTTATAAGGTCCTTGCCACCCATAAAATATTTCGTATTCATGTTCCCATAACTAGATGGCCACAAAGCGTAACCGTCATGATGTTTTGTGGTTAATACGGCGTAAGCGAAACCAGCCTTCTTTGCCGCCATAATCCACTGTTCTGGTTGGTATGCAGTTGGATTGAATTCTTTGGCCAGCGCATAATAGTGAGTACGATCTTGCTTGTATTTATATGTTCTATCATTGACCGATTCTTTTTTAAGCCAAGGACGGTTGAACACCATATCCCAAGAGGGGTCCAGACCGGCTACAGAATGTATGCCCCAGTGCATGAACAATCCCAAGCCAGCCTTTGGAAACCATTGTGCATCGGGATGGCGGGAGGGGAAAACAGGTGCACCTGGATCCTGTACAATAATCTGCTTGACTTTTTTTCGCCACGATGCGTTAATGGAATAAGACGAGTCCTCAAAAAAACTAGTTCTTTGAGCAAAAAGAAGATGACTAATAAGTATAAAAAATATGGAGGTTGTAAATTTTACCATTTGGAAGTATTTAATTAAAGTCGTTACAGCAATTTACTACTTTTTTGAGTAATGATGTTGTAGTGTAAATAAAAAGCCAATTGTATAAACTAGTACCAACAGACGTATTAAGTCATAGTTGCATTATTTTTAAAATTCTTAAATAATGACATTGTCCTTAGCCGGGGTGTTTTTTTAAGTTTGGTTGTTGTTGGTCAGACAAAGTCTAACCTAAGCTGGAGCCTAAATTAGTAAACTATAGAATTCTGCGCCGTTGCTATTTTTATTGAATTAGAAACTAATTTAATATTTTTATTGAAAATATTGGTTTTAGTAATTAATATAGATTAAAATTAAGAATTGAAGCCGATAATTCAAAAGCTCCCACTTAACGAACACAGTTCTTTTGTAAGTCGCACGTATCGTACCCCGAACTTTGAAGTGCCCTGGCATCATCATATCGAGTATGAACTAATATTATTTACCGAGGGCTCGGGAATGAGCTTTGCGGGTAATTACATTGGCGGATTCGAAACCGGTGATATTTTTTTTCTGGGTAAAAACCTGCCGCATACTTTTCAGAAAAGAGACGACTCAATTGCTAGCGCGATAGTCGTTCAGTTTCGTGAAGATTGCTGGGGTGCTGACTTCTTTGCGAGCGAGGAATGCGCTCAAATTAGGGAGCTGTTCGCCGTATCAACTCATGGATTAAAAATTTCAGGGAAAAGCAAGGAGAAGCTTTTTAATTTAATAAAAAGCCTGGAGCAGTCTAAGGGTTTACAACGCATAATTGGTTTATGTGAAGCCTTGGATACTATAGCTTCCGGGAAAGAATTTATTCTGCTTTCGACGGGAATTATGAGACAGCCTAACTCGAAAGGAAACGAAAGAATTGACCGGATTTTTGATTTTACCATTAGTCAGTTTCAAAAATCTATTGAGTTGCAAGAGGTTGCAGACTTGGCAAATATGAGTATTCCGGCATTTTGCAGCTACTTCAAAAAATGCACTAAGAAAACCTACATTAACTTTTTAAATGAGATACGAATTGGTTACGCTTGCCGACTGCTGACAAACACAAATTATACTATTAATCACATCTGCTTTGATAGTGGATTTCAGTCGTTGCAGAATTTTAATAAGCAATTTTATAAATTGAAACAAGTTACGCCGTCGGGGTACCGAAAACAGGTAGCTAATTTGTAATTTAAGGATTGAAGCGGCATCCTTTTTTCTGACAAAAAGATACATCCGCCAACTGGCGGAGTGTTAAACGCCCTATTCCTCCTATTTATCTTCGTCAATTATTTCGTAGAATTCGTAACCGTCTTCTGTTTTCAAACTCCGCGACGGTGGAAGTTTTTAAAAGGCACCAACCATTTTTTAAAACAAATACCTCTTGTAATCATTCTTTAAGAACCCTCAAACCAAGTAATTTATTATTACCTTAATTTCCAACTATGTTTTACCACGTTCAAAACTTAATTAATCCCATAGTGGATGACGAACCGGATCCGTCGGCTGCTAACGCCTTACAAGAAGGCCTCGGTGGACAATTTGGAGAGATGCGTACCATGATGCAGTATCTTTTTCAAAGTTTTAATTTCAGAGGTGATGGCATTCCATACCTTGATTTAATCCAGGGAATTGGTATTGAAGAAATTAGCCATGTCGAGCTGATAACCAAAACGATTTCGCGTTTGCTTGATGGTGCCCCGGAATATCACGGCGATAAATTTGATGCCCCAGGCAAAGGCGGCAAAGCCACGATGGACATGGCTAAAGAACAAAAAAATCCGCATCACTTTATTGTTGGTGCACAAGGTGCATTACCTGTAGATGCTGCAGGAAATCCATGGAGCGGTTCTTATGTGCACAACCATGGTAATTTAGTTCTTGATTTAATGGATAACCTTGTTTTGGAGTCGACCGGCAGGTTACAAAAATGCAGAATTTATCAAATGTCGTCTAACAAGACACTTAGAGCAACTGTTTCATTTTTAATTGCCCGTGATGAAGCGCATGAAATGGCATTTGCTAAAGCGCTAGAAACGTTGGGAATTGACTGGGCGAAGGCGTTACCAATACCGAAATTTGATTCTTCAAAATACCCTGAAGTGAAAAAGCTGCTTGACGCAGGGGTGAATCGTGAACAATATCATTTCAGATTAGATAGTTCTCAAATGGAGAAGATTTTCCAGGGTAGTGCTCCGGCAAATGATGGTACCGAACTGGTTACTTTAAAAGAACCGAAGAACTCTTACCCAAATCCTATAGCTCCTGAAAGGCCGGAAGAATTTGCACCTGGACTTGACCCCGAACTTCAGGAAATGGCTGATGCGTTAAACGATTTTAAAGAAAAAACGCTGAAAAATATTCTTAAGAAAGCTGGCCCGAAACCGGGGAAATTATAGTTCACCTTAAAAACCCTAAGTGATGATTGCTTAGGGTTTTTTATGGTTTAACCATACCAAAGCCAAAAAATGCTTTCACTAGAAGCTATAATGAGGATGCCCCATCAATCGGTATAGTAAACCAAAAGCTAGAGCCCTGGCCTAAATCAGAACTCACCCCTACTTCCCCCTTGTGAAGCTTAATAATTTCCGAGGAAATGTAGAGCCCTAAACCCAGTCCGGAATATTGTACCCCGGAAGGGTCAACCCTATAATAGCGCTCGAAGAGATGGGGAAGTTTATCCGGTTCAACACCTATGCCTTTGTCGATAACCGAAACCTTAGCCAGGCTGTCTTTTTTCTCAATTAATAATCGAATGTCTGGGGAATCGGGCGAGTATTTAACCGCGTTGTTAACAAAATTTACGATGACCTGATCTATCCGTTGTTGATCTGCAAAAACTTCTAAAGTCAAGTCTCCTTCTATTAAAAGTTCGTGAGTTCCTTCCAGTCGCACATGAGTGCAACATTCATTAATAAGTTTAGCAAGATTAAAAGTGCTTTTAGACAGGGTTAGTTGGCCGGATTCAATTTTAGAAACGTTTAAAAGTTCCCGAACAAGAGTAGCTAACTTTACAGTACTGTTATAAGATGTATTAATGAGTTGAGGGATGGTTTTAGCTCCAGGCTCTTTCTCATAAACACGCATCAATATTTGAATAGAAGCTGACAATGTAGTTAACGGTGTTTTGAGTTCGTGGGAAGCGATTGATAAAAATTCATCCCGGCCACGGATAGCTTGTTTTAATTGAGTTACATCCTGACTAATTACCACCCCGGCAATAATCTTCCCGAAATTATCCCGTATTGGAGCGGAGCTTAGTCGAAGAACAGCCGGCTTCCCATCCCCTCTCATGATGTCAACATCTTCATCATTGACAATCTCGCCAAACTGAATAGACCTGGCAAGGGGCCATTCATGGCCCTGATACTGGCTTCCGTCGGGATGAAAACCAATCCATTGAATGTATTCACCGATATTTTCTGAAGCTTTCATGGGGTGGCCCCAAACTTCATTAATCTTTTCATTAGCGAAAATCAGCTTACCGGATGGAGCCTCACCAATAACCACAGCCCCGGGCATTTGTGTCACAACAGCTTCGAACCGGTTGCGTTCAAATTCCATTTCCCCGAGCAACTTTTTGTTTAATTCAAGTGCTTCCCTTTGTTCGGTAATATCGGTGTTGGTTCCAAACCACCGGCATAACTCGCCTTTTGAATCGAATATCGGAACAGCGCGAGTTAAAAACCAACGCCATTCTCCATCTTTACTTTTTAAAGGGAAGTCTAGTTCAAAAGGCTCTCCTTTGGGCCATGCCTTCTTGCAGAATTCAATTATACCTTCTTTAAAGTCGGGATGATGAACTTTTTCCCAGCCCCATCCCTGCATTTCCTCGAAAGTTGTTCCGGTATAATCATACCATCTTTGATTATACCAAAATATCCATCCTTCTTTATCAGCCATCCATGCCAGTTGAGGAATGGCGTCTGATAGATTTCTAAATTGTTCTTCCTCGTCCCGGAGAGCTATCTCTATTTTTTTTCGTTCTTCAATTTCCTTTTGCGCATCTTCATGCAAACGAGCATTTTCAAGGGCAAGGGCAATACGGGTTGCAAAATCTTTCGCAAAATTTAGATCGGTTTGATTATACTCTTTCCCATCAATTGTAGATAAGAAATTCACCGTTCCTATAACTTTATTCCCAATTTTCATCGGTACAACTATAGAAGATCGAAGATTCATCTTTTTAATAATTTCAAGATGCTCTCTGTCTTTCATCGAAGCTTCCAACATTTCATTGGTCACAACAGGTATCATTAATGATTCGCCGGTTCTAAGAATATGTCCCTGAGGGCCCTGGTCGTGAATAGTTACCGGATTTTTAAGTCTGTACTCTTTAGCCCAGTTAACGTAATTCTCATCCTCATGTATTACCATCAGGATTTCAAGATTATCTCCTTTTAAAACGTTTATTGTAAACCAGTCTGCAAACGTTGGTACAATTAGTTTTGAAATTTTCTTTAATGCGCTGTTCGTGTCGAGGGTTAATGCCAGCTCCTCTCCCGCAGTATTTAAATACTCTAATAAGTTCTTCTTTAATTCGGCCCTTTTGCGCGAATTAACCAACTCTGTTACATCGTACCCAACTGATAATATTAATGACACATGACCATTTTCTATTACCGGATGGTAAACGAAGTTTAAAAACGAATCTGTCACTTTGCCGCTTTTAACTAATTGAACCGGAACTTCATTTCCAAAAAACGGCTCAGCGGTCTCATTAACTCGTTTAAGAAGATCTATAAACCCTTGTTCTACCAATTCAGGGAAAACATCTACCACCTTTTTACCAATAACATCGGTCGTTCTCCCCCAAATATCCAAACTCTGGCTGTTAGCCGATTCAATAACAAATTCCGGGCACTGCAATACAGCAATCGCAAAGGGAGCTTGTAACACCATACTTCGAAACCGTTCTTCACTTGCCCTGAGTTTTCGTTTAGCCAGTACTTGCTCTGTAACATCTTTACAAACAATAATAACTCCGGTAATTTCTCCCTCTTCGCTTTTAATAGCTGTATATGAATAATCAAAATAAACCGTTTCTGAAATTCCATTCTTAACCAGCTTAAGAACCGCCTCCTGATCAATTTGGGCTTCGCCAGTTTCCAAAACCCGCCTGAGTGAGGGGGAAAATGACGGACTAAAAAGTTCGGGCTGGATTTGATGAATGGTTTGACCAAGTATACTTATATCTTTTGCCCATATTTCGAGCAAGGCATCATTAGCATAAGTTATTCTTAATTCGTTTCCCTCTACTTTCAGTATTGGGTATGGCACTAAATGAAGTGCATTTTCTAATGTGCCTGAAGGGTATGTCGGTTTTGAAAAGGAAGATTTGAAATTCATTTGTTATATCCTGCTTGACAATCTCTAAATTGGGATTAAAGAGAAGCAATATACTTCACCTGGCAGAAATGTTACAAATTCAAATGAAAGGTTTATTGCCATTAATAAACATCAAACTAAATTAAGACCTTTTAGTTTGATAGCAGTCAAATTTCCAGCATCTTTAAAAATTTACTTAAACACCTAAACCTTAACCGTTTTCCATTTTCCCCGGTTAAATAGCCACAAGGTAAACAAACCAACAGATGTCTCCGAGATGAATACCGCCCAAAATACACCAGACTGCTCCCAGTCGAGGTGAATTGCCAGAAACCAGGATAGAGGAATTTGTATGAGCCAGAAAAAAACAAGGTTGATTTTTGTTGGAGTTTTTGTATCGCCCGCCCCGTTAAATGCTGATGTTGAAACCATCCACCAGCCGTATACAAAATAAGAAAAAGAAAGTATGCGAAGCCATTCGGAACCAACTGCTATTACTTCCGGATCGGTGGTAAAAATTTGCATAAGTTCTTCGTTAAAAACAAAATACAGCACTGAAACAGAAACCAGGAAAATCATATTATAAATACCTGTTTTCCAGACTGCCGATTCGGCCCGATCGGGGTTACCGGCACCCAAATTTTGACCCACAAGTGTAGCAGCAGCATTAGACATTCCCCAGGCGGGCATCATCGTAAACATCATAATACGGATCGTGATGGTTGCGCCGGCTACAGCCTGACTCCCTACCTCGGCCAGAATGCGCATTAAAAAAATCCAGGAGGTCATGGCTACAAGCATTTGCCCAATACCTCCTAGAGATGTACGAAAAATGCCCAGCATACTTTTCGCATCTATATAAAGCTGCGAACGGCTTATTTGAATGCGCTTCTGTCCTTTAAATAATATCCAAAGCTGCGACAAAACACCAACACCCCTGCCAATATTCGTAGCAATTGCTGCGCCTTCTATTCCCAAAGCTGGTATTGGCCCCCAGCCAAAAATCAATAACGGACAAAGCACAATGTTAATTCCGTTGGCAATCCACAGAATTCGCATCGCGATAGCTGCATCACCCGCCCCGCGAAAAATGGCGTTAATAACAAAGAGTAAGAGGATAACCATGTTACCACCCAGCATCCATTGCGTATAGCGGTAACCAACGTCTAACGACCATTGGTCGGCACCCATAAATCCTAAAAGATCTTTTGCGAAAAAAATGCCAGCAATTGAAAAAGGTAAAGATGCGAGTATAGCAAGGAAGACAGATTGCACAGCTGAAGTAGCCGCGTCTTCGGTATTTTTTTCACCTGTTCGCCGGGCAATTATAGCTGTTACAGCCATGGCCAGCCCCATCCCTATCGAATACAACAAGAACATATAAGTTTCTGTAAGTCCCACTGTTGCAACCGCCGACGAGCCAAGCTTACTTACGAAATAGATATCAACCACTGCAAATGCCGATTCCATTACGAGTTCCAGAATCATGGGTACAGCCAACAGGAAAATGGCTTTATTCATTGGAATTTGAGTGTAATCTGCCTCGGTGCCGCGGATAGCGTTCTGCAATTCCTGCCATAAGGAATTTCTGTGTTGTTCTACAATGTCCTTCATAAGTTTGATTAATCCAAAGCTAATAATGGCTGTGGATTTTTATTGAAAGTTAAAAGTAATGAAGAATTGATAATTTTTAGAGTAAGGTTTGTGACAAAAAGAGGGGATTTTGCGACGGTGATTGAAGACCTTTTCCATTAAATAAAACAATAATCGCCCTAAACCATTCAGTAAGCAAATATGTCTATAGCCTTACCCACAAGTCGTGCTAATCGCATTCGGTTAGCTGTTTCATTATTCTATTTTGGGCAGGGAATAAGCTTTTCATCATGGGCAAGCCGCATTCCTGATATTAAGGAAAGTTTGCATTTGTCTGATGCTCTATTTGGATCTGTTTTATTTGCTTTGCCCTTGGGTCAGTTATTTACCATGCCTATTTCAGGACGTTTAGTAACAAAATATGGGAGCCAAAAAATTTTAACGATAGCCGCACCTTGTTACGTTTTTGCTTTATGTTTTCTGGGGATTTCCTCATCTGCCTCGCATTTGGTTTTTGGTTTGTTTGTTTTCGGAGTGATAGGAAACATGTGCAATATTTCAGTAAATACGCAAGGGATAGAAGCCGAAAAAATGTTCGAAAAGCCAATCATGTCCACATTTCATGGTGTTTGGAGTCTTGCTGGTTTTACCGGAGCATTAATCGGACTTGCAATTATATATTTGAATTTCACGCCGATAATTCATTTTGAGATTGTTACCGTGTTGATCTGCATTAATGTTTTTCTTAACTATAAATATCTTGTTCAGGGGAAAAGTGCAGCTAGTTCTTCAGGTTCATTTTTTGTAAAACCCGAAAAAACACTTTTTCAGTTGGGCTTAATTGGTTTTTGCAGCATGTCTGCCGAAGGTGCGATGTTCGACTGGAGCGGAATTTATTTTAAAGACATAGTTAATGCACCTGACTCTTTAGTTGTTTTAGGATACGCTTCCTTTATGATTATGATGGCCTTGGGAAGATTTGCTGGTGATAAAATCATCTTAAAAATCGGCCGGAAGCGCACAGTTCAATATAGTGGTCTAACTATTTTTACAGGTATGTCAATCTCCGTTATTTTTCCTCAATTAATTCCCGCTACATTCGGGTTTATGCTGGTAGGCTTAGGCGTTTCATGTATTGTTCCCACGGTTTATAGTGCAGCAGGAAAAACTAAAAAAGTATCTCCAGGCATGGCTTTGGCTATGGTTGCCAGCGTAAGTTATTTTGGTTTTCTAATGGGCCCTCCATTAATAGGTTATATCTCTGAGATGTTAAACCTCCGATACTCTTACGCAATTATTGGTTGCTTTGGCTTATTAGTTGCCGTACTTGCTGCTAAAATTAAAGCGCTTGATTGAAATTACTTAATCAGTTTAAATGCCAGATAGCACCATTCAAAGCTGTGGCAAAGCTAACCCACAACAAATATGGTATCTGGAGATATGCGGCTGTGCGATTAATCCGAAGGAATAAAATGATCATTAATAAAATACTCATCCACAACACTATAATTTCAACTAGTGCCAATCCTGTTTCGTGGAATGAGAAGAAGATAAAGCTCCAGGCGAAATTCAGCAACAGCTGAAATGTAAATACCAATAATGCTCTTGTTTTTTGTTTGCCTTCCGGCGATGTCCATACCAGATACAACGACACGCCCATAAGTAGATAAAGCACAGTCCACACCGGACCAAATAAGTAATTAGGCGGATTAAAGGAAGGCTTATTTAAGTAAGCGTACCAGGAAGATATGTTGGTCGAGGTGGCATATCCGGATACTCCTCCTACAACTAGAGGAATGGTAATACTGATTATCAAGCGAATTATGTTTTTCATCAGAATATATTTGGTTTAATGGCTATGAAGCTATCATGAGCATATTTTTCAGTTTTATTTAACTTAATTGGTGTTCAAGAACGCTTTGTTAAGTTCATCTGGGTTTGCGAGCGGTATGCTCATGATGGTTTCTTATCAAAAAGCACTACTAATGCTCATGAATACAATCCTATTAATACATTGTTACAGTAAAACTAAAAATCACTAAGAGAAATAATCTTTTTGGTTTAATATCAACCACAAACAATTGAGCTAAGCTGGCAAAAAAATTAAATTTCGTTTGGGTATCAAACCATATAGCGGGATTTCCATTATGCCGGCAATTGTATAAATTTGCTTTCAAACTTATAACAGTACAGGTGAATTCAGCTGATATAAACCCAAATCAACAATTAAATTTCATTAAAATGAATAAACTCCTTTTGCTTGCCATTTACCTTTTATTCCCGACTCTCCTGGTTGCTCAAAGCGGAAAAGTATATGATAACCTTTCTTTTTATTCAAAAATTTTAAAAAGTGAACGAAAGTTCTCTATCTATCTTCCACCAGGCTATGAAAGCTCACAACGCAGCTACCCTTCGCTATATCTTTTACATGGCTCGGGCGAT
Source organism: Pedobacter sp. (assembly GCA_036399495.1). Lineage (GTDB taxonomy): Bacteria > Bacteroidota > Bacteroidia > Sphingobacteriales > Sphingobacteriaceae > Paradesertivirga. The sequence goes on from DASWMZ010000230.1 coordinate 25,535, forward strand.
GACCAAACCGGCTGGGTGCAATTTGGAGAGGTATTAAATATTACCGATAAGGCAATTTCAGAAGGAAAGGCTACCCCGATGATTATTATAATGCCCGATGCTACAGCAGGTCGCCAGGGTTATTTTAATGATATTAAAGGAGATTGGAATTATGAAGATTTCTTTTTCAAGGAACTAATACCTTATGTGGAGAAAACTTATCGCATAAAATCCGAAAAGCGCTTTAGAGCAGTTAGTGGCTTATCACTTGGCGGTGGCGGAACATTTATGTATGCTTTGCACCATCCAGAAATGTTTTCATCAGCTTGTCCGCTAAGCGCATCCACCGGGCCTACATCTTTAGAAGATTTGAAAGCGTATCATCAAAGAAAAAACATTATCGTATCCGACCAGCAGACCGAAATTTATTATAAACAACATAGTACAATTGCATTGATTGATTCAATACCTTCTAATCAAAAAAACGCGGTACGCTGGTATATTGATTGTGGAGATGATGATTTTTTATATGAAGGGAATTCGCTTGTACACATTGCTATGAGAAAGAAAGAGATTCCACACGAGTACAGAGTTAGAGATGGCGGCCACAGCTGGACGTACTGGCGCGACTCACTTCCGGAAGTACTTGAATTTGTATCACAAGCTTTTCATCAATATTAAATTGTTGTGAATTAACCATATTAGTATAAATTCTGATCGATCCAAGCCAGATAAAATGTCTAAAACTATTTACTTCAAGCAAAATAAATCTATTAATAGTTTGCTTAGAAACTATTGCTAATAGATAATTTTAAACCACCTATTAAAATAATTACTTGTTTAAATCATTTCTCATTCGCATATTACATCCTTAAACTTAAAAAAATGAAAAGTTACAATCAACTTAAAGAAATTCTTGCTTCTATCGAAGCAGATGCAGACAAATTTTACAATAAGGGCAACAAAGCTTCTGGAACCCGTGTAAGAAAAGGTTTGCAAGATTTAAAAACATTAGCTTCTGATATGAGAAAAGAAGTTACTGAAATCAAAAACAAAGCGAAGTAATATCTCGCCTAAATAAAAGGACCCTTTTTAAAGGCTCCTTTTATTTTTACTCCGCAGCCTTTTTATGGCTCAAACAAAATGCCCTCCTAAATAGGTATGTGATAAAATTATCTCGAGAATATCACGTTCAGGTTACTACTTCAATTTTGTAAAATTTACAAGCCTTTGTAATAAACATTTGGATTCAATACCTTTATAATACCAGTTTCTAAACGCACCAATGAAATTCTTAATCGTTTCCATTCTTTCCATATTTCTAATTTTATTTCTTAAAAGTACGCTCTCCGCACAAACTGCCGACACCGTTAGTTTAAATACTATCATCGCCAAAACGGGCCAGTTTGCAGATCAATATCCCCAGGAAAAAGTTCATATTCACTTCGATAAGCCTTATTATGCAGTGGGAGATACGATTTGGTTTAAAGCCTACATCACTACCGGACTTCATAGCTTAACCGATATCAGCAAGGTTGTTTATGTTGATATTCTTACCCGTGATTCTGTGGTAAAAAGTTTAAAATTACCTGTTAACAATGGCGTTGCATGGGGCAACATAGCGCTCACTACCGAAAACTTTAAACAAGGAAACTATCATGTTAGTGCTTACACCCGATGGATGCTTAATTTCGACGAAGGTTATTACTTCAATAAAATGATAAGTATAGGAAGTAGCGAGAACACTATTAAGACACAGATAAACCTTTCGGGAGATGACGCAAACACCACGGCTGTTATTAGTTATAAAGATGCAGAAGGGATCCCTCAAATCAATAGAAAGGTAAGCTGGGAAATTGCCGGATTAAAGGGTAAAGGATTAACCAATCAAAATGGTGTATTAATTATTAAAATACCTAACAACCTATTAAAAGTTAAGCAAAACCTCATATCTGTTATCGATATTAATAAAACCTTAATTACTAAAAACTTCGATGTAAAGCCTTCTGTCAAAACAATCGACTTACAGTTTTTTCCGGAAGGCGGCGAACTCATTAACGAACTGCCTTCAAAAGTGGCCTTTAAAGCCTTAAAAGCTGATGGAAGTGGCATAGACATTAAAGGAACTATTACAGATAACGAGGGGAAAATTATTTCGGATTTTGCCTCGCAGCATTTAGGAATGGGGACTGTTATATTTACGCCACAGGCTGGAAAAACATATACAGCTACGATTACCTCACCTCTAAATTATCAAGGCACATTTAATCTTCCCACCGTAAAAAGCAGTGGAATAACGTTGGCAGTAAGTAATAAGAATACCAGTAAAAGCATACTGGTTAGATTCATCTGTAATAAAGAATTTCTGGATCAGAACTCGAATAAAAGCTATTATGTTGTAGCTAAAATAGGCGAAGTTATCTGTTATGCAGCTAGAACCGTTTTGCAAAAGCAGAGCTATACTGCCGAAATACCAAGAGATAATATCCCTACCGGGATACTTCAAATCACACTTTTTTCAGCAACAGCACAACCGCTAAGTGAACGGTTAATTTTTGTTCAACGGCCTGATGCCCTGACACTATCTTTAAAAACTGATAAGGCGATTTATAAGAAGAAACAAAATGTCAAGTTAACTATTAACGCTAAAAACGGATTGTTGCCAGTAGATGGTAATTTTTCGGTAGCGGTTATTGATGAAACAAAAGTTCCCTTTGATGAAGATTTAGAAACTACCATTTTAAGTAATCTCTTGCTAAGCTCAGACTTAAAAGGGTATATAGAAAAACCTAACTACTATTTTAAACGCCCAACCGATAAAACCGCGGCCGATCTTGATGTACTAATGCTTACTCAGGGTTATCGTCGTTTTTTGTATCAGGAAATCCTTTCAAGCAAGAAGCCTAAACTTTCTTTTTCGGCTGAAAAAGGCATTGACATAACCGGAATGCTGAGAAACTCAACGGGTATGCCTGTTAATAAGGGAAATGTTAAAATCAGAATCCCTGAAAAATACTTTACCGCTTATACCACTACAAACGGAAGCGGGGTATTTAAATTTTCTAATGTTCCTTTAACAGATTCAAATACCGTTATCGTAAGTTCTTCAGATTATAGCTTAAAAAATCCGATGCTTACAGTAGACCCGGTTTCTGTCCAACCGGTTATTGGTCCCTATACTTATCCTGATGTTCAACCAAACATTGATAGTGCAATGAGTCTCTACCTTCAAAACAATAAGCGAATTTTTAAAAACTCTATGGTTTTAAATGAAGTAGTAATTAAAGCCAAAGCAACCCCAAAAGTTGCCAGTTACCGAGACTACCCTTCCCTTTCAGGTCTTAGCGCCCTTCCAAGTCATGTTATCGGGAAAGAGCGATTAGGGAGTTGCCCGTCTCTACTTACATGCATACGAGCGATGGCTCCGGGTGTAATATTTGAAGAAAGAGACTTTTACGTTAGTCGCGACTACACAGCAGGAAACAGAACTCCAATGCAAGTATACCTTAATGGTATGCCGATTGATGCCAACTCCCTGGCAGGAATGACATCTATTGATATAGAGTCTGTTGAGATCTTTTTGAGAGATGAACTAGGGTTGGTAAATCGTGCTAATGGCACTAATGGAGTCTTGGTTGTTAATAGTAAAAAGAAAGCTGAGAAGAAGCAAATGAAAATGGAAGATATCATGAGCTTACTACCTAAGCCTGGAGAATACAAGTTCACCCCGCAAGGTTATACTGTAGCGAAGGAATTCTATTCTCCAAGATATAATTCCGCTCAAAGTCTGACCATGGCGAATGATTTGAGAACAACTATTTATTGGAACCCAAATATTAAAACTGATAAAGCTACTGGAACTAAAGTAGTTGATTTTTTTAATGCAGATGGTCGTGGTAGTTATCGTGTGACTATAGAAGGCATTGATGCCGACGGGAATTTGGGACGCCAGGTCTTCCGTTATAAAGTGGAGTAAACTAGTTTTGATAAACTTCTCTGAGTTGGGTTGACAAGTAATTAAACGCCTGAGGAACTTCTTTATTTAAGTCTTTAGAATTACCTTCAATCATTATCGGCCCTTTGAATCTTATCGCTTTCAATGCGCGGAAGTAAGGTTTAAAATCATCCCCTGTTACACCAGGAAATGTCCTTTTTTCCTTTTCAGCAACTTCGCAATAAACAATCAACTTTCCAGCTTTTAAAATGGCATCCGGTGATTCGTTCTCATTCATCATATGGTAAATATCTGCGTTAAGTTTAAAATTGGGATGATTTACACTTCTTACAATCTCGGCCGCATCCTTAAGGGTATTGATGAAATTAGTCTCTTTACTGTTTAGATTTTCGAATATGATTCTAACACGATGCCTTTTTGCCGCCATAGCCATTTTCCGTGCTAAAGCAGCAAAATGCTTTTTAGCTTTTACCAGATCATAATTATCCGGCAATCTTCTTGGGCCACCACTTCCCAAAATCAAATTTTTAATTCCAGCCTGCTCTGCTCTTTTTAATACCGAATCAAGATATTGCAAAACCTTCTCTTCATTAACATCTGGACCGGCTATTTTTATCCTTCCCGGAAATAAAACATTGCACATAAAAACCTTGCATTTTGCGGCTCTGATTTGTTTTAAATTCGCTTCAAACTGCTCTTTGCTTATAGATGGGCTAATCAGATAGGATACAGATGTGCCCGTCACTCTAAACCCTGAAGCATAAAAAAGACTGTCATGATTCAAGCCTCCTGCGATTCCTAAAGTTGGTAGCTGCTGAGCATTTACAGCAAGCGTCCAGAAAAAAAATAAATAGAGAACAAAAAATAGTTTTTTTGGACACATATCTCTGATTGAAAGGACAAAAACCTCCTTTAATTTAAACTAGGTAATTTTAATCTTATGTAAAAGTTAATTGTTATCATCTCGGAATGATACAATCGTAAATTTTAAATATCATGCGCTTGCTTCAGCGTACTTTTTGAAATTATTTAAAATGGCTTGCCACCCGCTTCTTTGCAGTTCTTCAGAATTTTCATTCTCCATTTCGAAGGTCTCAACAATTTCAGTCTGCCCTTTTTTATCAGTGAAGACGATTTTTACTTTTCTTCCGTCAGCAATAGTGTATTCGATCAACTCATGCTCCACAACATTGTCATAAACACCTTCGAAATCAAATTGAAAGCTTCCGTCTTTGTAAGCTCCCCCGTTTTTTGAGCCATTCAAAAGTTGACTCGCTAATTTATTAATTCGGGTAATAAATCCATAGGTGTTTTGAAATTTAGTGCCTCATGAGGTCTATGGTAATTGTAATCGGTCATCCATTCATCAG
>DASWMZ010000231.1:0-3778 GCA_036399495.1 Pedobacter sp.
TTATATTTTTAACTTGCAGAAAATACTCAGCTAACCAAGCCGCAACGCTCTTGTAGCCGATACCGTTACCTGCCATTTTAGAGCGACACCATACGAATTATGAATAGATTAATAAACATATGTGCAACCGTGATTGTTTCAATGACTGTATTTTGTTGTAGTCAGACAAAACCAGCAAATGGAGCAAGTATGATGTTGGAACCAAAAAAATATAATAAGGTTATTTCGGATTCAACGAACACATTGAATGGTAAAATTGAAGATTTAGAGATTGACTATACTGTTTGGGGTTGTGCGTGCCCAACTTGGATACGAACCAGAGATAATGTACGCAATGACACTATCAGAGATTATTTAAAGCTCCACTTTTATATTGAACCTGCAAATAAATCTTTAGAACTACCTAATCGCTTTGACGCGTTTAAACATAAACTAAAAGTTACTGGACAATTTTACCAAAAAGAAGATTATCCTCAAGGCACAATAGAAATGGAAGAACATTTGCCAAAAGCACCAGTGTTTCGTTATACAAAAATTCAAGTAGTAAAGAAATAAAAACGGCAGGTAACACTGGCTAAGCTCCATTGCTGCATTTTGCTAGCCGGAACATCATCTTTCCATTAAACTTTCTAACTTGCAGAAAATACTCAGCTAACCAAGCCGCAACGCGAGCCTAGCCGAGTGACGTTAGCGGTTATGCTGCCGCCGATTCAGAAAACTAACGCAACACTTTAAAATCTTAATTTAGTGTTGTTATGAGTAAAAAATACACAAGGTTATCCCTATGGGAAAGGATCCAGATAGAGAAATATTTGGATAAAGGTATGTCTGCTTCCTCCATTGGAATCATCTTAAACAGACACAAATGCACCATCTCACGCGAGATTAAAAACACCCCTTACAATTCATATTCTGCCTATCATGCGAATCTGAAGGCTGGTGATTTGAGTATGATGAAAAATTACGGAAGATCAAAGATTCTTTCAAACAAGGTCTTATTGAAATTCCTGATTTCAAGGCTGCGGAAAAATTGGTCTCCGGAACAAATTTCCTTACATTTAAAAAAGCAATATCCTAATGATAAAAGCATGCAGCTGAGCCACGAAACAATCTACTTTTACGTCTATCTCCACAGTAAGAAATCACTCAAAGAAGAGCTTATTAAACATCTTCGCCAGCAGCGTAAAACAAGAGGTTCAAGACACACAAAAGCAGTACGTGATATCAAGATCAGCGACAGGGTCAGCATTGATGAACGCCCGCTGGAAGTGGTCGGACGTGAGATTCCAGGACATTGGGAAGGAGATTTGATTATCGGCAAGGAACACAAGTCCGCAATTGGTACTTTAGTGGAAAGAACAACCCGTGCGGTCATACTTGTGCATCTGGAAAATAAGGAAGCTGAAACGGTCCGTAAAGCCTTTGAGGAGGAGTTTAAAAAGCTGCCAAAGCTCATGCGCAAGAGCCTGACTTACGACAACGGAACCGAAATGGCACAGCATAAATTGTTCACTAAAAACACTAAAGTGCAGGTCTATTTCACGCATCCATACAGCCCTTGGGAACGACCTACAAATGAGAACACAAATGGCCTTTTAAGACAATATTTCCCAAAAGGAACAGACTTGTCAGTCCACTCAAAATCATATCTTAAAAAGGTCCAAAGGGAACTTAATGAACGGCCGCGAAAAGTCCTGGACATCAGATCTCCTTCAGAGGTATTTAATCAAATGATTTTAGGTCAAATAAACATCTAAATAAAAATCCTATTTTTATCAAAAAGTTGCGCTAGCAATTTGAAACCGCCATTCCATAAAGCGCGCTGCGCAGCCACCTGCCGTAATTAAACGTCAATTTATTCTGTTGCAGAATGGCAGATCTAATATATCGGCGACGCGATAATTCAAGATTTAAATGTTGTTCAATAAATTCAAATAGAATTTATTAAACGTGCGTTGTAAAGGCAGAAACAACCCCTTTGGTAGCTAAACACCCGTTAATTTAGAAAACTTTATCCCGCGACTTCACCCTTCAATGTCACCGGAGGCGGTTTTAGCTTCAGACAACCAACAGCCACCAGCCATCAACTGAATACAACCACCTACTGTATAAAATAAACCCTCTTAATCTTGTCCCCTTCTACATGATAAATCGCCACAGCATCAAAAATATCCTTTCCATATTGCACCTTTTCCTTATCTATGACGATATTCCCCTGAACAATCCTTGCCATTAATTCACAATGTAAATTCGGCACCTGTTCAAACATCGACGCATACTCCTTCCGCATCTGGTCTTTGCCCTTATAAAGCAACTTATCCGGGAATGCATAAACCTCAACGTCTTCCGCATAAGGTTCCAAAAAGGCATCGATATTTCTAAGATTGTAGGCATTAAGCTGTCGTTGCGCAAGAGTTACTGGCGTATCTGGCAATATCTTTCCAGGATCGAATATAATTCCTTTGTTGATTACGCGATTGATAGTCGCAAGATTTCCGATATCTTCAGCTGGATTGGCATCAAGTAAAATAAGGTTGGCGTTTTTACCCTTAGTGACAGAGCCAAACTCACTTTGCTTACCCATAACCCTCGCCCCGTTTATGGTCGACGCCTCGATAATCTTCCAGTTATCCATTCCGCTTTCGCGCATTGCTTTAAGTTCACTAAAATATGACGATGCGTGCAACGTGCCAATATTCCCTGCATCGGTACCTGTTGCTATGATAATACCGGCATCCGAGAGCTTCTTGAGGTTCTGTCGGCAGACGGCTTCCCTGTTGCGGTCGTTAGATACTACTTCTGGTCTGGCAAAATGCTTTTTATATTGGCTTGCCATCATTGTATCCTTAATGTGCCTGAGGTCAAGTAATGTTCCCAGCTGGAACGGATCAGACTTTAGCAGATCGCTAGTGCTGATCGTGAGGTTCTGTCCAAGGGTGGAACTGTAACCCCGCATAACCGTCAGCGTCGGGCAAAGGATGGTGTTGTTCTTTTTAAGCAATTGTACAAAATCATCCTTGATATCTTCATCCTCGATGCTGTGGACCAGAAAATCTGCACCGCTTTCAACCGCCAGTTGCGCCGTTATCCGTTCTGTGGCATGTACCGCCACCATCAATTTGTTTTTATGCGCCTCCGCTATAATAGCTTTTACTACCGGCAAATGCTCCCGGGCACTCGCCTCAACATTGTCGCCTGAAGTGATATACCATATCTTGATAAAATCAGGTTTAAACGGTAATTGTTGCTGCACCATTTTAATTCCATCGGCAACCGACCTGACAAGGTTAAATGGCTCATCATCCTTGAGGTCTTCATATACCGGTGGTTGCCATGTTGTAAGTAAAGGCCCTGTCATAAAGAGCGTAGGTACATGAGTCGCATTCCTAAATTGCTCCCGCTGTTTTAAAAAGCTGTAGGTAGCGCCAACATCAATAACGCTTGTAATTCCGTGTTGTAGATACCTGCGCAGATTCTCTTCCATGCTCTTGTGTGCCTGCTCGACTTCTTTCGGATATGGCATCACCGACCTCAGGTCAATTACATCCGGACGTGTATAAAGCCCACCACTTTGGAAGAAATGCACATGCGCATCCGTAAGTCCCGGCAATAAATATTTCCCCTTCCCATCAATTACCGTTGCCGACGCAGGAATTTTTATTCTTGCGGCAGGTTGTATATCAGAAATGAGATCATTGATTATAACGACTGTTTGGTTAGGAACCATCTTGTGCTTTTCCACATCAGCGACAGTAACGTTCGTGATGAAGGTTTGAGC
>DASWMZ010000232.1:0-1702 GCA_036399495.1 Pedobacter sp.
CGATATCAGGACTATTGTCTTCCGTATTTCTCAAAAGATCTTCTACACTTTCAAATGTGATGATTTCAGAAGCGCATTGGAGCTGCTGAAATACTTCCTTCAGATGTTCCAGATCATCGACATCATCGTCTACCAAAAAAATCCTGTACTTTTTCATATGTTAACCAGTTTGTCGCAAACATCTTTACCGCCGCTCATAGGTAAGATAAACACTGTTTTCAAATTTATTAAACCAAACCCAAGCCATAGTTTTTGTATAATAATTATGCCCAAAAACTGAAGAAATTCTTAAATCACGTCTTGCTACATTCTAGTTCCAGCTAAATGCAGCAATCTCAGCTTCATAACCATTTTTAGGCCTCATTTTTCTTTAGCACTCAAAGTCAGCACATTTTAAAAACTAAGTTTTGAAAATTTATCAAGGTCAGAAACAATTAGCTTAATATATTTATTGGCATATCGCTTGAGCAAGATAAAAGCAGAATGGTAATTATACACAGGCACTGGTAAGTAGCAAAACAGGCATTCCTCAGGGCGGTTTTCCGCCCTTCTTGTTTACGCTCGGGTCGGACTGCACAAAGCCCGTTTACGTCTCCGTAACCGAGATGAAAAATGAAAGCCAGCAATATTGCTGGCTTTTTATCCTAAGGGAGCAAATAGGATGTGAACAATTTGAACAATCTAACTCCAAAGCATTGCTGGACTTTACCTAAGGCCATGTGAATAACAGAATACAATGTCGCATACTTGCAAAACTCTGCAGTAGTCGCTACTTTTAGTGAACAAGCCATCCACCCCATGCAAAAGCAAACGCTTAAATTCCCCTCATTTAAGGAACTGACATCCTTTATAAAGACATTACATTCGGGTTACCTGGTTAATACCAATACGCTTACGGTTACTGCTCCCTTTTTAGATTTCGATATACAAAAGGCAAAAGAGAGTTACGAAGGTGTATTGATAGATACAACTGATAAAGTGTACAGTTACGATCCAAACTGAGTTGTAAAAATCTACAGGACGAAATAATCGGTAATTTATGAAGCGTTTGTTTACTTAGGATGATAGATAGCATAGTAAGATTGATTTTGTTGTACCTTCTAAACAAAAACGAATATGCCTGAAAGCAGAAACCGGCCCGGCCACCACTACCAGAAGAAAGCGGACATTCCTGCACGTCAACGTGTGAAGGGAAGAATGATCTGGGCCATTTTATTTGCCGTATTTGGGTTGATGATTGCCTATTTCTCAGTTGGTGAAAATTATATTGTTCTGGCAGTAGTAGCAGTTGTTAGCGCAGCAATAGGCTATATGATTGGCAAGAATATGGAAAAGGCAGCGTGATCGACTGTATTTCTTTCACCTAATATTCCAGCGGTTCCGGATAATGAACGTGACCAGCATAATCCGCATCAGCTCGATGGAGACGCCCAGGTACAGCGCTGTTAAGCCAACAATCTCGCTTTCCATTTCCGATAACTCCCCGTCTTCCGTCATTAGCTCGCAAGCCATCGAAAAAAGTGTTTCCCTAAAAGGTTCTGAAATCAACGGTGCACTGTGCTCAATCACTGTTCGGGAGCCAAAAACTTTTAGTAATGAAATGGCTTTTTCGGCTAATGGTTGTAAGTCTATTCCTTTAAATTTTTCATTTAACAGGAGCATGCGGGAAAGGTGCTCAATGTGCCGATTAAATACAGGTTGA
>DASWMZ010000233.1:0-6623 GCA_036399495.1 Pedobacter sp.
CGCGCCGTGGCGATATTGCCGTATTAAGATTACTTTTTCATCTTCAGTTAATGCGATTGCATTTACCCAACCCGGATATTCTAAAACGTAATAATCATCAATCAACTGACCATCTGGCAAGCGACAGGTATCAACTCTCAGCGTAGCCCATTGCTCTTTTACTAAATATTTGGAAGATACTTTCTCCCATTTCAGCGCATCATTCGTATTGTTCATTATTCAAATAGTTGTCAATCATCTCGCGCCTGCCCAGATTTTCAAAAGATTGCTGATGATGTTCCGTTTCTAATAGATTTAAAACCAAAGCCGTTTTATGCGCTAAAGCTCTGCATTCTTCCGTATCCGGAAAAGGATGGGTCGATTCGAACAGAATTTCAACCAATGCATTTAATTTATCCGCAGAATAATTCCGACTTTTCAGTAGCGTTTCGAGCTCGCCTACGCTTCCATGCTCCAGAAGCTGATTATCCAAGCCGAAATTTTCCGAAAGAGTACGTCGGCTCAGTTCAAGTGCTTCATCCAGATTACCGTCATTTTTCAGGCCGATAATTTTTGCAAGAACCTGGGCCAGCTTCTGTATTTCTGAATCAATAAAATCTTTTCGTATCATAGATGTATAGGATTATATTTTTGATTTGGCGTGCCCCCGAAGAAAAATCGGGGTCGGGCTTTTTGCTGCAAGTCCTCGTGCCGATGAAGGTTCGGCACTGCGGGCTTTCCACTTCAATCCCTCACGTAGCAATAAGTTAAATTAAAAAGTCATTATAACTTCTTAACAAATTTATTTTTTACCTCTTTAAATTTTGACTTTTAATCTCGAATTGAGTTACCAGCTTCCGCTTGATCCGCCACCGCCGAAGCCGCCGCCTCCAAAACCTCCGAAGCCACCACCTCCGCCACCGCCAAATCCGCCACCACCGCCAAAGCCTCCGCCGCCCCTGTTACCCATTCCTGATAACAAGCTCCACCACATCAGGCTAGAGCCACCACGACTCCCTATGATCTGTCCGCCACCACCGCCACCACCTCTTTTTGAAAGGAAGTAAATTACGATGATGATCAGGAAAATCAATCCCATCGGAAATTTCTTAGAGCCCTGGGTTTTTTTTGGAGCGGTATTTTTATACTCACCTTTTGTATGAGCAATAATAGCATTAGTAGCTTTATCAAGCCCTCCGTAGTAATCGCCCTGTCTAAAACTCGGGGTAATTTCGTTAACTCTTATTTGCGCTGCTGTTGCATCGGGCAGTGCGCCTTCCAGGCCATAGCCGGTTTGAATCGTTATTTTGCGGTCTTTAAGTGCGGCCAGTATTAAAACTCCATTATTCTTGCCTTTCTCTCCAATACCCCATTTTTCACCCAAGCGAGCGGAATAATCATCAATATCATAAACGCCTACAGATTGAATCAGAACAATAGCGATCTGGATGGAAGTAGAATCATTAAATGCTACCAGTTTGCGTTCAAGCTGTTGCGCTTGTTCAGGAGTAAGTGTGTTGGTATAATCGTTAACAAGCTGGTTTAGCTTCGCAGGAAATTCCTGCGAAAAGCTTTGTAAGCTAATAAGTAGTAAGACAAAAAATATTGAAAGTTTTTTTTGAATCATTGTTTTGGCTGAGTATTCAGATAGTTGGTGTTGGTAGGCCTTACATATAGGAGATATCATTCGATAACTCATTTTTGTCGTCATCAGCACACGGGAAATATTGTTGAAGCTTTTCGCCTGCCATTTGTATTCCGGTAACTAACCCTTCAATTAAATTACCTGCTTTAAAATGATTAAGCATTGCATCTTTGGTTGAGTCCCAAAAACCTTCAGGAATTACCTTGTTAATTCCAGCGTCGCCGATAATTGCAAATTTGTGATCTTCTGTTGCAATATAAATAAGCACTCCATTGCGGAGTGCTGTTTTATCCATCCCAATTTTATGAAAATAATTTGCCGCCCGATCTAATGGATCTTCTTTACAATGTCTTTCAGCACTTATACGTATTTCACCGGAAGTGTTTTTTTCGGCACTTTCGATGGCCTTCCTAATCTCTTCTTGTTCTGTATCTGTAAATAAAGCCATCTGAATCTTATCTTAATTAAAATTCAACTTTAGGGGCGTTTTGAGCTGCAGGGTCTGCTTCGAAATAACCTTTCTTTTGAAATCCGAACATACCTGCCGTAAGGTTATTTGGAAACGAACGGATTTTAGAATTGTATACTCTGGTTACCTCGTTAAACTTCTGGCGTTCGACAGTAATCCGGTTTTCCGTACCTTCGATTTGTTCTTGTAATTGTAGGAAATTTTGATTGGCCTGTAACTGAGGATAATTTTCTGTCACCATCATCAAACGACCTAAAGCACTACCCAATTCTCCCTGCGCTTGATTAAATTTTTCAATGGCCTCTGGAGTAAGTTTTGCAGGGTCTACATTAACCGCCGTTGCTTTTGCTCTGGCTTCAATTACTGCCGTAAGCGTTTCTTTTTCGTGCGCTGCTGCTCCTTTAACAGATGCAACTAGGTTTGGTATTAGATCCGCTCTGCGTTTGTATACGTTTTGTACTTGTGCCCACTGCGATTTTACTTGTTCGTCCAAATCAACCATTGTATTATAGCCACAAGATGAAGTCGATAGAATTGCGAAAAAACCAGCAAGCATAAAAATGAATTTTCTCATTGTAGTAAGAGTTAAGTGTTTCATGGTTTTAAGATATCAAATTTTATTCCTTTGTTACAATTCTTGGAAATATTGCAAATTAATAGACATTATGTCAGTTAAGGCGATTCTGGTGTTTTTGTTTCATTTGTCTGGTAAATCGGCCCAATAAGGTTGTAACCAACCAAGAAAAGTTTCGTAAAAATCTTAAAAGCGCTCAGGTATATTTTAATATGAAGCAATCCACCAAAGTGCTTTTGCCTTTAGGCTTATTTATGTCAATAGTAATTCCGGTTACTGTTAAAAGCCTTTTCACCGACAGTGCTTTTTTTGATATCAGCGAAAGTTCCCAGATTGAATATCTTCAGCCTTATAGTATAAAACCTGTAGCTGGTACGGAAAGCCTTAATTTGAATGAAGTGACAGTTGAACCATCAACTCTTTCAAATTCGCAAAATATTTCTCCTGTAAACCAATCCAGGTTATCTCGCCAAAAAGAACGCGACAAGGTGGACCTTCCAACGGAAGCCTTAATCCCTGACGAAATTCAAGGTGTTGACCAGCCAGCCAGCATCGATACCGACGATCTTTTTAAATAACAAAATTCCATTCAAAACTTTAATTTTGCTTTATCTGGGATAAAAACCCGGCTGTAGATGATTAAAGAAATTGAGCTCGTTTTGCTTCCTTCAGAAGCTGGAAACGAAGAAATAATTAATAAGAAAGCCGCTTCCCTCTTAAAGCTTTCGCCTGATAGAATCTCCTCAGTAAAAATTCTCAAGCGTTCAATTGATGCGCGAAGCAGACAAGTAGTCTATCGTCTTAAAGTCGAAGTATACATTGATGAAAAGCCTCCTTTTGAAATAGCTATCACAAATTACCCTAACGTAGCCGACAAGAAATCTGTAATAATTGTTGGTGCCGGTCCAGCCGGACTATTTGCTGCCCTAAGATGTATAGAACTGGGCCTTAAGCCAATTATACTCGAACGAGGGAAGGATGTAAAACAACGCAGGCGAGATCTTGCCAACATTAATAAACAAGGATTAATTAATCCAGAATCTAATTACTGTTATGGAGAAGGCGGTGCAGGAACCTATTCCGACGGCAAATTGTACACCCGTTCCAATAAGCGGGGAGATATTCAATATGTACTTAAAACGTTAGTTGCTCACGGCGCAGAACCCGATATTACGGTAGACGCCCGGCCACACATCGGCACGAATAAACTCCCTCAAATTATAATAGCTATCCGCGAAAGCATATTAAATGCTGGCGGTGTAGTTCAGTTCGATTCGAAGGTTGATGATCTCCTGATAAATACGGGAGTGTTGAAAGGGGTTAAGCTTTCTTCCGGTGAAGTCTTCCATTCCGACAGTGTAATCTTGGCTACCGGACATTCAGCTCGAGATATTTATGATTTGCTTGCAAAGAAACATTTGTTATTAGAAGCCAAGCCCTTTGCATTGGGGGTGCGAATTGAGCATCCTCAGGAAATTATAGATAAGGCGCAATACCATTGCGAGGTTCGCGATCCCTACCTGCCACCCTCATCCTATAGTTTCGTAGAGCAGATCGAAAATAGGGGAGTGTTCTCATTTTGTATGTGTCCAGGTGGAATTATCGCACCCTGTTCCACCGACTACAAAGAAATCGTTGTAAACGGTTGGTCGCCCTCGAAACGCAACAATCCGTATGCAAATTCGGGAACAGTAGTACAAGTCAACTTAGACGATGTGCCCGCATCTTTAGACGATCCACTCGCGCTTTTAAATTTCCAATCGCAGATTGAACAAAAAGCATATCAGGCAGGAGGAGGTAGCCTTGTTGCGCCCGCGCAGCGAATGATTGATTTTGTAGAAGGCCGCCTCTCCGTTGACCTTCCTAAGAACTCCTATCTTCCTGGAACACGCTCTGCGCCATTAATCGATATCCTTCCAGACTTTATTAATAAGCGTTTAAAAAAAGCACTTCCCGTATTCGGACAAAAGATGAAGGGTTATTATACCAATGAGGCAATTTTAGTAGGTATTGAGTCAAGGACCTCAAGCCCTGTCAGAATTCCCAGAGATAAAACTTCATTGCAACACCCTCAACTTAAGGGCTTGTTTCCTTGCGCCGAGGGCGCAGGCTACGCCGGCGGAATTGTATCAGCGGCCATAGATGGCATGAATTGTGCAGAAGCGGTATTTAGATATAATACAATTTAATGAAAAAGACCATTGTTCTAGGTGCAACTCCCGACTCGAGCCGCTACGCATATCTAGCGTCAAACAAACTGGCCAGATACGGTCACCATATTATTAACGTGGGTATCAAGACCGGTGAAGTAGCCGGGGTGCCGATTGAAAAGCCTGAATATATCCACGCCGATGTTGATACAATTACATTGTACGTAGGCTCCAAAAATCAGGAATCGTTGTACGACTATATATTAAAAACAAATCCCAAACGCATAATTTTCAACCCCGGTACAGAAAATTACGAACTTGAAAATATGGCGGAACAAAAAGGAATAGAAATCGTAATAGGGTGTACACTAGTGATGCTTTCCACAGGCGAATATTAGCATTGCAAGCAAACACAACACCCATATCATGACTTTATCATTCCCAAACTCCGCAAGTGTTAAGCAATTCCTACCAGGACTATATTTTATCGCGGTAGCCATTTGGTTGGCTTTCGATCATCAAAACCTGTGGTTAAGTCTGGTTGTGCCTGTGTTTATAATTCAAATGATATTGAATAATCGCTATCTCAACCTCGTTTTGGGTTTTTTAATGATCATTTGGTCTGCCTATATCGCGCTAACAAACTTAATAAGCTTAAACAGCACACCGCAACTTATAATCGCCACCGTGTGTTTCGTTATCGCCAATCTGTACATGTCTCGTCTGTTATTTTTAAACCAAAATTTTAAGATCGCAGCGTTCCGCGAAAACAGCCTCGACGACACGTTATTCATTTAGATTTGAAAATCAAATTCCTCAAGCTATTTCCATGTAGCCCTGCTTTTCCTTTATACGCCTTCAGGCTTTAAGCACAAGGCCGGTATTCACTTCAATCAGGTTTGATCTGCAAGCTCCGGGTTTCATGGATACATCAAATGCCCATAACCTCAAGTTTGTCCGCAATCAAATGAAGAATCTCTTCATCAACCGCACCCATGTTCTTGCAAATATGTAAGTAGCCTTTGCTATCAGGTTCAAAACTCGCTACCAATTTACCATCCTTTAAAACATCAAACTTGCATCGGTTATCATCTTCATGGTGAGGGTAATCAACCACTTGAAAGTTTAATACATCAGCGTCCTTTGTAATTTCAATCGAGAAAGTATCCATGGTAGAATGTTAATGATGTTTAAACGCTGTCTGAATTTTAAAGTTTGATATGGATCAAATACAATTTTCCACATTTTTTCTGCTGACCAACACTAAGAGGAAAAAGAGCATCGTTAGCATAACGCTTATATATAAATAAGCAGTTCTTTAATTGGTGAATTATAATCAAGACACTAAAGGATATCAATGCTTTTTTCCGTTTTCGAAATACTAAACGACAATTCAGTATCGTTAACTTAAAGCTTAGACTTAGATATTAAGCCAGTTCTTGAAATTTGATATCGATCGGGCTTAGTCTTGTAAAGATAAGCCGATACTTTTTTGAGTTTTCAAATAATAAACAAAAACTGAGTATCGTTAAACTTACGCTTGCAAAATAGCAGGCTAGTTCTTTAAAATAGTTGAAATCTCAGGAAGGTTTTAAGATGTGACTGATTCTTCGGCTCATCGAAAGTACAACCTCCTGATCTACAGCAGATGTCCAAATAAGTTTAAAAAATTTTGAAAAAACATTTGCGAGATTGCAAAAAAACCTTCACCTTTGCAGTCCCAAACAAAACGGGGTGATAGGAAGGAGAGCAGCGCAAGGCAGCTCGGAAGCTGAAAAGAGGAGTGAGGGAGGCAGAAGAAGGAGA
>DASWMZ010000234.1:0-6756 GCA_036399495.1 Pedobacter sp.
CACTGTATACAACTGTCTAGTAACGTTTAAAATGTCTTACGCTGTCTTACGCTGTCTACTGTGTCTACAGTCAATGCACGGATAATTGCCCAGTACATTAACTGTGGGTTGCCATTCCAATCATAAAGCTCAAAAGTAGAGCTGTAAGCAGGATCTATGGAGGCAGCGAACCATGTTGTGGGGAAGTTGCCCCACTCGACAAAGTGAGTCGCACCAGAGCGGAGAGCATCGCGATGGAAAATATAGGATTGATGTGCCACAACAGCACGGAGAAAGCGATCGGGGATTAATTGCTCAAATCGATCAAGTAACCGCATATCAGGAGGAGTCCCCCCGGCGTAAGCAACCCTCGGCTTCCATAATCGGTGATATATGGAGAATTCCGTTATTCCCCACTTGACCCCATGATAACGACCAAACTTACCAAGAGCGGGAATAAGCCAATGATGGTATTGCCACCAATAAGGATCGATCCACTGTAGATGCACCTGTATTCCAATCTCAAAGCGCAAACTAGGATGTTTAGAAGCTAATTTTAAAAACCAAGAGGTAAAATCATCAAAGCTTTTAGGATTAGCAAAAAGTAAATAATGCTCATTAATAATAATGCGAGAACCCCTAGGCAACTTAAATAAAAAAGTGTCAAGGCTAGAAGTAACAGAAGAATCAAACTGAGAACCCAAGAAATCTCGATTGCTTAAATACCAGTCGTCCAAAGTAAAGCATTTAAAATCTGGTATACGCCTATCGTCAAAAGCGATACGATGAGCGCAACAATTACGAGTTTTACACCAATTCTCAAGGCGCGGTGATGGTTCTTTCCAATCAGCCCGCAATTGAAATTCAGGGATAAACAAACTAAACTGAGGCTCAATTTTTGACCAAGCAGGGCGCAGAGTATGGTTTTTAGGATCGGCAGTGTTAAAAATCTTCATCCCAGATACAGCGGTGCCGAATTCAATTAAGGGATTAAAAGAAAACTGAAAAGGACGGAAGTAATATTCTATTAAAAGTGTATAAAAAAGAATTAAAAACAAAGTAAGTAAATTAAATGTAACACCAAATTTAAAAGCTCTAAAAACCAACTTAAAATAATAATTCATAGTTAAGAATTACTTAATAATTTTACTCCAACCAGGACGCCAACCCCTACATTCAGAATCGACAACCTCAGACCTCCAGTAGCCTTTATCCCAACCCTCTACAGATTCTAAATTTCTCCAGCTATTATCTCGCAAACTACGATATCGATCACCATTTACTAAAAAATAATTAAGAGCGCGAGATTTAACAAATAACTCATCTAAAAAAGGATTATATTCGACATTAGGGGGAAGAGTAGGGGCATCCTGAGAAAAAGCCACTATAAAACACCCTTTAGCATCAGTAAAATTGCCTTCCCCTTGACTTGCCCATATTACCTGAGTCCAGACTTTTTTACCTGGACCACAATTCGGAGCAGTACAAGTGGGGTATCTCTGAATTGCAGGGGCAGGAGGAGGAGCAGGAGGAAAAAGACCAGTATTGAGTCTTCTAAATTCATCACCCTCACATTGAGCGCGAGGATTGCAAACACTGGTTACGCAAGACGGGCCAAAAGAACCCGATCCAGCGAAAGAACCGCAAACAGTACAGGTGCGGGTAGTGGGTTGCTCTGCACAATTAGATCTAGCTGAGGCAGCAGAGCGAGCAGCCAGAGCTTGAGATTCCAATTGATAAGTTCTATAAGGACCCTCAACATAAGCCCGGTTAAGAACTTGCCAAGCTGCAAAAGCGGCACGGTTGGCATCATCTATAGCTCGCATTTGAGCACGATATCTTTCACACTCAGGAGTATTCGAGTTGCCCGAACCAAAAAGCCCAGTAATAGAAATAAGCAGAGCGATAATCGGGAGCCAGGAACCGACAATGCTGCCTAGTCCGAAACCCACTATATAGGCAACACTACGAGCAGAGAGTAAAGCGACTGATGTAGCGACGAGAGGCCCAGCTTCAGTAATTAGTAAGCGTAAACCGCCAGCCAACTTTGCAAAACGCAATAACATACTATTTTCTGACTAATTTCCAAGCTTTAACTAAGCCAGCAATTGCCATGATCGGCACCCCAGTATTGTACATTACAAGCGCAGCATACCGAAGAATCGGAGAGTTAACCGATTCTATAGCAACAATCATTTGTGCTGGAATCCTAATCGAATCAGGAGAAGTAGGCATTAAATCGAGAACAGCATTAGAGAGAGTAGAGCCAGGACTTTTATTAAAAAGACAATCATATTGTTCAAGCTCTGCCTGAGTTAAATAACGTCTAGAAGTATTGGCTAGATAGAAAGCATCAGGATTTTGCTGATTTTGCGTACCTGCAAAACTAACCAACTCTAAAGGCTTATTTTCTGCTCTGATATCCCTAGTATAAAAAGCCTGACATAAACCAGTTAAATCAATCCCAGATGGAACGTTGCCCATCCCATAAGATGCAACAATCATCTCTTTAGACTCAACCTGTATCATCTGAAAAACACACCACGTATATGTCGGCGGTGGTGGTGGTGTAGAAGTAGCAATTAAGAAAGATAAAAGAAACATAATTTTTAATCACTAAAAATAAATCTAAGCCCCATTCCCATAATCACAAAAGGACGGAGCGCATTAACGCTCATGCCGGGTAAGCAGATGCGATCAAAATTTAATCCACTATTAATCTGGAAACAACCATCACCGATGTTGTTGAAATAAGCTTGCTCAGATGGCGTCGGGTTTACGATATCAATGGGGAATTTTTGTTGAAATTCCAAACTAAGAGGAACAGGAGCGGGACAAGTTAACCCACTAGCAAAAGCAGGAAACTGAAAAAAGAAGAGAAAAAGACTTGCAGCAGTACCAACACTAAAACTAAAACCGAGAGCTTTTGCATTTGAAAGAATAGCATTGTGGCGAACACCCATCTTACGCTTACCAACCTGTAAATTATTTTTGATAAACTTATCAAATTCTTCAGGACCCATAAACTCAAAAATCATTGCCAGAGTCGGAGCGTGTTTTTCAAAAAATTTAATAGATTTTTCTATGTCAAGGTGCAAAGTAGGAGCGGGAACATTAATTGAACCATATTTGTACTTTGAAAAAAATAAAACATTTTGGTGATTTGTAGTAAAAGTAACTTGACCACAAACAACACCATTAAGAAATCTAGGGTATTCTTTAACAGAAATTTGAGCTAATTCTTTCATAATCCAAAGCGCACGTTCTCGCTTAAATTCAGCCTCTAATCTGTCAAAATCTCTACCATCAGGAAAAAGTTTGCAATAAATTCTTAAGCAACGGCTAGACTCGCGACTACCAATATAAACAGTATTGCCATCATCAGAACCAAAATTGCTGATGCGCCTAACTTTTTTATAGCCAAACAATAACCCATCTTCAACTAAAGATTCCCAAGGATAAGCAAATAAACGACGACTCTGTACAGGAAAATCTAATGCAATATCAATTCTATGAGCAGTAAAAGTCGTGTCTAATTGAGAGACGTACAACAAATTTGAAACTCTATCAAAATCTAAACTATCAAGGGTTGACCCATTTAAATCAACTAAAAAAGTAAAAGGCTCGTCGATTCCTGTTGGGGGATACTTAATACACAATAAACTGCCTTGAAATTCCCATGATTCATGCCAAACTTTTTTCGCAGCTATGACATTAGTTTCGCGAGCATCTTGCAGGGAAGACACTTGCTTTTTTTCAAAAGGTAAACCAATAATTTCTCTAATCTTTCTAAAAAATAAACTATCATAAGTCACCACTTGAAACCTAAGCCAGTCTATTTTTACGTTGCGTGTAAGAGTCTGAGCATCCATATTATTTAAAAATGTGAGTAGGTAAGTAAAAGGCTAGAAAATAAGAGCCTAAGAATATAAAAGGATGTCTCGGCAAAAATCCACTAATAAAGAATCCAACAATGCAGAGAATAAAACTTATCAAAAGCCGAAACATCATTTTATATGATTTCTTCATTTCATCATCAAATCTAGACCAGGTTTTACACTCTTTAGTAATTCCCATATCAAGCTTTACTAAACCTTTATAACTGGTTGCAGGCATCCAGCGCCAAAGTTTAATCAGATTTGATTGAAAGAAATGTATACCATCAATAGGAACCTCCCCAACAATCTTCCAAGCAGTAAAAGGATAATCACTACTGCTTGCCTCATATATTGCTTTCTTCTTTTTACGATCGGATTCGTAAAATTCATCAAGCTTCTGGTCAAGTTCCGAAAAAGAATAACCCTCGGCAGCTATCTGATCGATAGATAATTCTTTACCCGAATCAGGGTAAATAACAAAAGGTTGATAACCAAATGTTTGGTCGGCAATAACTTTTTCGTCTTGTTTTTCCAATAATCCAAAACTATCAAAAACGCGGAAAGTCTGAGCATCCTCAGCGCTGATAACACCTTTCCAGTGTTTTTCAGCAAGTACCATACTCTTAATAGGGTTTTTTCGCAAACGAGGATTATTATACCAAACGTCAAACTCCGCTGGTTTAAATAGGTGGACATCTTTAAACATTAAACTATCATTGCGGAGCTTATCAGACCAAACAACAACCCCCTCAGCATAGATAATTTCAGAACAAATTTTATGAATAGAAGAGTGTATTTGTGTGGGGTACTGTGCAGCATATATTATATGTTGTAACCTTTTTCGATTATTAGCAACAGCATTATGAGCTTCTGGCGGTAAAGTCCAACTTTGACACGACGGGGCATATAAGCCCATCTCATCCAAAAGAATTACAGCATTAGGAATTTGGAGAAATTGAGCAAAGTTTTTATTACTGGAAACGTAATAAAAAATACCGTTTGGCATCTCTTTAAGAAGCCACTTAAAATTATTAATTTTTAGATAATAAGCTAACTGTACAGGGTCTAGTTGAAAGTTACTAACTACCCTTAACCGATATTTTTCAGCAAGCTTTAATCCCCACTGAAGCATCCAGAGGCTTTTACCTCTCCCAGGCAAACCATATACACCAGTAACAGGCATTTTTTTATCTCCTATTGAAAAGGCGATCGGTTCGTTATTTGATGCCGATCGCCCTATATTTGCAGTGTGAATTAGACGGTTACTTTAAGAACTCAAACACGGGATAAAACCATGTTCAAAACCCTTAAAGTAACCATGAAACCCATGGGGGCGAGCGCCACCCCGAATGCTGCAAGACCAATCCCATCGATCGCGCGAATCATGGCGATCGCATTCGCAACCCCAGCAGCAATAGATTCAGCAGCTTCTTCTGAAGCATCACCACCCCCACCAGGAGGAGCAGCAATAACACCACCAGCACTAAGAGCAGCACCAGCCAAAGCTAAGGCGGCACCAGGAACAGCAACGCGGGAAAGAGTACACTGATGACGATAAAAAAGATCATTGAGCCGTTGCACATCATCATCAGTAATTGTACGAAAGCGCAAATCGGGAGCTGAATCTTGCGGGTCATCATCAAGGAGAGCATTAAGTTGGGGACGTTCTAAAAGAGTTGGCATCGGTTTCAATTGAAGAATAACTAATGAATATCGACAGACAAATTAACAGGGGTTTAACATCAATACCGCACCCTGTAATCGGTATCACGCAATCGCATAAACTGCGAAAAAAAGGTAAAAACTCATCATTTGATAATGAAAGAAGAAGGAAGAGGAAAAACGCAACTGTCAACAACTCTTATCTGAGCAGTAAGAATGGCTGCATAAGTGATAAGGCAAAAAATCACTTGAAACAGTAAAACAAAGCGGGTATCAACAAATTTATTAGGTAGTTGTTGATACTTTTCTGCTATAGCATAAACAGCCCTAGCAAAGCGCAAGGAAAAATCTTTCATCTTTAATCAACAAATCGCTTAGCGATTACGATAAAGGCTAATGTCGAGGTAGCTGCCATCCCTGCCTGCATTGCCCAGTCCATAGAAAAGTCAACAACAGTTCTGACATCATCCTCAATAAACCGCATAGCAGCAGCAGCACTTTCGTCAATATTGCTAGTTGAAAGAAGAGAAAGAAAAAGAAATACAGAAACAAAAGCGGACATTTAATTAACCTCTCATCCTGATAGCTATGCCAAAAGCACAAGCTATCGCCATTGCGCCAAAGTGATCAGCGATAAAATCTTGAGTGCTAAGCCGCATATTTTCTGCAAATGCTTGGGGAGTTCCAAGGATGGTTCGCATCCGAGAAACAGCTTCCTCGCCTGTAATCCGATCGACAGAAGCTAAAAAGCGGACAGAATCGCCCAAAACCCAAATATCACCACTGATAAAACCAGAAAATGAGGCCAAACAGCGAGAACCACTACCATTAAATTCATTGTTCATCACACCTCAATCAAGAAAAAGTTTAACGACTCTTAAAATTAGTCCGAGGCAAAAGAACTGAACTAAAAGAATGAACAAGTTTTCCCAAATAAACGAAACAATGAGATTGACTAAATCTTCATCAGTTGGGGGTTCCGCCGTCAAGAGAAACAGAAGCAAATTCTTGCTGATAGTCATCATCATGCGAAGCTATTGACCCCAAAGATTTTTGATGAGCAGCCCACTGTGCAGCCGTTGCAGTGAATAAATCAAAGTAATCCTTAAAAACTGTCATGGCTTTACCGCCAAAGCCTTTAATGGCACCATCCCAATATGACGTAACATTGCCAGATTGAATAAATCCAGCAGGCTTTAAAGCAAGCAAAAAATAATAACTTTTGCCAGGGTCAAGC
>DASWMZ010000235.1:0-3241 GCA_036399495.1 Pedobacter sp.
TGCCTTATGACTGTTTACGATTCCACTCCCATGCGGGACGAGTTTATGATTAAGGATAGAAAAAAGGTTGAGCTGATAAATGAAATTTTCACCCTACTGGATCAACCTTGGGTGGATGTCACCGCTTACGAGCTTGCTTTATTACTTGAAAGGCACAAAGGGGTTTTCAACAATGGGTTTAAATAAAACCTTTAGCTCCTCATAAGCTCGCTCTAAGTGTCTCTTCAAATACATTCTGTTACTGCCCATTGCATACGCAATATCGTCTTCATAGTCACTTCCGATGACCACGTCGTTTATTACAATAGCATTCGGTACCCTTCCCCTTATTTCATTATAACTAAAAACACAACTCTCCACTTCCCTCCTAAATGAATCTATATGACACGCGGCATCTCTAAAATTGTTAATTAAGTCTGTCACATCCACTATTTTTCCCCTTGGATTATCATTAGGTATCACATCATCTGTGAAAGCTACCCTCCTGTCAACCTTATGAGCCTTGATCAATAGGTCTTTCATTATTATTAGGACTTCAATGAAAACAGATTGCTTGAAGAATAGGTCCCGCCTATCCCATAATATTTTGCTTCCAAGTAGATCTTTTAGCCTCCTGAAATTTGACTCCACTTCAGTGTTGAAGCGAAAATCTTCGCTTGTAAAATTGTTATTTCCCATTTGTCTTTTTAATTGAGGCCAATTATTTTACTACTTTTTGTATTACTTTTACAGTATGTGGATGTTCATACATTTTCTTTACTACTTGTCGGCGTGCTACTTTGTGCTGAAAGGCTCAATAAGCTTCAATACTTTTTTTGCTTCTGTCTGCATCCTTTTTTCTGCATTTTATATTGTCGAAAATTTAAAGAAGATCTTAAAAAATGACAGTAATGAAAAATGATACTGAATTCATAAAAGATTGTATTCAAAAAAGTCTTCCTATTCCGGCAGGCACCTATACCCTTGAGGAAACACTTTGCCTGCAGGCCACAGAAAAAGTGAGAGGGTCAAAAACAAAAACAATAAAGAGAGCCTTAGTCACCTGAATAGCTATACGACTTGCAGTTATTACAAAAAAGAAAACAGCCTGTCACTTGTTTTTCAACTATGTTTTCCATCAAAACGGTTTCACACCTGCCGCATACATAATCTACATCACCCTCACCCTTCACAACAGCGGTTCCAGGAGGCTTGGCTCTAAGTATCGTGGCGGTGCCTGGTTCAGGTTCGGGAGTTGGCATTAATCTAATCTTTTTAGTACCCATAATATATGTTTTTGATTGTTTGGATGTTTGGTTGAGGGTTGAGGGTTGAGGGTTGAGGGTTAGTTACAGCTGTGTAAAAACATTTAAGCTATGGAGGCGCTTCAGTTTGTTATACACCTCTGGTATCTGATGAATCTTCCTGCCCATCTCCCCTATTACTTCAAGATTTTTAAGATTAACAACAGTGCCTGACATGCAAACCATGATCATCCCTTTCCCACCGCCTAATTCAGAATAGTCTATATCAGTAGCTATAATGGCATTGCCGCCCATCTCGATCGCTTGTGTCCTTATCTGTGTGATACAAAGTTTTTCACCCTCCTTAAGTTTTGCATTATACCTGTTCGACTGCAGTCCCAATAAGTCAGTAAAAGAAGAGGTAAATTCTGATACAACCCCTGTTCCTGTCGTTGACTGGCCAGTGGCCATACCCAGTATATCGTAATCCCATTTCAGAGGTGTATGAGTTGTAATTACAGGGACATCAGATATTATGAGCTGTAGTGCATCGTTAGTTTGTTTAATGTCATCTAACAGCTGTTTTAAGGAAGCATCAAACCTAGTACCTCCACACTTTCTGCAATAACCTTCTTTCTTATCGGTTGAATATTCATTGACAACTCTCGTCTGGTTTTCCGTTAAAGCTTCGTTGCTGGAAAAGGCACCTTGCTTAATCTTGGTGCCACAGTTAAGACAATCGGTGTTGTTTGTCATTTCGTACCTCCTTCAATAGTTTAAAAATCAATCACTTGTTTCCTATGTGGAAAACTTTACTAATGATTTTAGTTTTATGTGATTTCTATGTTAACAACTTTAGTATTTTCGTTTTGTCATTCAACATCCACACGACGCCACATATTATTAACAGACTAAGTTGTATGACGTCAACAAATGAAACAACATTATAAAGCCAAAGGCTCAAAAAAAGCTATAACCAAAATCGTAAAAAAGCTTTTAAACAAAAAGAAACCTACTCGCCTCTCTGATCAATCTTACCAAACTTGCCTCTTAAGATTAGACCAGCTCTTCCTTTGATTTCAGCTTTATAGTCTTCTTTAACTTTCCTCGGATGCTTATAGAAGTCACTCTGTAATTGCGCTACAGTATCTATTAATGCCTGAATGGCGGCTCGGTCCGCTTCAATACCAGCAGTAGGGTCGAGTTCTTGTTCCTGAAAGTTATCTCCTGTCAGAAACATATCGCCTTGCCCTAAGATTAGCCAGTTAGCACTGACATTAAATTTGGAAACTATCTCCAAAAAAGAGCTAAAAGAAATACCGGCATTACCCTTTAAGATTTTGCCCAGGGTAGAGTTATCTAAGTTGATGTCGGAGGCAAAATCCTTCTTGGTCTTCTTATTTAACGCGTCCATAAGCATTTGTAGCCGAAGACCAAAACCTACCATAAAGCATTTAGCGAAATCATCTTCTTCGGGCATAAAAAAATATTTTGGAAAAAAACTCCATTTTTCTTTTTTTATTGGAAATAAACTCCAATCTTTGTTTTACAATTACAGAAACACAAAAACAAGATTTCAAATGAGTGATAACACAATAGCGCTTCTTGATCCAATCGCTGAAGACTCTACCAAGCAAGTCAAATTGCAAAGGGTCAAACTAATGATGGTCCTTTTTAATGCAACCTGCCTTAAAGAACTCAGTGCTGCAATTGTTCCTAACTCAGCTAAGTCTACTGAAGCCGGTGAAGCTGTTAACAAAGCAGCCATAGAACTAGCTGAACTTGTTTCTACACTAAATCCAAAAGGTCTGACATATCACTCTTCTTCGGAGGCGTCTTCTCTGGTTGCTTCTTTAACAGAGATCGATCTACAAGAAGCTGAAAGTGCTTTAAAGGTTCTGTCGGATGCACTACATAAACTAAATGAGGCTCGGCAAAGCCAAAGCCAACAACAGCAACCTTCTCAATCTTCTTCTCAATAACCAAATCAACTACTTCACCCAGTTTAAATTCTTCCA
>DASWMZ010000236.1:0-3576 GCA_036399495.1 Pedobacter sp.
AAGGATATTGTCTTTACTTCCGTCTTGCATCGGCACCTTGTCGCCTTCATCGTCAGATGTAAGCACATCAAAAACAGATTTAAGCTCTACTGCGCCCGGAACTTTCCAGTCGTAAAACCTTACGACATCTCGCACGCCTTGCACAAATTTTTCATCAGGCATTGTGATAGGTAGCCCTTCAGCCTCGTTTACTTTCTTTTTCATCTGGCGGATATACCAGTCTGTACCCAATAAACTCAGGTTGACAATCCTTACATCAGGGCGTACTCCTTCAACCTCCTGAACATACCAAAGTGGATAAGTATCGTTATCGCCATAGGTAAATAATATGGCATTTGGGGCGCAGGATTCAAGGTAATCTGCCGCAAAATCCCTTGCCGTTGTTTTCTCAGAACGGTTATGGTCGTCCCAGTTCTCTTTTGCCATTAGTACGGGCGCAGCTAATAAGCCTAATACGGTGGCGGCGATTCCAGCAGAAGAAGCCGAGAGCTTCCTTCTTAGCATATCAGCAATAGCCGCTACACCTAGTCCAATCCAGATAGTAAAGGCATAGAAAGAGCCTGCATAGGCATAGTCACGTTCACGCGGCTGAAGCGGGTTTTGGTTGAGGTATAGTACGATTGCCATCCCTGTAAAGAAAAATAGCAACCCAACAACTCCTGCATCTTTTTGATTTCGTTTAAAATGCCAGAAAGCACCGATCAAACCTAATATCAGCGGAAGAAAGTATAACCTGTTATAGCCTTTGTTTTCTTTAATGCTGGGTGGAAGATTATCCTGCGACCCTAAATGAGCCGCATCAAGTGGCTTTATACCGCTAATCCAATTCCCACTTGTATTATTTCCCTGTCCCTGGTCGTCGTTTTGACGACCGGCAAAATTCCATAAGAAATACCGGGCATACATAAAGCCTGTTTGATAGCTAAATAAGAATCCAAGGTTATGAATAAAGCTAGGAGATTCGCCTTCGCTCAGTTGCATCCATTCACGGTAAACTGCTACATGATTTGGTTCGTCGCTGTACATTCTTGGAAGTAAGGTATTGCGATCATATACATAGTCATATTTTTTACCTGCAACCTCATATTTATCTTTTCCTTTACGGTAGATGTTCCCTTTTTCTTTATAATCAATTCTTTGCGAATCAAAGTACTGACCATATAATAAAGGGCTGTCACCATATTGTTCTCTGCTTAGATAACCCAAGAGAGAGAAAACATTGTCCGGATCATTGTTATTCAAAGTCGGCTCGGCTTTAGCCCTGATTACAATCATAGCATAAGAGCTATATCCGAAAAGGATAAATACGGTACAAACCAGTGCAAGATTAAGAATCCGTTTTCCTTTACGGATAGAATACATTATTCCATAAACTAAGCCGCCGATAACTAGGATTGCAAATACAACTACACCACTTCCAAATCCCATTCCTAATGTATTCACGAAGAACAGATCAAAAAAAGCGGCTAGCTTGATCATATATAATATGATGCCATATTGAATCACTCCTAAAATAAGGATGCCTATTAATAGAGCACCGAAAGTGCCTTTTGAGGTAGCTTTTGCAGTTCTACGGAAGTAATAAACCAACGCAATTGCCGGTATAGCAAGTAAGTTTAACAAATGCACACCGATCGACAAGCCCATGGTGTATGCGATAAATACCAGCCATTTATCAGCATTTGGATCATCTGCATGATGCTCCCATTTCAAAATTGCCCAAAAGACAATAGCCGTACATAAAGAAGACATTGCATAAACTTCGGCCTCAACCGCCGAAAACCAGAAAGTATCAGAAAAAGTATAAGCCAAAGCACCTACCAAGCCTGAGCCCATTATAGTGATTAACTCTGTAGTAGATAGTTCCTGCGCCTTTGGAGCTAAGACTTTTCGCACCAATGCAGTTATAGTCCAGAATAAAAATAATATAGTTGCTGCACTGGCTATAGCCGAACTCATATTCATCCAGAATGCTACCTGAGTTTTATCGCTGGCAAGCAAAGAAAAAACCTTGGCAACCATGATAAATAATGGAGCACCGGGCTGATGTACAACCTGAAGTTTGTAAGCAGACGCGATAAATTCACCGCAATCCCAGAAACTTGTGGTAGGCTCTAAGGTTAAAGTGTAGGTAACTGCAGCAATTAAAAAGCAAAGCCACCCCAGAAGATTATTAATTTTAGTGTAGTGCATATTGGTATAAATCGCTTAAAGCGATATTGAAGCCGAAAATAGCGATTAGTATTTAAATACCAACCCCATTATTGGGGTTTAACATTTTTTAAGATATTGACGTTTAATTGTTAATTTCTAAAAAAGAGAAATACTCTTGCACATACGGTTTTATCGCTCTATATTTGCACACCATTTCAAAAGATCCTTTTGTTTTGGAGATTGCCCGATAGTATAAAGGTAGTACGACGGTTTTTGGTACCGTTTGTCTAGGTTCGAATCCTGGTCGGGCAACAATAAAACTCCGAATTTCGGATAGCAAATAAAGGCTTTTAGATGCTGCAATTTCAAATCCTTACATCCGAAAAGTAATATGCCACTTCAGTTTAATCCAGTTAAATTATTTGCCGGTTCGGGCTCTACAGAACTTGCGGGTAAAATAGCAAATGCTTATGGCAAGGATTTAGGCGAAGTTACTTTGGCAAGATTCAGCGACGGTGAGATTCAGCCTTCCTTTGATGAAACGGTTAGGGGTTGCGATGTTTTCCTGATCCAATCTACTTGTCAGCCTTACGATAATCTGATAGAGTTACTTTTGCTGACTGATGCGGCAAAGCGCGCCTCTGCCCATTATATCACGGTGGTAGTTCCTTATTTCGGAATGGCAAGGCAGGATAGGAAAGATAAACCCCGTGTGGCCATCGGGGCAAAGTTGTTTGCAAATTTAATCGTTGCTGCAGGTGCTCATCGTATCATGACAATGGATTTGCACGCGGCACAGATACAAGGATTTTTTGATATTCCCGTAGATCATTTAGACGCTTCGGTAATTTTTGTTCCATATATTAAAAGCTTAAATCTACCAAATATTACCATAGCATCTCCAGATATGGGTGGTTCGTACAGGGCTCGTACTTTCGCGAAGTTTTTTAACGCTGAGGTAATTATTTGTGATAAACGCCGTAAACGAGCAAATGAAATAGAATCGATGTCTATTATTGGTGATGTAACGGGCAGGGATGTGGTATTGATCGATGATATTTGCGATACAGCAGGAACCTTGTCAAAAGCCGCAGGGTTAATAATGGAAAATGGTGCGAGTAGTGTGAGAGCGGTTTGTACGCATCCGGTTTTATCGGGTAAAGCTTACGAAACTATTGAGAAGTCGCAACTGACAGAATTGATCGTAACAAACACAATTCCATTAAAACAACAATCCGAAAAAATCAGAGTGCTTACAACGGCAGAACTATTTGCAAAAGCAATAGCTAATGTGAATGAGCATGGCTCAATTTCGGATCTTTTTAGAGTAGAGTAAACAAGGTAAAAGGTGAAAGCTAAAAAGGTGAAAGCCCTTTAGAGATCGCCTCCATATTTTAATTTTTAATTTTTCACTTTTTAATT
>DASWMZ010000237.1:0-12764 GCA_036399495.1 Pedobacter sp.
CCTGCCCAAATTATTTTCGGAGCGAGCCAGTGCGACCACAGCGTGTTCTGAGTTTGATATAAGCTCTAATACGGCTTCAAATCCTACACCGCTGCTGGCTCCGGTTATAACTATGTTCATATTTTTAATATAAAACGATATGCGTTATCAAGGATATCTATAAGCATGCAAATTTCGAAGATTAATTAGATTTAATGTCAGATATGACTAATGAATATTCATAAATTATTTATTAGTGTAGATTTGCACTCTTAATTATGCTAATGAAGCACATACTGGTAACAGGCGGAGCTGGTTTTATTGGGAGTAACCTGGTCGCAAAACTTTTGGAAACCTATCAAGTTACTACAATAGATAACTTCGACGATTTTTACTCGCGGGAGCAGAAAGAATCAAATCTTAAGCCTTTTCTGAATTACGAAAACTTTACATTTATCGAAGGCGATATCCGGAAAACGGAAGACTTAGAAAAAGCAAAGAACGTTGATGTAATCATTCACCTTGCAGCAAAAGCCGGGGTGCGCCCAAGCATTAAAAACCCAATACTTTACCAGGATGTAAACGTAGGCGGAACGCAAACGCTCTTGGAGTTTGCTAAAACGCAGAATATAAAACAATTCGTATTTGCCTCATCGAGCAGTGTTTATGGAATAAATGAAAATGTTCCCTGGACGGAAGAAGAGAAGTTATTGCCGATCAGCCCATACGCTTCTACTAAGCTTTCCGGAGAAATGCTGGGGCACGTATACAGTAAGTTATACGGGATTCGATTTATTGCCCTACGCTTTTTTACCGTTTATGGACCAGCCCAGCGTCCTGACCTTGCTATACATAAATTCTTCAAGTCTATTTTGAATGATGAGCCGATTCCAGTTTATGGAGACGGCACTACAAATAGAGACTATACTTATGTTGGAGATACTGTAGAAGGGGTTCTGGCGGCGATTGATTATGACAAAACCGATTTTGAAATTATAAATTTGGGCAACCATAAAACGATTTCCTTGAATGAACTGATTGAAACAGTCGAAACGGTTTGTGGTAAAAAAGCAATCATTGACCGCCTTCCGGAACAACAGGGAGATGTGCCCCGTACATTTGCAGATATTTCAAAAGCCCAAGCCCTTTTAAATTATCATCCCCGCACCGAGTTGAGTGAGGGTTTAAGAGAATTTTACAAGTGGTTTAAACAGCATTAGTATTATCATCTCGAATAGATTCATCAGCCTCAGACTCGAAAGTTTCTGCTTCTTCTTCCGTTGGTAGCGGCTCAAACTCTTTGGTTCGATATACAAACCAAAGTCCAAATAATGCGACGAAGGTTGAAAGGATTGAAAAGGTAAAAACTACAAATACGGCTAAGCTTTGCACCATGTCGAAAACCTGCGAGATATGTAACATAACGTATTCTCTGGTTCCAAAACCAAACGCACCTATCGGAATCACAGCGGCTATTGATGATACCAAAAAACTGAAAAGATAGGGTGAAAATTTGCCGGTAAAATTCTGAGCAAGAAGTATACACACAACACTTAATAACTGTAAAGTCTGAACCGCAATCGCTTTCAAATGTGCTTTTACGAAATTACGGTTGTAACTTTCAAAAAACTTTTGCAAAATGAAGTAGTAAATTAGTGTTCCTGTTATTAAAGCCGGGATGATGAAATACCATGGAATTTTTATCCTGGGGATTATTAAAATTAGTGCGGCAAAAAGGAAGCCTATCGCCCAAAGGCCGCTTACTCTGTCTAATAATATTGAGAAGATTATCTTCTTAGTAGGTTTTTGAAAACGCTTACGAAGGAGATAAATCTTATAACCGTCGCCCCCAACTCCTCCCCCATAAACATTGTAAAACAACCCAAGCAGGTAGAGTTTAAAATTAAACCAAAAGGAAACATCAATCCCAATTGACTTTAAGAAGCTTAACAATCGCCATGATGATACTACTTGCGAAGCAAAGTAGGCAATTAACGCAAGAAGAATAAAGAACAGATTACTGGTTAAGAATAGCTGCTTTAACTCATTAAAATCAATTGTTTTAAATACGATATAAATGAGAACAACGGTAACAATTATCTTGAGAGGAGTTTTAACGACTTTCCAGATTTTCTTCATTTCCTTTTACAATTCTTCGTACCTGGTATGTTTTTTTATTTGTCCCTTCAAAGTAAGTCCTCATACTAATCTCTGCCAGAATTCCAATTGTGATTAGCTGGATTCCACCTAAAAGAAATATAAGACCTAAAATGAGGAGAGGCTTGCCGCCGATATCGTGTCCTGCCAGCTTTAAAATCAAGAGATAAATATTGATTAAAGCTCCCAAAGCGAATGCTGTAAAACCAAGCGGACCGAATAAATGCATAGGTTTTTGAAGGTACTTTCGTAAAAAAACCATCGTAATTAAATCAGCCATCACTTTGAATGTGCGGTTCAAGCCATACTTCGAAGATCCAAATTTCCGGGCATGGTGTTTAACATCCACCTGAGTGATATTTGCACCTTGTAATTTTGCAAGCACTGGTATAAAGCGATGCAATTCGCCATAGATTCCAAGATCTTCAGCTATTTCACGTTTAAAGATTTTTAAAGTGCAACCATAATCTTTAATGTATACACCTGTCATTCTCCGGATTAATGCGTTAGCGATTTTTGAAGGAATTTTTCTTAAAAAAACACCGTCTTGTCGGTTCCTGCGGTTTCCTGCTACTACATCCCAATCCTCATCTTTTAGTTTTTGAAGCATAAAGGGAATATCTGTTGGATCGTTTTGCAAATCCCCATCGAGCAGCGCTACGTACTTACCAGAAGTGTGATCAATTCCGGCTGTCATCGCCGTACTTTGACCATAATTCTTACGAAGTTCTACCAGAATAATTTGATTGCTCGCATATTTACGAATCTCTTTCTGTGTGCCATCGGTTGAACCATCGTCTACAAAAATCAATTCAAAATCTATATTGATTAAAGCCTGTCTGATGGCTTCAATCAAAGGAGTAATGTTATCCTTTTCATTTAGAACGGTTACTACAACAGAGAGTTCTCTCATTTTACCCTATATAATTTCAGATTATTTTGGTAGGCTTTCACCAATACCGCATGTGGGTTAAGTAAATTGCGGTCAAAGGTAAGATAATAACCACTTACAGTATCTGTCTCGGTAAATTTAACCTGTTGCATACGCGATTGCTGGATGTAAAATATCAGCTTGTGATGAAAAGGTATATTCTCTACCTGCGGATGATACTGATAGAGATGAAATGGTAAATTCTTACTGAGTTTCCCCATCTCCTGAGAAGCCATTTTATAATAGTTCCCATCCTGATGCTGAAACCGATAAGGCAAAACCAACCAACTAAAGCCTAATCGCAAGACGATAAGTAAAGCTAAAAAAGCAATAATTTTATGTTGTCTTAGCTTCAGACATAAGAAGGAAATGAAGCAGACCATTAGGTCAAGTGCCAGCACCTTGAATTCAAAATTGCTTACTGTAAATCTGTCTTTAAAGTAAAATGCAAAAGGAATGGCTATTGTAACTATTATGCAAAGTGCTAATAAAACAGCTTCAAACACTTTATTTACTTTTACAACTAGTTC
Organism: Pedobacter sp.; assembly: GCA_036399495.1. Classification (GTDB taxonomy): domain Bacteria; phylum Bacteroidota; class Bacteroidia; order Sphingobacteriales; family Sphingobacteriaceae; genus Paradesertivirga. Next base: position 3,598 of record DASWMZ010000237.1, read on the forward strand.
ACGGTATGTGTAGTAAGCATGGCTCCAAATAATAAACAGAAAAGGAAAAAGCATTAATAGATATCGAGGCCTGGTTTCCGGTGAAAGCCAATAAACCCCGATGTTTGCCAAAAAAATTATCGTACAAAATTTTAAGAAGCTATTGTGCCACAAGTCTTTCAAAAAGTTTTTATGAATACAAAAAACAAGCAGCAAACTGGCCGGGAAAAGGTGGCCGCAATACTCAAACGGAAACAGCAATATATGTTTTACGCTGGGCCAAAACCCTACGCTTGCCGCAGTTCGCTGACTGCTTTGATCCCAAATAGTGGCGATGTAGCCGCTTAAATCTTGGTTGTACAACGAATAATTATAAAAATAAATACCAATAATTATCAGGCATACAAACCCCGAAACTATATGTTGCCAGCTAAAAAGCTTTTTGAAATTTCTTGTATAAATGCATAGTGAAATGATGGTTAAGCCTTGGAAAACTATAGATGGCATTCCTTTAGAGAGGAACGTTATTGCCGTAATAATATAAGAGACAAGAAAAAGCAAAAACCATTGTTTCTTTTCATAGAAATAGTAAATCGAAATAAATGAGATAAAGGTGAGCCATGAATAGAAGATATCGATATGCCCTAAAAGGGAATCATATACAAGCATTCTTCCGTTCAAAATGGTAAGTAGTGCGCTTAAAAGTGCAATCCTTTTATCCTTTAGAAAATAAACTACCACTAAATAAATGGTTGTAGCGAATAGAAACAATGGCACTAAAGCTGGCAGCCTGGTTACAAATTCAGTATAGCTCCCGGTAAACTGATATACTAAAACAAGCAACCAATTATAAACCGGTGGTTTATTGTAATAGTAATCAGCTCCAATAGTGGGCACAGAGTAATTTCCCGAAAGAATCATTTCAAGCGCGACATTTGCTCTGGTAGGTTCATCAGCAAATAAAGGAAGTAGGCCCAGATTTATAAAATACGCAGGGAGTGCAGACAAAAGCAGTATGGCAAAAGTTTTACCGGGATTCCGTGAAATAAAATTGTCTAATGCCTGCATTAAGCAGCAAAGATAGGAAAGGAATATTTTTGTGCTTTAATTAGTAAAAACAATTTTAAAAGTAGTTCCTTTTCCCAGCTTGCTTTCGACAGAAATACTACCTCCTAAGGATTCAACCTGAGCTTTGGTCATGTGCAGGCCAAGACCTTTACCTTCATTTTGAGTGGTAAAACGCTTGTATAAACCAAACATTTGAGCGCCATATTGTTCTAAATCTATACCCATGCCATTATCAGAAACTTCAATATGGGTATGATTGGTTTCTTTCCATGCTTTGATGGAAAGTTCAGGACTTCTCTTTTCTGATTTATACTTAATAGCATTAGAAACAAGATTATATATTATGCTTTGGACATAGCTCTTAATGCTGGTAAGATCATTTGCATCATCACTTATGTCTAAAGCAATTAAGGCATTTGACTGATTGATTTGCTGCTCCAGGTTATGACAAACTCCTTGTATGATTTCTGTGAGCAAAAATTCTTCGCGTTTTTCGTTTAAGGGAGATCTTGCAGTTAAAACATCATTTAAATCTTTTATCAAGGTATCAATCGATTCTGCCGACTGCATAATGTAATCAAAGATTTGCTTCACATCTTCAGGCGGAGTAGTTGGATTTAATATGTAAGACATCCCCAAAATATTGGCGATAGGTGAGCGCAAGTTATGTGAGACGATATAGTTGAACTGCATCAACTCATTATACCGGTTATTTATCTCTTTAATTAAACGTTCCCGCTCCTGCTCATTTTGCTTTTTGTCGGTTATGTTTTGTGCGAGGAAAATAAGGGAAGTAACTTTTCCGGCATCATTTTTAACTGGTCCAATACTTACATCATACCATTCGATTGAATCTCCGCTTAAATTCCCCTGCAATTCCAGCTTTTCGACAATACCCAAATTAAAAACCTTCGCAAATGTATCTCTTAAAGTATGGTGATATTGATTAAGAACTAAATCAAGAGCCGATTTTCCAATCAGATCTTTGCTGTTTGTACCCGAATTATTGACGTACATAACTTTGTAATCATCGCGAAGTTCGAGAATATAAATAGGTGAGCTTTCTGCGATTGCCCTAAAATGCTCTTCGCTGTGTGCCAATGCATCCTGAGAAATCTGCATTTCAGTAATATCCTGAACCATTCCAAACAAATACTGATTTGAATTGGAATCTGAGCGCTTGCTGGAAGATTGCTCTTTAATATGTTTTATTTTTCCAGCCCTGGTAATAATGCGGTATTCAATTGAATAGGATGAATTATTTTGCTTCGATAAATCAATTGTTTTTTTGAATCGTTCGCGGTCATCAATATGGATAAAGTCCAGATAAGTGCCAAGAGACGGAGCAATATTTGACCGCTTATCTTCTTCAAGTATTTCAAAAACTCCATCGCTCCATTCATGCTTCCTGTTATTAGGATACCATACCCAATAACCGACTTTGGCCAGCTTATGACTAAAAGATAGAAGATGTTCACGGCGAAGTAATTCGTTTTGAACAATTTTTAAAGCTGTAATATCTACCCCGTAACCTACCTTGTATTTTTTATTTCCAGGGCCTTTGAGAGGCTTTAATGTTCTTACAAAGTATTTCTTTTTTCCGGAGTCATCTGCTAATTCTTCGATCCATTCAATGGGTTTTTTAAGTTCATCAACCAGATTATACATCTCAGTTCTCGACTCGGCAATTTCAATGCTTTTATTTCTTTCCCTACAGTACGCAAAATCATCTTTCCCGATCAGCCACTCGCGCATTTTGGAATCTTTGACCGCCGATTTGCTGATTAAGCAATAACAATTATTCTCATCGAAAATCGCAATATCGATATTTACATTATCGATTATGCTCTCGTAAAATTCTTTCGCAAGTATAGCTTCCTTTCTTGCCTTAACAGCTGGAGTAATATCTCGAATTATACATAATACCTCGTTGTCATCCTTTTTCAGGAAACGTGCTTCGTAATCCAGAATCGTACGGTCGGGACCAGCTTGTTGATATTCATAAGTATACGCATTGCCGGTTTCAAGTGCATTAGTAGTATGAGCGAAAAAGTTTTCGGCTACAATTGCAGGGAACAGATCTTTTAAAGCTGACTTTAAAAATGGTTCGGTCCCAAGTTCTTTATCATCAATTTTATTAAACGAAAAGCAATCACCATTTTTAGTCACCCTCAAAAAAATATCAGGAATGATATTTAAAGTGGTTTTAAGAATATTTTTGTTTGATATATAATATTGTAATTGCTCTTCTAAAGCTGGTCTTTCTTTTTTATCAGTAATATCAGTAATATAGCCTTCGATATAAAGCAAATCGCCGGTATCACTATATACGCCGTTTGCAATATCTTTAACCCAAATTACTCCACCATCACGGTGTATTATGCGGTATTCGCAATTACATTCACGTTGGTTTGCAATATTTTTTTTAAAATAATCTCTAACACGTGCTAAATCTTGCGGATGAATGAGATCAATATAAGACTTAAAAGCACCATTTAACAACTCCTCCGAATAAAAGCCTGTTAAATCATAACAACCATTGCTTGCCTGGATAAAAGTTCTTTTAATATCGCTTTTGCATTTATAGAGCATCCCAGGCAAGTTTTTCAATAAATTTTGAGAAGGGGATGAATTTATAAACAGGTGCTCCATTCAGGGAAGTATACTAATCTCTTATAAAAATTAAAGATAGAGTAATTTTCAAAAAAAACACTTATCAGGATAATTCAATCCAATTTATTGAGGAAATATCAATTTCAGAATTGCACACTCAAACCTGCATAATAATTTCTCATCGCAGCCGAATTATAAAATCTTGAACCAGCCGCATTAAGGTCGTTACCCAGACTATATTTTGCATCAAGAAGGTTATCCCCACCAACGAAGAACCTCAGGTTAAAAGCATGCATTTGCTTTTGCCACATCGCTTTAGCTTGCAGCAAATGATATTTATCTGCATAAAAAGCGTTGGCGTCATTGAGCGGAATTGAGGAAACGTAAGAATGTTGAAGGTAGAGACTCAGCTTTGATGGCAAGTATAGATTTATTGCACTAACAAGATTGTTTTGAGGTACGCCGGTTAATGAATTTCCCGCAAAGTTTGTGCTATTAATAATGTAATTAACAAATTTAAAATGACTATTTGTATAACTCTCCGAAAATTTCAATCCTCTCATGATGCCCACCCTTTTAAAGGGGACGATCCACGCTGTTAATTCGGCCTCGAAACCGGACTGTTTGGTTCCACCTGCATTCACAAAAGACTCTTCACCTGCAGCATCGATTCTTCTAACAATAGCATTGTTCAGATCAAAACGAAACATCGCTGCATCAAGATATACTTTGTTATTTCGTAGGGACAGCCGCATTCCCGTCTCATAATTCCAACCCGCCTCTGGCTGGAGACCATTATTTATTATTCGATTAGATGGCTGAACTTCCTCAATTGTTGGCGGCGAATAGCCACGGCTAGCCGAGCCGCGTAGTGCTAAATAATCCTTAACCATATAAGAAAAAGCAACCCTTGGTAAAAGTTGTGCTTTTAAGTTTCTGTTTTCTGGCAATCCGGTAACGGGGAATATATTGGTAAAGTTGTAGCTATAAAAATTTAGACTAGTTGCCACTTCTACAGTTAACCGCTTTGCCGGCGAGATAGAAAAACGTGAAAAAATAAAGCTTTGATTAGCCTTAAAATCAACAAAGTTTTGATTCGTCCCTCTCTCTCCTTTATTGTTAGTATAATTTCTCTTTTTAGAGTCTGTCTGCTGCGCCTCTACACCATATTGAAAATGCCAGCTGCTGCGTTTGGCGCTATCGCTTGCCAGTTCAATGTAGGTACGCAGTCCCACACTAGTCTCGTCGCGGGTTTCGTAAGTTGTGATAAATGGATTAACAAAATCGGTTACTGAACCGGTAAGAGCAATTACGTGCCTGAGATTAGAACTTAGTACTTGTGAATGGGATATCCCGGCCAATAACGTTCTATTGTAAATTCCAGCCTGCTGCTCTATTGCGCCCGGCAAGGTTGGCGTTGCAAGCCTGGCTGACCGGGGATTTTGTTGAAACTGCAAAAGGGTTAGGCCGCCTGGTGTTTCATACTTTAAATCCGAATACATTATAAGTGAAGTTATCTCGCCTGACTTTGAATACTTCCACCTGGGCATTACCTGTAAACTTTTTCTATTTAGCGCGCTATTATCTCTATATCCATCAGAAGTTTGAAAGGACTCATTAACAGTTATTTTAAAATTACCCTTGTTAGCTTCCGCTGATATGTTTTGATGTATTAAGCCATAAGATCCGCCGGTCACTCCGGCAGAAATATTTGCACTATCCTGCATTAATCGTTTAGAATTTATTAGGACCACACCGCCTGAATTAGCGCCAAAAATACTTCCTTCGGGTCCTTTTAAAATTTCTATCCTGCCAACAGAAGAGGCATCTATTATATTTAAATAAGTGTTGCCACCTGCATCAGTGAGGAGAAAATCATCAAGATATACTTTCACATTGCGAATCCCGAAAGGGGAACGCAGCAAACTACCCCGGATTGATAATCGGTAACTCCCGGGTGAACGCTCTTCCATTCGTACCCCTGGAATAGTATTAATTGCCGGCAATAGCGAATAACCAGGCTGATTTTGTAACGCTTGCGTAGTTATAATTCCAACCGAGGCTGGGCTTCGCATTAAGCGATGTTCTTTAAAATATGCTCTCACCTCCACCTCTTTTAAAGAAGCACTATCAGGAAATACTTGCGCAATCAACCAAAAAGGCGCGAAGGAGATGAGCATAGTAAAAAAACGTTTCATCATGGAATATTACGCAAGATATTTGAATAAATATGTAAATAATAACAGGCGTCTTATGGTGCTGGCTATTATATATTTGAATTAAACCAAACACTCCGAGTGCTATCCTGTTTTCTATAAAAAACCTTAAGCCATGGCCATAATCTATCCAGATATGTATAATCATCCAGAAAAGTATAATACGGGAAATACCGAGAATCATTTCAACGTAAGAACTAAACACGTCAATCTAAATACACCCGAAAGAGCAGTATCAGTAGCGGTTGGTACACTTTTACTCCTTTCGGGAATAAGATCTGTATATTCAAGTCCGGCTACTGGTTTTTTAAAATTGGCAACAGGTGGATCACTATTACTACGTGGTGCAAGCGGACATTGCCCGTTTTATAAAAGTTTTGGATTGGACAGTACCCGACCGGAAGTAATAAATATTAAACAAAGGTTTACGGTAAGTAATCCGCGTGAAGAGGTATATCAATTTTGGCGGAAGCTAGAGAACCTGCCTTTGTTTATGCGCCATATAGAATCAGTAAAAGAACAGGATGCGATTCACTCGCATTGGAAAGCACGGTTTTCTAAAAATACACCTCCTATATCATGGAAAGCCGAAATTGTTAAAGAAATTGAAAATCATTTTATAGGCTGGCATGCAGTTAAAGGTTCACCTGTAGAGCATGGTGGCAAAGTCGAATTTAACAATGCACCTGGTGGAGGAACTGAAGTAGAGGTAGTTTTTAGTTACCAATCGCCTATTGGTAGTTTAGGAACCGGACTAGCTAAGCAATTTACGCCAGCGCTGGAGGAAATAATAAGAGAAGATATCTTGAACTTTAAGCGTTTTATTGAAACCAAACAAGTTCCGGACGAGGCTAATATTTGACAGCTTTAAACTTACTTAGTCCATATATGACTAATTTATTAAGTTAATGACAATCTTATCGTTTAGTTTCGTGTAAATGATATATTTGGTTTCTTAATAAATTATGGATTTTAAAAAACGAATTGCAATTTTTGCTTCAGGCTCAGGCTCCAATGCTCAAAAGATTATGGAGCATTTCAAAAAACATCCTGATGCAGAGGTTGCAATTGTACTTACCAATAATCCTGATGCCTTTGTTCTTCAGCGGGCAGACAACTTTGAGATTCCTACGCATATCTTCAGCAGAAACGAATTTTACCAATCGGAGCAAGTAGTTAATTTGCTTAATAGTTTACAGGTTGATATTATTGTGCTCGCCGGATTTTTATGGCTTATCCCTGCTAATCTGCTGAAAGCTTTTCCCAATAAAATAATTAATATTCATCCCGCTTTATTACCTAAATATGGTGGCAAAGGCATGTATGGCGACCATGTTCATAAATCTGTACTTGAGAATAAAGAATCAGAATCTGGAGTAACCATTCATTTTGTAAACGAACATTTCGACGAAGGAGAGATTATTCATCAATCCCGTTTCAAAATCGAAAAAGAGTACGATATAGAAATGATAAAATTTAAGGGTCAACAATTGGAGCATCTCCATTACCCAAAGGTGATTGAGCAATTGCTTAAAAAGATGAAAAGTCTTTAGTGACTATAATATATAAAAGAAAAAGCGAATCGGATGATTCGCTTTTTCTTTTTGACACATTGCCATCATAAATATATTAAGCAGTTTGTGTTGTTAGTTCCGGCTTTTTACGATTACGCATATATAATACCAATCCTGCAAAAGCAACGGTCAAAATAATTGGGATGACCAAAGTTGCCTGAAGAACATCTGGGCCAGCTGCTGTAGTTGCCTGAGCGTATTGCTGAGCCATCTCAGATCCAGCAGCGGCGCCTGCATAGCTTGCAACGTCTGCACCTGCAGGTAGTTTATTGATAACCAGATTATCGTAAAAGCCACCCATGAAATAAGTGTATACTGATACTGCAAACATTCCGGCACCACCCAACACATTTAAACCCAGTGCTCCAGATTGAGGAATATTTTCTGCTACGAAACCTAGCATAGTTGGCCAGAAATAGCAAACACCAATACCGAAGATTAACGCAGCCGCAAATACAGCATTTCCTGTTAGTGTACTTAGCAGATACAAGCCCAGAGCAGCAAGTATTGCAGAAAATAACAACACTCCTTGCGGAGAAAAACGATGTACCACAGGCTCAGCAAATCCACGCCCTAAAACCATGATTCCAGTTGTAGTGGTTAGTATTAAAATGGCGTTATCGGCAACATTTTGCAATAATACCCCTATCCATTGTCCGGTAAACAACTCGGTAATAGCGGTACCAAGCATACAAATAAACATGAATATGAACAAAGGAGAAAATATTGATTTATACATAGTTGCAGTTGAAATTCCTGCAGAAACACGTTCCGTAACTGGGAAATCAAGTTTCGAAAACAAGTATCCATAAATAACCGTAGGAATAATCATCACTCCTACCTGTATCTGCCAGTTAAGTCCGATTGCGCTTAACCCAAGCACAACCAGTGTACCTATTACAATTCCTCCAGGGAACCAAAGATGGAAATGGTTAAGTTTAGTAGTTTTATTGTCCGGATATAATGCAGTTACCAATGGATTACATGCAGCTTCTACAGTTCCGTTTCCTATACCGATTAATAAAGTTGATAAGAATAAAGTCCAGTACCCTTGAGCAAAGATTGTTAAAATGATACCTGCCAAATGCAAAACAAAGGCTAACACTAACAAACGCTTCATCCCGATAACATCGACTACCATCCCTCCGATCACCATAGCTAACGGGAAGCCCCAAAATGCCGTGGCTGTAATAGAGGCCAGTTCAGAATTTGAGAGTTGAAAGTCGGTTCCAAGCTTTCCTAGTATACCTGCCCGGATACCAAAGGAAAGAGAAGTTACCAAGAGGGCCAGGCAGCTCGCCCAGAATAATTTACTACGATCAATGGTCTGCATAAGTTTATTTACGATTAGTTTATAAGGTTGGATAAAACTATAATATTATTTCCAAAGCAAAATAATTTTTTTTAAAAAAATACCAAATTAAGCCTGTAAAAAGGTTTTTGCATTATTTAATAACAATTTTTATATATAATTTTGCAATGAAGTGGTAGAATAATATCACCAATAGTTATAACCCCATATCCTTAGCATTACACACACACGTTGCTCCATAAGGAAATGAAGCACTTTAACATTAAATACAAAACATTATAAACCAACGAAGCTGCCTAGAGCACCTCACCTTACCAAAGTGGACTATGCAATATAGGAATGGCTTTCTAAACATTTGTAAATATTATAAAATGAAATTACCCTTTAATAAAAGATTGACTTATT
>DASWMZ010000238.1:0-6414 GCA_036399495.1 Pedobacter sp.
GTCTCCATTCTGATTTTGGGTAACAGGTAAAATAACTTGATTATTTTTTATATGTTTTCGATACAACTTTACAAGTTCTTCTTTATGTTGAATGATCGCATCTAAATATTTAAGTTTTACTCTTAAAAAAGCTGCCTGCAGTTCGTCCAACCGTGAGTTCAGCCCGTAATATCGATTATAATATTTTTTATGTGAACCGTAATTGCGCAGGGCTTTTATTTTAAGATACATTTGGTGGTCATCGGTTATAATTGCTCCTGCATCTCCTAAAGCACCTAAATTCTTTGTCGGATAAAAGCTAAATGCCCCGAATTTACCCCACGTACCGGCTGTTTTATTTTTATACTTCGCCCCATGTGCCTGTGCACAATCCTCTATAACAATTAAATTATACTTCTGAGCAATTTGCGAAATGACATCCATTTCGCAGGTTTTGCCATAAAGGTGCACTACAATGATCGCTTTCGTTTGGAGAGTGATACAGCGCTCAACCTCCGAAGGGTCTATATTATACGTATCAATACGAGGTTCCACTAAAACCGGAGTCAGCCCAGCATTTACAATACTTAAAATGGTGGCTATATAACTATTCGAGGGAACAAGAACTTCACTCTGAGCAGGAAGGTCCAAAGCAACAAGCGACAAATACAGAGCATCTAAACCTGACGCAACACCAATACAATACTTACTTTCGGTGAAGGTTGCGAATTCTTGTTCAAATAAGGCAACTTCCTCTCCTAATATGTATGTGCCTTTATTAAGAAACTTATTAAATGCTTCTTGAAACTGGCTTTCGAAGCGGCTATTTAATTTTTTGAGATTTTCATATTCCACCATTTGCAACCTTCAAAAGCAATTAAAATGACAACAATAATTTATAATTCTATTGAGTGCTTGGACGAGTATATTTTTTTCGGATATGGTTCAAAAATATAATCATCCTCCACATAATAAGTCGATGCGAAAACCATAAGGATTGTATCAGGTGTAAATTGATCCATAAAATGCCAGTCCCTGGCATCAATAATAAGGCATTTCGAGGGGCTATCTAGTTGATGAAAGCATTCAATTTCCCCATCATTACAATAAATTCGGCATGAGCCTTTTATACAAATTGCCGCTTGCATTGTAGTGGCATGCCTGTGTCCGCCTCTTTTGGATGAGTCGACCCCATAAATGAAGAATGCTCTTTTGATAGTAAACGGTAATACTTTTTCTACAACTGTAAGATTGCCTCTCTGGTCAGTAAAAGTTATAAGGTCTATTAATTTGGGCATAAAAGTATTATAAGCAGTGCTCATCCAAAAATCTTCCAACCGATCTTAATACACACAGGCGCAACTGACTAGTTAATATAAAAGGATTTTCATCAACTGAACCTAGTCGTTCTTAAAAAAATCGCTTTTCTATAAGTATTTTTCTAGGTACTATCTCCCGAAATTAAGCATTGGTTTATATTTCAAATATCTGAACTTCAGTTATTGTTTCACATTCAAGGCATTGATTGGAACTTATTACTAAACTCATACACATTGGAAATGGCTGATTGTCTATGCGCACAATCTGGCCCTTAAAATACAACAGAACGCATGGGCTGAATGTTACTATTTTGATATTATAAGGTGGGATAAAGAAATCAAATTCCTTTACGTTGGGAAGCCTTAAATGAGCCTGCTCTTCATTGGCACATAGTTGTTATCCAAAGCAAAGCACGAGCATCATCTTTGCGGGCCATAAAGGTTAAATTTCTTCTACCAGGTCCTTATTGTATTTTCTTTTTCAACTCATTTTTTACCTTTTCGCACAGAACGACTTGAAAAATAAGTGAAGCACCCTATTCCATTATTAAATAATGATTAAAGCAGTACCATTTTTGACCACAGTAGTTATTTTAGTTTTGAATTCAGCCTTGAGTTTGAGCTGCTCAGTTGGCCCGAAGATTGGGGCAGAAACCTCGCCGGCCGCATCTTTATCTATCGCTCCGAAGACGGTAATTGAACAAGAACAGGCGAAAATATCCGCATCTTTCCCGAACCTGGTGCTTTATGCAAAAGATTTTGGATTGTCGGCTACTGCATCGACTGTAGAAAATACCAAGGCATTACAACGTATATCCTCAAAAATTAATGCATTGGGCGGTGGCGTTACACTCATCTTTGAAAAAGGAATTTATACCGTAGGAAACGAAAAATTAGCGGGCAATAGCGGGAAAGGCTTTGCCTATCTAGGCGACACGCTGCTGAAATTTAGTGGTTGTACTAAGCCTGTGGTTTTGGAGGGGAATGGTGCCACCATAAAATTTGCCAGCGGTTTACATTTTGGTTCGTTTCATCCAGTAACAGGAAAAGTATTTAAGCCAACCGGAGCTTTTTACGACTATAATTATACCGCCTACCCAACAAGTATTATCGATGCACGGAACAATCAATCCATCACCATCAAAAACCTAAACCTTGATGGTAATGTGCAGAACCTTGTCTTGGGAGGAGGGTGGGGAGATGATGGCTTGCAGTTGCCTGCTGATGGCATTTTACTAATGGATAACAGGGAGATATTGGTAGAAAAAGTGACCAGTAATTTTTTTGGCCGTGACGGGATTGTTATTGGCAATACCACGCCATCGGAAAATGCACCGGTAAAAATGGCTACGATCATAAATTCAATCTTTGATGGAAATGCAAGACAAGGATTCTCCTGGGTGGGTGGAAATCACCTGATAGTTCGTAATTCATCTTTTATCAATACAGGCAAAACCATTAATAAATCCACTGGCCAGCCAGCAAGGTCCTCTCCGGCTGCAGGCGTTGATATGGAGGCCGAGATGGGCTTAATAAGGAATGGCATATTTGAAAATTGTCTGATTAATAATAATGATGGGCCCGGCCTGCTAACAGTTGGCGATGTTGCAGATATGAAATACATCGGGGGCAAAATTGTGGGCAGTACCATGTGGAGCATTTATGGCTCCGGGCCAAGGATGCTTTTTACCAATACCACCATCGTTGGCGCAGGCGTTAACTTATATTCTACGCAGAAAATGGATGATCCGAACCGGACGAAATTCATTAATTGCCTGCTGACCCTTGATGAAGCGCAATCCCCTACTGGTAAAGTGTATGGTGGCTATGTAATGGACTTTGGTGGTGGCGCATCCCCGCATTTTATTAATTGTACACTGGATGCGGCCAGGCGAAGCAATGTGTATGGGGGAAATTGCATTTTTGAAAATTGCACTTTTACACAGACAGGAAACACAACAAAAGGATATAATGGCTACTCATTTTTAGTAGGCACATTTAGAGGTACCAACAGAATGACTTATCCCGGAGGAAGGCCCGATAACCCAAACAAAACCAATTCCAAATTCGTCGGGCCATTTTATATCAACGGTGTTGATATTTCAAAACAATAACGTTGTCATTGGACAATGAAAGCAAACCTTTCATTGATCTACAAAACCGAATTGTTTAATAATACCTATTAAAACGGCCGTTGCTTTTCATCGTTTCATTAGTTGTTTTTGGAGTGAAGATTGCAACGCAGAGTTTTGAAAATAATATAGTTCTTCTTAAAGAATTGTAATGGCATACGCAAAATTCAACTATACACTTGACTATAAAAACCTTGATTTACAAAAACACCCTGAGCTTTACCGCACATGTATAGGCGAACAAGGTGTACTGCTTGTGGAGCCTTATAAAAGTGCAATTCTTCCTCATTGGAAATTTAAAACACCGGAAATCGCTAAAAAGTCAGCTGCCAAAATCTGGCGTCTTTTTTTGCAGTATAAAGCGGAAAATGATTTTGTTGGGATGGATATAGCCCGCAAGTTTTTGCAAATGGGTTACACCCGCAGCCGCCGGTATGCCAATCATAAAAGTGGGAAAAAATATGACGGACCTGTACCGAACGATAAAAAGGGCCAAAGCGGTGCACATGGCCGGCAACAATTACCACTTGAAGCCGACCCTGTAAAAGCAGAAAGTGCAGCTGTGTTTTATGAGGTTTGGCAAAAAGCAAAAGCCGATGAGCAATACCAATCTCTATTAAAAGCGCACAAAGAATTTTACAAAAACAGTTAGGTTATTACCGTCAGGCAATCTTTAATTGCGCTGGTAAAGTGTTTCTGAGCTTAAGTGTAATGCACATTTCACAACCGTTGCCTTCGCTGGTATGTATCTGTATTGAGCCGCTGTAATACTCCACACGATTATAAATATTATGCAACCCAAGGCCTTTTTTACACTGAGAAAGATTGAACCCGACACCATCATCCTTAATACACAAACGAACCTTATTACTCATCACTTCCAATCGGATAACAATATTGCTGGCATTGGCATGTTTTAAGATGTTGCTCAGCTGCTCCTGTACCATACGAAAGATGGCAATTTTATCATCCTCGTTCAATGTATTGTATTCACGACTGTTAGGAACGAACCTGACTCTAATCTTGCCCGATACGTTGATTTTTTCCGTTAGTTGCTCAATGGCTTCTACCAATCCAACATCCACAATAGCCGAAGGGTTCAAATCATGGCTAATGCGACGGATCTCGTCAATGACGGTTTGAATGCTTTGGTAAGTCTTCTCGGTCAGCATTTTAGCGTTGTCACCATCTTCTTTTGCTACCTCCAACATTAGTTTGCAGGATGCAAGCATTTGGTTTACGTTATCATGTAATTCAACGGATAGTTTCCGGCGTTCTTTTTCCTGGGTTTGGATTATTGATTTGATGATTTCCCGCTTGCTGCGTTTTTCCTGGTTTACCAATTGTTCCTGCAATCCTTTTTGAGCAGTAATATCCTGAAGTGCGCCAATCACTCGCAGGGCTCTGTCCTTTCCACGGATGATAAATGCTTTGTCCAAAACGTTGCGATAGGTGCCATTGGCAATTTTCAAGCGGTATTCCACCTGCCACCGGTTAACAGCTGTGCTGCGAAGAGAGCTGAAAATAATGTGCTTAAAGTGATGCAGATCATCCGGATGAACTAAACGCATGCGCTGAAGGACAGATATCTTTTTATCGGGATAGCCAAAAATTTCTTCAAACCGGTTGCTTCGATAGAGCGTTTTCGTGGTAAAGTCCCAATCATAAATAGCGTCCGATGTTGCCTCGTTTACATACTCGTGCCGTTCAATGCTTTTTATCAGCTTGTCCTGAAGTTCCACCTGGTCGGTTATGTCCACAGCCCATCCGCCAATCATGCGCTCATTGTTCACCAGTAAAGGAAACTTGTAGATCTTAAGCACTTGCGTTTGCCCATTTGCTTTTACACCTTTTTCAACAGCTTCTACCGCTCCTGCTGATTTTAGTACCTGTTGGTTGTTGATATGATAATCTACAGCTACCTGTGCAGGAAAAAGTTCATAAATGCTTCGCCCAAAATCTTTTTCACTGAACCCGTATGTTTTCATGTAAACCGGGTTCATGTAATGCATTGTTCCCCTCGCATCTGTTAACCATGCAACAAGCGGTGAGTTCTGCATAAATTGTTCAAACAGCAAACGACTCTGGAATAAATCATGCTCAATACTTTCTGCTTTTTGTTCCAGCCGCCCAACTTCTTTTTGCGCTGTAATGTCTTTTACAATTCCATAAAACCCATTAACTTTTTTGCCTTCCTCAAAACTGGGGAAGTATTTACAATGGATCCACATTTTCTTCGAGCTGATCTCCAACTCGTATGCTACCGGTACCCCATTGAGGACTTTGCTTAACATCTGGGTAAAGCCTTTTTTACGCTCATCCGGAAGTTTTTCTACCAGGTTTTCACCACTGGCTATACTTACACCATAGGCCTTTTCCAAAATATCCGAACCTGTTTTGTTCAGGTACAGTACATGATAACTCTTATCAAAAAAGAAGAACGCATCATCAATGTGATCGAACACATGAAACATATTTTGAGAAGAGGGGAAACATCCAAAACGATGTGGAAAGGAAGTTTGGGTAAAGAAGAGTTCTTTCTGGTTAAATAGAGATGAGGATATTGCTTCGGCTATTGTCGACATAGGATTTAGAATTGGATGCTGGCTTTCAGCGTAAATATCGGCAACAAAAAACCAGTTTCAAATTTAGCATCATGATTTGTGAAGGCATAAGTAAAAGCACTTAACCATGAAATATGAATGATGAAGAGTTTGATTTCACGCTAGCTAAATAGTTAAACACGAATTGGTATAGTTTTTCTTCTACACTTTGTATGAAGGCTCTGTGGATCGGGATAGCATTGATCTGTATAACATCGGCGGTTCGTACAAATGAATACACGGTTCGTGCTTTTAACAGCGAGAATAAACTGTTCATCATTACCCTCGATGGCTTACGCTGGCAGGAAATATTTGGCGGCGCCGATTCTTTATTACTGAACGATGCTTCTTTTACCCCGGGTTTTGCCAATGCAAAAGCCA
>DASWMZ010000239.1:0-17465 GCA_036399495.1 Pedobacter sp.
TAATCTAATCAATGGCTTCCTGAATATTTCAAGGCTCGAATCTGGTAAAATCATGATTGACAGACAAGAGTTCGACCTGGTTAAATTGATTGAAGAGATTATCCCGGAAATGGAATTGATTGTTTCTAATCATATTATAAAATTCGAGTCTTGCGAGCCGCTTATAGTAAGTGCCGATCGTGAGAAGATCGGCTCGGTAATTACTAATTTGGTCAGCAATGCGATCAAGTACTCACTACAAGGAAAGTTGATTGAAATAAGGTGTGAAATTACCGGACAGAGTGCCCAAATTAGTGTAAGAGATGAAGGTATTGGTGTTAAGCCGCAAGACAGAGAAAAATTGTTCGAACGTTATTACAGGATTGAAAGCGGCTATACTAAGCATATCTCTGGTTTTGGTATTGGCCTTTATTTATCCGCTGAAATTATAAAGCGACATGACGGCAAGATTTGGGTGGAGAGTCGTGAGGGCTCGGGGAGCACATTCTATTTTAGTTTACCATTGCAGGATCAATTGGTTCTTACTCTTTTACCATAATCATGTTCTGTAGGTTGCAATAATGATTGCAAACCCCGACGTATCCATCACACTTCATATGCAATTCGTCCAGACGTTTAATCTGGTGGTTTAAAGATTTAATCTTTCTTGCAAGGGTAACTTTATGACGCCCTAAATTTTTACCGATTGTGATATCGGCCAATATATTTAAATATTCAACTTTTAAGCTTTCTCTTTCTGCACTGGTCATAAATTGATATTCAGTCTTAAATTTACACTTTAAATCTATAATTTACAGACATCTACTAATAGTTTCAACCGGAGCGATAAACAAAAAGCCACCTGTATTTTTTTAATAGCATCTTAACTTCACAAACCATATTTTTATGGCAGCTGAAATAAAAGGTTTACAAGTCGCCAATTACTTGGAGTTGATGACTTACCATCTTATCAAGCCCATATAAGTAGCGTAAACAATTAATAATGAATATTTTATAAAACGGTCTGTTTCTGGATTATGTAGTTGTACCTTCGGGAACCTATGAAAAAATGGAAATAATAAAGAACTACGAAAATAATACTTACTCTTTTTTAAGAGGTGGTGGAGAAATGGGAGAAATCATTCGCTCATACGATTGGGCTTCCACTTCAATGGGAGTTCCGGACCTATGGCCACAAAGCCTGAAAACCACCCTTGGAATTATGCTGCGATCAGCTTTCCCAATGTTTTTATGGTGGGGAGATGATTTAATCTGTTTTTATAATGATGCTTACCGGCCCAGTTTAGGGATAGATGGAAAGCACCCCGCGGTTGGTAAGAAAGCAAATGAGGTTTGGTCGGACATATGGGATTTTATAGGACCATTGATTGACAAAGTGTTGTATACAGGAGAATCGGTATGGTATGAGGATCAGCTTGTTCCTATCTATCGAAATGGAAGAACGGAAGATGTCTATTGGACCTTTAGTTATAGCCCCGTTGATGGAGATGAAGGAGCAATAGATGGTGTACTGGTAACTTGTACAGAAACTACCGGGAAGGTTAAAAACATGAATAAACTGATCGAATCTGAAAATAGGTTTCAGCATTTGATCAGGGACGCCACCATTGGGATGATTGTTATGAGTGGTGACGAATTGACTGTCCAGATAGTTAATAAAGCTTACGGACTTCTAATTGGTCAGGCTCCGGAAAATATTATAGGTAAGCGAATTTTTGATATTATTCCTGAAACCGAAGCCCAGTTTCGTGGGCTGCTTGATCAGGTGAAAACGACCGAGGAACCAATTTTTCTATATGACCATCCCTATTTTGTTTGGGTTAATGGATTAAAGAAAGAAGGCTTTTTAAATATCGTTTATCAACCTTTTAGGGAAGATAGCGGTAAGATGAACGGAATTGTTGCCATGTGCCAGGATGTAACCGAGCAGGTAATTTCACGCAAAAGACTCGAAGAAAGTGAAAGGCAGTTTAAGCTGATGGCTGATTCTGTTGTGCAAATGATTTGGATCACAGATCCCTTAGGTATGCACGAGTATTACAATAAGAGATGGTATGAATTCACAGGAACTTCCGTGGAGGATACTGCTGGAGAACGCTGGAATAAAATGTTCCATCCCGATGATAGAGAAAGGGCCTGGAAAAAATGGCGACATAGTCTCAAAACGGGAGATATTTATGAGATTGAGTATCGGTTATTAAGAAAAGACGGCGAGTATGTATGGGTACTTGGAAGGGCTGCCCCATTATATAATTCTGATGGTGAAATAATACGGTGGTTTGGAACCTGCACGGATATTGATGATCAGAAGAGGTTACAGCAACAAAAGGAAGAGTTCATAAGTATTGCAAGTCATGAATTGAAAACCCCTTTAACCAGCTTAAATACAAGTCTCCAATTTTTAGAAAGGCAAATAGAGAAAGAAGCTAATTTAAATCCGCTTACTTTAAAGATGGTAGAATTGGCAAATAAGAACGCCAAGAAGCTTGCTGGTTTAGTTAAGGATTTACTTGACTTTACTAAGCTCGAGAAAGGTCAGCTAATTCTTCGGAAATCCACCTTTACTCTTTCAGATTTGCTTAACTCATCTTGCGAAACCACAAGAATGGACGGTTTTAAGGTGAAAGTTAATGGTGATTCAGCGATTAAAGTATCAGCTGATTATTTAAAAATCGAACAGGTCATCATCAACCTCTTGAACAATTGTGTTAAGTACGCATCACAGACAAAAGAAATCATAATTCATTATGAACAGATGCAAGATAACGTCAAAGTCTCTGTTCAAGACTTTGGGCCAGGAATCCCGAAAGAAAAATTATCTCATTTATTTACCATTTACTACAGAGCAGACAAAAACGGTCAGCAATATTCAGGACTCGGATTAGGCTTATACATCTGTTCAAGAATAATTTCAGATCACGATGGAAAAATAGGCGTAGAAAGTGAGCTTGGTAAAGGAACTACGTTTTGGTTCACAATTCCCATCTAATAAGCAGTTTGGGGGCGAAGAAAGCAGTCCCGGCAGTGATTAGAATAACCCGAACTCTCGCTATTGTGATATCAAAAATTAAGCAAAAGCAACCCTTATGTCAAGTTGCTCAAAAACAATACTGTTCATCTGTTTTTATGGCCCTTGCCTTTTGAATGCCCTTTTCCCTTTCCACGAGAATTTCCTGGAGATCTGTTTAGGTAAGGATTAGAGTTCTGTACAGGCTGAGCATTCAAACGTTCTTCGTTGTCAATTGAATCCTTCAGCCTTTCATTCTCCAAATTAAGCGCAGCGCTATCTATTATTTCTGTTTTCGGTTTGTTTAGGATGGAATAGCCACCAAACAAGACTAAACAAGCTAACAAAATACCTACACCAATAATCACTGGTTTTAGTTCGTTTAAGGGGGTTGGAAACCAAGTTCCAAAACGGCGTTTACTCGGGGGTCCTGATGCAGTACTTGCCTGTTTCGAAGGTAACACCTCTGGGTTTGCTAAAACACTTTCCTTAGTATCCTCTAAAGCCTGAAGGGTAGAATCGACTAGGGTCACTGCACTTCCTGCAAAAACAGCAGCAATCGAAGGACTATATACAAAAAGGTCTTTTGACGAAATACTTTTTACTATCGCTTCATTTAGCTCAATACCTGAATTAAATCGGTTTTCAGGACGCTTTTCTAAGCATTTGGCAATAATAGAGTGCAACCAGCCGGGAACAAGCATTTCAAAATCTCGCTTTTCTTGCTCCCAGCTTTCAGGCAGATTATGTTCCCGTAATTCAAGTATATCTGGAACTGGCTTCTCCATATGGGAAACCATAACCGTATTTCTGGAGGTTTCGCTTTTGTTATTTAAAGGGAATGGAACAGTTCCAGCTAAGAGTTCGAACATAATAATGCCAAAGCTGTAAACATCCGACTGTAAAAGCATCTCTCCCTCATTCTGTTCGGGAGCCATAAATTCTATTGCACCTGCATGCCTTAAACTGGTGCGTCTTTGCTCGTCTGTCATGATGGACAAACCAAAATCCAGCAACATATAGTTCCTCGACTTGATATCGAACTTCACATTATTACTTTTTATATCCCCATGTTTAACAGACACCTTATGGCAATGGGCTAATGCATTGGATAATTGTTCGGCAACTTTGATCGTCTCACTTATCGTAAATACTGTATCATGAGGGGGCTGAATTAAATCTTCCAGATCGGGACCTTCGATAAACTCCATTTCAATAAATGGAAGAGAACCGCTCTCGGTAATACCAGAACTTAGGATTTTGACTACATGCCGATTAGGCTCCTCATTTACCTTTTTGAGCTTGGATACCTCATTTTGAAAATCTCTATAGTTTTTGTCGTTTTCGTCCTCACTATGAAGAGGTGTGGGCAGAATTTTAACAGCGGATATCTCTTCACCACGCCTGGCTTTGTAAACAGAGCCTTGTCCACCCGTGCGTAAAGCACCGAGATTTTCAAGCCCTTCGGTTATCGTGAATACTTTAGCCATTTTGTGTAATCATCTAACTCTAGAGAATCAACTTTA
Organism: Pedobacter sp.; assembly: GCA_036399495.1. Lineage (GTDB taxonomy): Bacteria > Bacteroidota > Bacteroidia > Sphingobacteriales > Sphingobacteriaceae > Paradesertivirga. The sequence goes on from DASWMZ010000239.1 coordinate 4,534, forward strand.
TAATTTGTGACACCGAGGTGAAGTTAATAACATTGAATTAGATCACATTATATAATCTCCTCACACTCTGCTTTTTTTTGCCATTTCTTGCCTCAACTCATCCAATAAAGAAGCTTTGTTAGGCAAAATAGAAACAGCGAAATAATAGCAATCGGTCAAGGGATAGCTTGTAATGCTAATTCTTTGACCTGTGACCGGAGAAACGGTAGTTATCTGAGAAACAACTTTTTTCTCAGTGACTGCTTTCAACCGGAGAAAATGCGGATCTTGATTGTACGCGTCAAATGTACTCCACATATTCCTTCCTATTATGTCTTTAGCTTGTAGCTTTAAGTTTTTGCAGGCGAATGCATTTACAAATAAATAATTCCAATCGAAGTCAAGAATATAAATAGAAAATGTTTGGCTATCCATTTCTTCAAAAGGTAGCTCATCGTATTTAGAATATTCGAAAATCGGAAAAACTTACTCATCTAATTAATAGTCAACTATAACAAAAAGGTCGGAAAATGTTTTGATGAGCCGTTTGCATTTTCGCCAATACTTTCTGAAATAGTTGTTTCTCTGTGCGTTCCATTCCACATACCAGACGCATAACTAAAACTTCATTAAAAGTAAGCTAAGTTCTTGTGCATAAATATATAGCCGGCAGTTGAGGCATTTCAAAACAAATAAATACCTCCATTTGTATTTACTGTGATAACTCATATCATCATGGATTAGAGCCTATCAAAGATATAGCATCAATTTATTAGTTTTTTAGAATTACACTTTGGGTGCCTTAAGGATACTGACGTTCGTGCATTGCCTCTTATTAATCAGGGATCATTCCCGAATTCATTAAACGGTTTAACACTTTAACGCCATGGCAAAGAAAATTCTGATCATTGATGATGATCCGGATATATTAGAGATAATAAGTTTTGTCCTATCTGAAGAGGGCTATACTGTACTAACTTCAACAACAGGTGAAGAGACCTATCGTCTGAGTGAGATTAAACCAGATTTGATACTTCTAGATATGAGATTATCAGGTACCAATACTTCGGGAATGGAAATTTGCACCAGACTAAAAGCCGAGCACACGACGAAAGAATTACCGGTAATTTTAGTTTCCGCGGAGATCGACATCAAAGATCTGGCATTAAATTGCGGCGCAGATGATTATATCCCTAAGCCGTTTGACATCCGTGAATTTGCCCAAAAAATTAAAATATTCTTGAAATAACCTTATCAATGAGAAAAAATGTACCACGAAGAAAGTAAATCTACCAAGCGCATTAAATTAGGCGCCAAAAATTTAATGATTTTCTTTATTTCACATCTGAATCGCATCTATTGTGCTAAACAACATTTGGTAAAGATGCTGCCTGAGTTAAAGGATATGGCCACATTTGCTGATCTTAAGCATGCTATAGAAGAAACTACTTCTGAGGTTGAGAAGCAGATAGCAAGGATGGACCTGATATATACATTGCTTGACTCAGAACCTTCAGACGAAAACTGCAATGGCTTAAAAGGTTTGGTTGATGATGCATTTGAGGCCATTAAGCAACAAAGTGATTCCATGGAACTTCGGGACATGTCTATCCTTTTTTACCTGCAAAATATCGAAAGTATAGAAATGGCTTCTTTCCAGGTTCTTCGAATTGCCGCGTTTAAAATAAAGAAACCGCAGATCAAGCAATTGCTTAAAGAAAACTATCATGAAGCAAAAGAAACCAGGACTCTTTTAATGCTGGTCTCAACAAAGTATGTGGCCAGCGAATAAGATGATTCGCCAACCAATCTAGAATTCGGTAAACTGGTTAATTCTTCGAAAAAAACGAGCTGAATAGATCATATCGTTTAGTTATTAAGAGTGTGAAGTTATTAACAAATGTGACAAAGATGGCATCTAATTTGTGTTACCATTACCAAATTAACAGCGATGACGCGGCGAATTTTGGTAGTCGAAGACGATGATATCGTTAGAGATACGGTGAAGCTTTTACTTGAGTACAAAGGATATGAAGTTTATACATCTTCAAATGGGATAAATATTTGTTCTATAATCGAAGAGTTTAAACCTAATTTAGTGCTTACAGATATCTATTTAGGGGAATCTGATGGTAGAATTATCTGCCAGGAGATAAAAAACAACCCCGAAACAAGCCATATTCCGGTAGTTATTATGTCAGGATCTTCTGATATCTATAATTCTATTTCAAGTGTGGGCGCAAATGACATTGTTCTTAAGCCCTCGATGAACAAACCTTGATGAAAAGACTACAGAGGCAATTGACGGCTGAAAAAGCTTAGGCCACTTCTCTCAGTTTGTTAGCTATTAATGAAGCAACAAGCGTCCATAGTTCTTTGTTGCGAGTGATCGAAAGCAGGAATAGCGATGTTCAGCCTGTATTTACGTACGAGTTGATTAATCCCGAATCAGGTGCACCGGAGATATTATATTGGTCTAATACGAACGAGCCTATTGTAGATGAAACCGGCCAGGTTGCTTATATTATTCATACCACAATAAATATTACCGCTCAGATATTACAACAACAACCACTCCATAATGCGGAAGAACAAATCCGTGGCTTAGAAAACGAACAAGCATTACGCGAGGAATTGACCTCTGCAAATGAAGAGTTAATGGCCATTAATGAGGAGTTGCAACAGACCCAGGAAAATTTACAGTCACTAAACGAAGAATTTGAAGAGCGAGTCCTTCAGAGAACTCTTGAACTATCTGAAAGCGAGAAAAGATTTCGAACGATGGCGGAAGATACTGATGTTTTGATTGCTGTGGGTGATGAAACAGGTGGCGCGGTTTACTTCAATCGGGCATGGTCAGAGTTAACGGGTCGATCTATGGAAGACCTTTTGAAGTTTGGCTGGGTTGATCTAATGCATCCCGAAGATCAGGAACGGGTTATGAAGATTTTCATGGATGCTTTTGAACAAAAAAAATCATGGGAATGGGAGTTTAGAATGCCTGATAAAAAAGGAGGCTATTCCTGGCTATTAGCTAGAGGTACACCTCGTTTCAGAGCAGATGGTTCGTTTGCAGGTTATATAAGTTCGACCGTAGATATCACCGAACGAAAACAAATTGAAGAAGAGAGAGAACACCATATTACGGCATTACAAGCGGCCAATGCAAGGTTAGAAGAAATTGCAGACCCAACAAAATACAGAAAGGCACTTCTCGAAGCACAAAATGAAGCAATACCTGATGCTTTACTGATTGTCGATACTCAAGGCCAAATGCTTTCTTTCAATCATCATTTTATAAATCTTTGGGGAATTCCAGAAGAAATCATTAAACGCAAGGATGATACTGCAGCTCTGCAGCATGCCATGACACAGCTGGTAGATCCCCAGGGGTTTATTGAACGTGTGAATTATTGCTATGCTCACCCAAACGAAGTAGCCCATGAAGATGTGCAGTTTAAAGACGGACGAACCATTGAACGTTTTGGTACTAGTGTTATGGGTGATGATGGAACTTATTATGGGTGGGCCTGGCATTTTAGGGATATTACCAAAAAGCGTGAGATGCAAAAACAAAAAGATGAATTTATAAGCACGGTAAGCCATGAATTAAAAACACCTGTTGCTTCTATTAAGGCCTACGCTCAGCTATTGAAACGCGCCTTGGCTGGTATACAAAATCTTGATATTCCAAAAGGATTTCTCGAACGGATGAATAAGCAAATATCCCATCTTGAATCCCTTATAAAAGATATATTAGATATCAGCAGAATAGAAGCGGGGAAATTGGATTTGAAGGAAGAAGAGTTTGATATAAGTGATGTTCTTAATGAATTAATCAGCGATTTGCAGGTATTTACTACTACACATTCGCTTAATATAAAAAACAATCATCGGGTTACGATTAAAGCTGATAAAAATAGAATTATCCAGGCAATCTCAAACCTGGTTATGAATGCAGTAAAATATTCGTCTAATAGTGAAGCTGTTGAAATTTCTTCCAATGTTAAAGACAAATTCTTAATTTTTTCAGTAACTGATTTTGGAATAGGAATCGCTGAGCATCAAAAGCAATTTCTTTTTGATCGTTTTCATCAGATAGAGAGAAGCAATACTGGCACCGGTTTTAACTTAGGGCTTGGCTTATATATCTCTAAGGAAATTATTAACAGGGGAGGGGGAGAGCTTTGGCTAGAAAGCAAACTTGGTGAAGGAAGTACATTTTCTTTCAGTTTGCCTTTGTATTGAACCGTGAGAGGTTATTTCTAGCTTACAAAGTGAAGGTGGATGCTTATAGCCGTTTATTCACCAGGGAGCGTAAACCAAAAGGTAGAGCCACCGTCTGCGTTATTTTCTGCGCTCATATCCCCTCCGTGCCTTTTTATTATTTCTGAAGATATATATAATCCAATTCCAAGGCCGGAGGTTTTAAAATGATCTTTCTCCGCACGGTGATAACGGGTGAAGATGTTCTTAAGGTGTTCCGGAGAAATTCCTTCGCCTTGGTCAGACACGGAGACTTTCACTAAGCCGTCAAGCTTTTCAGCTTTTATTACTATTTCTTTAGAAGCGGGCGCATATTTTACAGCATTGTTTACCAAGTTAATTAATATCTGTTCTATCTTGATCTGGTCGGCTTCTAATGCTAAACTCTTGTCACCCTCAAAAATAATACAGTAGTCGCCATGAAGTTCGATGTGGCTGCAACACCCGCCTATCAAATCGTAAATCACAAACCGCGCCTTGTTCAAGGGGAATTCTTCACGTTCCAGTCGCGTGAGGTTCAACAGGTCTGTCACCAGGTGACCCAGTTTGGTACTATGCTTTTCCGCATCCTGAAACATCTTAAGGAGGCTTGGGTTGATAGAATTGTCTGCGCTTAAGGTCCTGTTGATAATTTGTAGTTTCGCCTTCAAGCTTGTGATTGGTGTTTTAAGCTCATGGCTCGCTACGTTTATAAACTCTTCCTTTTGACGGTGCAGGTTATGCCTGTCAGTGCAGTCCTGTATAATAGAAAAGCCAAACGTTTCGCCCTTTATTTTAAATAAAATAGAAGTAATCTGTGCCCAAAAGAGATTTCCATCACGTTTTACCAGGCAAGTTTCGAGAGTGAATGAACCCGTGGACTGATTCCAAAGGTTTTTTTGAAGTTCCTTCCATTCTTGTAAGCATTCAGATGGTGTATAATCCGTAACTCTGGAGCCGATAATATCCTCGGTATTTTCATATCCTAACAAGTCTGCTAAAGCTTGGTTGGCCTGAATAATCTTCAAATCTGAAGAGATTATTTTGTTTCCCAGCAACGAGGATTCGAAAACTTTTTTGAACCATAAATTGGTTTCATCGAATTCTCGAACGTCTTGTACCGCAGTAGCTTTAAGGGCTTCAATCTCTTTTTTTAAAGCAGTATTCTCCAGTTTTAATGATTCTGCATCCATTTTTAATCTGCACCCCGCCTCTATTTCACAACGAGTGGTTTGTCGCAACACGAAATATTTTAAATATAAGCAAGTGATTTTTTTATTTTCGTCCAGATCCGGGGGCAAAGAACCCTCGATATAAACCTTGCATAGCAGGTAATAACATCATTAGAGGATCATTGTTTTTAATATTTAATTCTAAGGTTAACTCCTTCGGCTGCTCACCATTCAGCGCAATACAATTGAAAAATGAAAAAGTTCGCCCTTTGCAATATTTTTATATTGAATGTTAGGGAAGGTTATATCTTTACATTTTGAATGGAAAAAGAGAATAGGAACCAAGATGACCTTCAGGAAATAAATAGCACCCTTAAAAGTGAAAATGCTTCTTTAAGAAAAGAGATACAGCAATTGCAATCAGCTGAAAATCCGGAATCTGGCCAACTGGCTTACGAAGAAAGTCAGATGCGGTTTAGAACAATTTTTGAACTGTCTAAGCTTGGAAATAAGGTCATCTCGTCCGATTTAAAAATCATACAAGTCAATCCCGCTATGGTTGCTCTTCTGGGCTACACCAATAAAGAGGAAATTGTTGGAACCCGCATCCTGGATTATTCTCCAGAAGGCAATCACGAACAATGGCAAAACCTCCAGGAGCAACTATGGAAAAATGCAACGCCATCCTTCACCTTAGAAACCACGTTGATAAAAAAAGACGGCTCCACCATTTGGGTAAGTGTCACCTCTATCCTCTTTCCGGATAATGGCGAAACGTTGGGGTATACCATTATTGAAGATATTACTGAAAAGCACGCTTTAAAATTACATAAAGAGGAATTCATAAGCATCGCAAGCCATGAGCTTAAAACTCCAATTACCAGCTTAAAAGCAGTATTGCAGTTATTAAACAGAATGATTAAAAAAGAATCGGTCATTACTGATAAAATTACTACGCTCGCAAACGAAGCTCAGCTATATACTTCGAAGGTTATCCATCTTATCGAGGATTTACTGAACACCTCAAAATTTGAACGTGGCGAGTTGGCAATACATAAACGAAGGTTCCCACTTTCAGACGTTATCGAAGGATGCTGCAACCATGTTAAATTAGACAGGACGCATTATGTAACGCACAAAGGAGATCTGTCTACGGTAGTATATGCTGATAGACATATGATTGACCAGATCTTGGTGAACTTTGTTAATAATGCGGTTAAGTATGCCCCGGATTCAGAAGAGATATCAATACATGTTGAACGGTTTGAAGGAAGTACAAAAATTTCAGTTAAAGACAGGGGAAAAGGGATTCCTACAGAAGATTTACCTCATCTTTTCGACCGTTATTATCAGGTGTTGAAGGGTGAGAAACAAAGCTCTGGACTGGGCTTGGGTCTTTATATCTCAAAAGAGATCATCAAACGCCATGGAGGTGAAATAGGAGTTGAAAGCAAATTAGGTGAGGGATCAACCTTTTGGTTCACATTGCCAGACTAAATAAGTACTTGACCTCAACTTTAAGTAGTTTTTCTTACAAGGTTAGTACGGAATGATTAGTTAGAAGACGTCTTATTATTTTGTACGTTTGCCTAGATAACTCACTCGTTCTTTTTAAATTAATGATTAGAGCCTTTTCCAACGGAAAGGCTTTTTTTATAATAAAAGGGTTGAACATTTAGTCCAACCCTACATCTACCTATGAAAAACGTCCTTTTGGGAAGGACACGTAAATATACGATTTCTTTTACTAAAAGATAGGGATAATTAAAAAGTCTTTGCAATCTATGCTAATATTTGCCTGAACCTTTTTCTGGAGTAATATTAAACACCTTATGAACTGTTAACCACTCTTCAAATAAATCAGCTTTGATCAAATTAATCGAGTGATGAATGATTGAACGATCCTTTAACATTATCGTAAATATTTCACCTGCCCTAACATATTTGGTAAGTTCAGTAACTGGATAGTTAAACCCATCAAAAGTGATCTTTTTTAAAATTTCATTCATAGATGTTAGATAAGGTATATGATATGTAATATTTTACACAGCTACTGATTACATGGTATGGTGATTATAAAAAGATATGGCGCAGACTTAAACTTATCCGCATAAGAGGTACTGGTATACCCTGGAACGAAATAAGCAAGCCCACGCCAAAGCATGAGCGCTGCGCTTATTCCTCGTTCCATTTTGAAATTACCAGTTTCCTTATACGAGTATTTGCGAACGCAAAATCTAAAAATTGTTTAACTACATTATTCCCCATCCCTGGGATGAGGAATAATTATTACCACAAACTTACTAATTGTTATGATTAATTTAAATGACTTACTACTATTAGGTTAGTAGAATTATATGGTACTACATGAAGGAGTTTTGAGTACTTGTGAAAAGAATTTCAACTGTAAGCCCCAGCTTTTCCTGCTGTTTATAGCTATAAGCAATTAGGGTGAGTTTCTTTATTCAAAAGAATAGTTGTTTTCAGAAGCTCCAAATTAACTTCACCTAACAAGGCTGATAATTCCTCCAATTTTTTGCTCTTAGAATTTAATAGGTCATTCCAAAAGGTCTTTAAGAAGTAATAAATGAAGATTGAAGCGGTCATAGTCATAAAAAGCAAACTTGCAATCATTTTCATATTTTCCATACTGGGCTTGTTTCCCCCAACTATTAAGCCGATAAAGAAAGCTGAAAGTGTAAATGTAAAAGAGATAGATAGTGGATTATCTTCAAAAACCGTGGATCTGCCCGCTTTGGCTTCAATATTATATTGTTTTTGTAGCTCCACAATTGCTGGAGAATTATGTGCGTCAAAGCCTTTTAAAACCTTTTGCATCTTTCTTATTTTTACATTTTGCATGCCAGCTTCAGTATCATCACTAATTCCACCCTCATCTTTGTATTCGTCTGTTAAGACTTTACTTACACCTATCGTTTTTATTTGGATTGCCTTCTGGAATGATATATAAAAAAGTATGGGCAATATTAATATAACCCATCCATAATCGCTAAAACAATAAAAATTAGCTATCAGAATGAAAACAATTAGTGCCACAAGTGCAATAACAGCGAGAGTGTTGGATTTCTTTCTTATAGAGGGATCTATAAATTGATCGAACAATACTTTAAATGTAAAATCCTTTAAAAATTTGTTTTTGATTTCTGTTTTCATAATAATGTTTTTGATTTTTAGTCGAAGTTACTGCTAGCCGTCACTATTTCACTCATGCAATTACGGTTAATGGGTGATTTTATCAATCTGTAATTCTTTCTATTAAGAACTAAGTGCCATTCCCTTCGGGCCAGGCTTTACGTTTAAGTCCTCATTACATTCCGGGCTATCACTTCAATCCTTAATGGATACTACTATCTTTTCATAGGCAGTTTCTTTCTATGATAAGAATTTCATAGGCGTTTTTCATTCGAAACAGACAAAAAGGGCAGCTAAGATAGTGTCCTGCGTCACCTACGAGCGCATAATGGTTTTGCTCGTTCCTCACAAAACCACCCTTCGGGACTTATAGCTCTCCGGTGCCTTCCGGCCACTTTTTTCTTGCTTTCTTTTTTTCCGTTTTTTCTTTTGAAAAACAGCTTTTTGGGGGCAGACGGACTAAAGGAATAGATAAAAAACAACAATTATTTATTCACTAAAAAAGTACAATTATGGAAATCACAGGAAGGTTAACAGCAGACGCTCAGGTTAACAAAGCAGGCGAAGACAGACAGGTAGTCAATTTCAGTATCGCTATCAACGACAGCTACAAGCCTAAAAGAAGCAATGAGTTCAAGGAAATTACCACCTACATTAATTGCTCTTACTGGCTTAATCCAAAATCAGTGGAATGGTTAAGAAAAGGGGCACTGGTGCAATTGTCGGGGCGCATCGGGTTCAACGTCTATAACAATATGGATGGCAAAGCAATGGGTTCATTGACATTCCATATCAATACCCTTAAAATGCTGGTTTTTGCTAAGAAGGAACAGCCATGTGAAACAGCCCCCAATTATACAGGACAGCAGGAAAATAATGTAGGAAGCGATAATGACGACCTGCCATTCTAATTCAGCCCTATTCAATTTTCAAATCTAAAATTTCAAGATCATGGCACATAATATCAATCATAACGAGCAAACTGGAAAAGACAGCTTTTTTAGTGTAAAGGAAAAAGCATGGCACGGATTGGGTCAAATCATACAGGACTATCCCACAAGCGCAGAAGCCATTCGCCACGCAGGACTAGATTACGAGGTTATTAAATCTCCGCTATTTACTAAAGGAAACGTGTTAAACATTGGCGCAGAAAGTTTAATAACAGATGAGACCAATGTAGCTGTTCCTAATTATTACGCTACCATGCGCACCGATAACAATGGAGTACTTGGCGTAGTAGGTAAAGATTATCAGATAGTACAAAATAAGGATGCCTTTTCTTTTTTCGATAGCATCGTTGATGGTGACGGAATGCTCTATGAAACCGCAGGTGCATTGGGCAAGGGGGAGCGCATCTTTATTACCGCTAAACTACCTGACTATATACGTGTAGGCAGTGATGACCTGATTGAAAAATACCTGTTCCTAACCACATCCCACGATGGAAGCGGAAGTATCACCGCAGCTTTTACACCTATTCGCATTGTTTGTGCAAACACGCTTAATGCAGCAATGAACTGCAAAACAAATACCATTCGTATCCGCCACACAGCAAATGCCAAACAGCGTCTTGAACAGGCACACAGAGTAATGGGCATATCCAATACGCTCTCCATTAAATTGGAAACAGTCTTGAACAGGTGGGCAAAAGTGCGTATCACAGATACCGAAGTCAAAAAGCTGATACAGGCTGCATTAGTGCCAAATAAGGAAGTATGGAAAAATTTACAGGAAGGCAACGACGATGAACTATCCACATGCTTTAAAAATATGTGCGACGATGCTTTTGAATATGCCATGAGTAACCCTACTCAGTTAACCGATACTACCAAAGGCACTCTGTATGGAGCTTATAATGCAGTAACAGGTTATTTCCAAAACGTGCGCAATTATAAAGATGATGAAGCGAAAGTAAAATCCATCCTATTGGGAGGAACAGCACAATTAAGGGGACAGGCCGCTTTTAGCTTCTGCGATGAATTTGCGATACACGGAGCTACCGCCTTAGTGATGAATTAAAAACCAATGGGGATGGATAGAAATCCTGTCCATCCTTTTTCAATCTTTTAATAGCACAGTCATGAAACAATTAACTCAATTAATAAATACAGAAAAAGCTCAATTGCTGCATCAGCTATTTCCGGATGAAATACCGCAACTACTGCAATTTGTACAAGGTGTATGCGAAGCGACTCAAGAAAATGAAGAAATCTATCTTCAAAAATGGGACAACGGTTTGTTCGGCTTCGACTTCTGGCTAAACCAGCTTAGGGAAGTGGAAACTAAAATTGCAAAGTATGATAAAGACTGCACAGCAATAGCCAGCTATTTGCCGACCAGTTGTTCAATGGGTATCTGGCTATGTACATGGTGCATTGCCTGACCATTTATACCACTACCCGTCAACATCCCAACCAAAAGTTTACTGTAGCCATTGATTTATTGTTTAACCCCTAATCTATTCAAAATGCAAACGAATTTCTTTCAATCCATTATTGCCTTGCAGGTAGCAGGTAACTGGAAAATAAATATTGCCAAAGACACAGCAGATAAATTGATTGTATCTGTATTGTTTTTCAAGGACAGCATTGGCGATGATGCACGTAAGAAAATACCGCCAATCCTGTTGAAAGGCACAGCGGAAGAACTTGACGAAGGATTCTTTCAGGCGATTGAGCAACCTGTGAAAGAAACCGCTCAGTTATTCACCAATATGGAACAGTACCTCAAAGAAAGGGAACAGGCTAGGATTCAATCGCAGATGGAGAAGGATAATCAAGCAAAAGCAGAGAAGGAAAAGACCGAGAAACAGAAGAAGTATGAAGATGCCATGAAAAAAGTGGATGAACTTGAAGCCGAGGGCAAGCATAGGGACGCATGGATGAAAGTACCTGACCCTGCTTTTTACCCCGAACATGCCGACACTATTCGTGAACGTAAATCTGAACTCGCCCAACAATTCGCACCCGACCTCTTTAATGTTAAACCTCAAACAGAACAGCCATGTTAGTAACAACGCAATTAGAACGTAGTTTCTCATTTATAGATAGCGGGCAGGAAATTAAACTGGCTGATCCTTCAGCAAGTTTTAGTCCCGAAGCAGTCCTGAACTTTTATTCGCAGACCTACCCAATATTGACCACCGCCAAAATTGAAGGGCCTGAAATCAGGAACGATGCCATCCAGTACAAATTTGTTTCCACCATAGGAACTAAAGGATAGAATATGAACAATAATAAGGTAACAGGCAGTATCGTACGGCCTAAAACAAAACAACAATGGAAACTCTATCAGCAAATAGGAGCATTTGCACAAGACCTGAACAGGCTGCCCGATGCTCAGGAAGTACGGAAGAACAAACCTCATTCAGCACCAATAGCGTTGTTGCCGATGGTTTTCTAAAACATAGCTTCTTGCCACTCTATGATAAGAGTGGAGCTTTGCCTGAGAAAAAACTGGTGGAACAGGGATTTTTTGAATCCCTTTCCATCCTGACTAGCTTGTATGAATTACAGCCGATGAATGTATCGGATAAATCTTATCCTTATACTATTCTGCTTGCTCATTGGGACGCCTTACGGCAACTCAACAAGACCAATAAAGAGCAAGAATTATCTATCATTCAGGATGAACAAGACAACATAAACCTTGTAACAAGACAAACCTACAACACAGGGACAACCCTTTACTATATTCCTGTGCTGCCATTATACAGACTGATAAAGAAAAATGAGCATAAGAAAAGTGCTGAGCTGATATTATCTGTATTCAGTTACCTGTACCATATAGCATGTGTGCCTTACTATACAGATGATTGCAGTGCACTTTCTTATTATTATGAAATGGTTAGGGAATGGCTGTTTGAGGACTTAGACAGTCAGGAAGAAACAGAACTAAACAGGAATGTATCAGAGCTTAATGCTGCGGAGCATTACGGAGAGGTAATTTTTAGAAAAATCTATAACCGTTATCACCTTGACCATTTTAAGGAACGATTAGACAGGTTTACAGCAACAGATGCTTTTGGTCTGGAATGCTTGGAAATCGCTCAATCCACATTTGACCTATATACCCGTTATCCTGACCGCTCTATATTTTACCATATTAAAAAAGATAATGAAGAAAGGGAATATGAAGACGGCATCATTAGAGCCGAGCAGTACATCTCTTTTATAGCAGATACAGAAGGATGGCTGTATGGCTCCATCGCCGAGATGGTAAATAATGAGTTCAATGAGTGTGCTGATATGGAAGAACCATGTATTGAACAGGTCTTTGACCTGTCTGCTAAAGACCTTTCCGAAGGACTAGAATTTGAACAACAGATTTTTCCTTTGATTACAGATTTATGTGCCCTTTTAAACAACCTGCCATGAACGATAT
>DASWMZ010000240.1:0-39454 GCA_036399495.1 Pedobacter sp.
TATTTTTTTTGCTCCAAATTACATTTAATTAAATAGCTTAAAAAGCCGTGCAACTCTACCCCGGTATGGCTGGGGCCAGTTAAACACCCACCTCTTAAACATGCTGTAGGCATATTGAAATACCTTCCATATTCTTGCACAGATATATCTGCTGAAACTTTGGAGGCACCAAATAATGAATGTTTGGTCTGATCGATGCTAAATGATTCAGGTATACCATTTAAATATCTTTCATCATCAAAATCCCAGCGCTTAGATAATTCTTTCATCTTGATCTCATTTGGCGCATCCCCATAAACCTTATTTGTGGAAAGATGAACAAAGGGAACTTCTAAAGAATATCTACGGGTGGCTTCCAGCAAATTGAAAGTTCCAACCGCATTCGTATCGAAATCTTCAAATGGTATATCGGCGGCTCGATCATGGCTGGGCTGAGCCGCTGTATGAACTATCGCAGTAGGCTTTACCTCTTGAAGTAAATTTATTATACCTGCCCGATCTCGTATATCCAGTTCATGATGAGTAAAAGCAGAAAGCGAACTCGCCAATTTAGTTTGGTTCCACCTCGTGTCACCATTAGGTCCAAAAAATGCAGCCCTTTGGTTATTATCTATTCCATGAATCTCCCATCCTAATTTATCGAAGTGAATACAAACTTCGGATCCGATTAATCCGGAGGATCCTGTTACAAGTAGTTTCTTTTTTGACATTGAATTATAGAACGATATTAAATTTAGAGTTATTTAAAAGCTTTTAGCTTTACGATCGAAAGCCTTAATTTTATAAAATATCAGGAACAGGGTTAAATATAAAAGCCTGTAACAAGATGTGATATTATGATAATTAAATTTATATATATAAGTATATAGAACTTGAAATCCCTTGGATTTCAATGACCTTCTACATTTTATAAACCAATTTTTACGAATGCTCTTTAATAGATGTGTCCTGGAATATATTTGCGTGGTAGAATTAGCGTCAATGATATTCTTGTAATGCTGAGGGTTAGAAGTCAATAAATTCAGATCAAAGGATTGAAGCGGAGTAAGAAGAGCATTATGAACATTTAATACAGATTGAGATACATGAACACCAACATTATTTAATAATGATGTATGTATTAAATCGAAGGATTGTTTCAACTTATTATAATGAACGTTGGTTGATCCACTGTTTCGAACACGATACTTAACTAAATCCTCATTTAAACTACTCATCTTGATTCCTTTAATAGATAATTGCGACCACATATAATAATCTTCTGCAATATCATGGACAAGGTCATTTTTTAAATGGTCTATAATTTGATTACGAAAAGTTACTGTTGAAGTACTTAACACGTTATTAAACAATAATTCAGACTGTATTTCCCTCCAATTAAAGACTTTATCCGCAACACGAAGCCATAGCGACTCCCCGTTTTCATTTATGTATCTCAGTTTTGAACCAATTAAACCATAATCCAAATTTTTCTCTAAAAAAGCGATCTGATGAATAAATCTGTCTTTGTGGCATAAGTCATCAGCGTCCAAAAAAGCAATATATTTACCATTGGCACTATCCAAAAGTTTATTTCTAGTTTGAGAAACGCCTGAATTTTGTTGGTTTTTTAACAGTTTGATTCTGCTGTCCTTAAATTTAATAATCTCCCCGAGAGTATTATCTGTTGAACAATCATCAACTATTATCAATTCAAAATTTTGGTATTTCTGATCTAATACACTTCTGATTGACTGACTAACAAATTTTTCTACATTATAAGCAGGCATTAAAATTGATAGCAAAGCCTGATTTATACTCATAATCTTACCCAGGACTCCGGAATTAAATCCTTTGCATCCAACCCGCTTTTAAACCAAACTTTAGGTGCAATTACAACCTTTTTTTCATAAGCACATAACCACGCTGCCCACCATGCAAACGAGCTATTTGGAATTATAAAATATTTGCACTGCTGCATTAAATATAGATATGAACTAAACTTTCGTCCCTTTAAATCATGTTCTACAAATGTAGTCGGATAATCAAAGTGTAAATTTTCTTTACACCAAACTAAATCATCGGAGAAGATGAAAATATGAAAATCTTTATTGTTATTGACCCTTGACGATAGTTCTTCAATCGCTTTAGCATAATAGTCGACCTCCATCGTTCCATGAAAATCATTATTCACAAAATCCGCTCTTCTGACATTTAAACAGATACTTAGTACACTGTCAATCTTACTTTTAAAAACGCGAACATTGTCGTCAAAATCTTCACTGAAGCTAAAAGCTTTAAAGACATCCTGTTTAATAGTTTCAAAGTATTTAGGGCTTTGCCATACCCCGTCTAAATAGATATCTTTTCGAGCTAAATGGTTTAGTTTAGGTTGATACAAAAACGTCTCCTCTACTATATATGATTTTAAATTTGTAGGTAAGAGTTTGTTGAAATGTTTTTCCAGAAATAAATTGCTTTTAGAAACTGTTCCTCTGAATCGATGGTTACTTAGCTGAAAAATGGGCAAATCGTAATCACGAAATACAATCTTTTTCTTTTCGGACCTATCTAATAAATAGCTGGTATCAAGGCAAAATTCCGTATCAAGCTTTTCTGCTAAATTAAGTCCCATACAATATTGGAACATTTGATTACCCAAGCCTCCGGAAAGTTTAACGATTATCATTAGTTATACGAACTGAGAATTTTACGGAATACAAATATTGCTAAAACGTGTGTAACTTTTTCAAGATCATTACTAAGATTGTCAAAATCTAACCTTTGTATTAATTTCCCATCTCTCACTAGGTAAAAGTCTTCTAATTTAAGATTAGCGTTTGTCGACAAATCAATAATGCTGTTGTAGCTAAAAATTCTATATGCATTAAACTGCACTTGTTCTATCCCCAGTGGTATAGACAAATAAAACAATCCATTATTAATTAACATTGCAGCAAGATTATTAAACGCTGCTATATAACCGACAGGATTAATCGGATCGCCATATCTTCCTAAGCCAAAATGTTCTAAAGAATGGAGACAAGATAAAGAGTCAGTATAGTTATGATATCTTGAGCTTGTCTCCATTATATCGCACTGATTAAAATTTATATTTTTAACTGATATCTCTACTGTCCTTATATCCAATATTTCAATTTCTCTTGAGCTTGCTATGTTGGCTACAAAACCGTCAATCCGAGAGCCTACATCTACATGTTTATGAGGATTACTAATATTGATAAGCTGTGCAACATGTAAATCCTGAATAAAATACTCACTTTTAGTATCCCCAGCATCATCATACGAATCATGCAAACAAGGCTGAAACGTTATTCGCCCTTTATAATTTTTTCTGAATTGTCTATATTCTTTATAATAACGTATCAGCCTGAAAAACCCCAAAAAAAACTTTTTTGGATTAATTCCAAACTGGTTAATTATCACCCATTTTAAATTTTTAATCATATTTAATTTTATTAAAGAATAATTTAACCATAGCTATTACGCTGTAGTTCTTGTTGGTTAACGCTCTTAAACTTCCAACTAAGTTCTTAGTCTTGTTCTTTCCCTTAAGAATACTTTTATATTTCGAAAGGACTAAATAAGTGAAGTTATGTCTTACATCATTGATTAAGCTTTTGTCTTTATGCATGACTTCTAATACTATTTCCCTATAAAGTTTATACAATCGGATAATATCGTCTAGAGGAAAAGATGTCGAATCCTGGCCTAAATGCAATCTACAGTCATATAGGGGCTCATAATTGATAACAATGGGTCCGCTGTTAACTGCATCTAATAACAGTTTAACGTCACAGCACTTTCCATATTCATAATCTATGTTCACTGATTCAAATATTGCTGAGCGAAATATTACCGGAGAAATTGGGATACAACTTGAAAGACAATGCGAAACTATTTCTGCTTGCGTGTTAAATAATAAGTATCCAGCGGTATTTTTGAAAATAGTGGTTCCCTTCTTATTTGATTCAAAAGAGTGTCCATTACAACTCAAAGCTATAATATTAAGATGTTTAGCGTTCTCTAAAAACTCAAATTGTCTTTCAATAAAAAATTCGTTCAACCTGTCATCGTCGTGGAAGACCATCACATATTCTGTCGTCAAATCCTTAACACTCCTATTGTAATTCCAAATAACACCATAGTTCTTTTCAGAACCCCTCCATATGATGTTGGGAGTTAATAAAGGCTTTATATGTTCAAAAACCTCTTTTGAACTTCCATTGTCATAGATAATAACCCTCCCAGGGAGGAGGGTCTGACATTTAACAGAGTTAATACACTCGAATAAATATTCCTTTCGATTATAGGACAGTATACAAACAGTTAAATCAGCTCTTTCCATTAAGTAATCTATTTTTCACTTCATCAGCAAAAGACTCATAAGAAAACTTATATCCCCTTTCACTCCTTAAAAACTTTTGCCCGCTTGCAATCATATCATTGTACTGCTCGTCTGATAAGCTTTTCACATATTCGAATAATGCTGGTAACGTTTTAAAATCGTCAACATTAATAAAACAATTTTTTGGAATAAACTCAAAGATATCTGGCGCTCCCAAATAAATCGGCAGCGTCTTAGATATCAGAGCATCGATAATTTTTTCCGTAATATATCCAGGGTATTGACAATTCTCTAAACAAAGTGAATATTTAAACTTCGATAGTAAGGCCACTTTTTGACTTGTGCCAGGCAATAGGTTTTTGAAGTTTTTTATAGAATCTACTTCCAATAGACGCTTCTTAAACTTATCGGGCAGATTGTTTATATTATTCCAACCATTCCCGTACAGGTCCAACCTGTTTATGTTAGATAAATAACTTATTATTTCAAGTCTCTTATCGTAAAGTTGGATTGATCTCATACTTCTCGTAAAACGATTATCGAAGATCGGGATCGAATTTTTTAGGCGTCTTAAAATCAATCTTGTCGGGGATTGAAAATCTTCGTAATATTTATTAGACATCACTAAAACAAAACGGTCGTCTCTGCCTTCTGGGTAATTATCATCAAGGTCCTTTCTCGAAAAGGACGGAAAATGTAAAATGTCACAATTTTCGTCACGCCTGGAATCGATAGCTCCTTTAAAAAGAATCTTGTATTTAAACGCGTTTTTGGCTTCTTCCAATTTCAAATAAAACTTTCGAGAAACTATTGGGGATTCAAAAGATGACAGAATTAGTGGGTTACATCCAAGGCGTATTAGATGGCTCGACGATTCAAGATAGGTCTCGTCACAATACAAATAAACATCACACGGATTAACAGTTTTTTTTTGTATCAACCGATGAATAACATCGGAGGTATGAATCTTAAACTCCGAGTCCTGCAGTAATTTTTTCAACTCATAAACCCACATCGCACCCGGATATAAAGTTGATACCTCGTGACTTAAAATTTTGTCATTATTAAAACTATCGTAAGGGGTTCCAATGCTTAAATATTTCTTTATCATAATTCTTGCAATATTGAACCGGATTTAGAGACCTTAAATACCTTATTGCAAAACTTCAAAGCGGAATGATTATGTGTTATCAAAATGAAGGTCTTGTCGCGATAGGTTTTAAATAAGGCCTCATAAATATAATCTTCAGTATTATTGTCTAAAGCACTGGTGGCCTCGTCGAAAACATACAAATCGGTATCTTTATAAAGGGCTCTAGCTATTCCGAGTCGTTGTCTCTGACCGCCTGAAAGCGAAACCCCACCTTCACCTATTTGCTCGTCAAAGCCATTTTTTTTCTTATCCATAAACTCGTTGAGCTTAAGTATATCAGATATCGCAGCTAACCTCTCCTCAGAATCTTCATATTTTGAATCCCTCCCAAAAATGATATTACTTCTAATGGTAGAATCCATCAAAGTTATGACTTGTGGGACATGAGAAATATTTTGTTGCCATGACTTAAGACTTTCAATAGTCAATTTTACTCCGTCGATCAAAATTTGTCCATCTTGTGGTTGTAATAAGCCCATAACTAGATCAATCAAAGTACTTTTACCGCTTCCGGTTTCTCCCAGTACTGCGATCTTGTCGCCTTTGAATATTTCTAAACTCACACCATGCAATATTTTAGTCGACTGACCCGAATAAGAAAAGCTTATGTTCTTCAGCTCAATTTTATTATTGAATTTCAATCTTCCTACCTCTTGGTTATGATTAGCTACTTCCGGTCTTTCATATAACAAATCGATGACTTCCATCATCATGATTTTATTGCCCAAAAATGCTGTCCAATAATAATAAATGTTTTGGGTTGACGGGAGAATTCTTTGGAAAGCGATTAAAAAAATTGCCAGGCTAGGTATGAAAGTCGTTATATCACCCCCACTTTTAATGACATAATAACATAATAAAGAGATAACCAAAATAGCCCCGGACTCGAGGTAGTATCTAGGCGTTGCCCCTATGTATTGATTTTTCCCCAGCGCATCTTTCAACCTCAAATCATTTTTTTGATAACTAGAGACAAATATTCCATAAGTATTGTCGAGAATAATATCTCTAATGTTCGCTAAACTTTCTTTCAGTTGCTTTTGAATTAAATCACTATAACGCGAAACCACAAGGCCGTTATTCTTAATTTTTGCTTTATTGTATAGAATTATAGTTAAGTAGGTTACTAAAATAATAGCCAGTATTTTAAGTGTTGCACCAGGGTAGAAATAAAATAATGGAATAAGTATAGATAATATGACCAACGAATTAGTAACAATTGAAAAAACAGGCAAGAAACCTCCATAAATAATTTGAGAAGACTTATATGTTATGCTGTTGACGAGTGTATTACTATTGGTCTTGATGTGGCTTTCATAAGGACGACGAATTATAGAATCATATAGTTTTACAGAGATTTCCGAACCAATTTGGAAAGACGTTTTAGTGCTGAATTTTAATCCGTATACCCTTATTATAGTTGAGAAAATAGTAAACAAACTAAAGACAAGTGTCAACTTAATTTGCAAGTCCGATATACTTTCAATTGAAAAAAACGACTTGATTCCTGCAAATTTCTCGTCGTTATAAATAACTTCTGGCTTTAAAAGGGCGGTGAGAAAAGGTAACACAAGCGAGAAACTGAAGAGTTCAGCCAAAGACGAAAAAGCCAAAAGGATTATCAGATATCTTAGCTTTGTTTTAGATTGGAGGGATAAAACTTCATAGTATTTTTTAAAAAGGTAAAAGTTCGACATAAAAGGTTCGATTGAATTTTCGCGTTCGATCAGTAGCTTAGTTTTACGAAACTAGATATTTGTATAATTTCTGATTACACTGGCTATATAGTCGTAATGAACAGTGTTTAATCCAGGCCATACACCTAGCCAAAAAGAATTATTCATAATCGTATCCGTATTCGTTAGTTCTCCCACAACACGGTGTTGAATATTTGCGTAAGCGGGTTGACGCAACAAGTTACCGCCGAATAATAACCTGGTCCCGATTTTTTTTTCTTCCAAATGCTGAACTAACATATGCCGATCATTTGAATCCCCTTCTCTTAATGTCAATAAAAATCCAAACCAAGAAGGATCAGAATTAGGAGTAGGTTCAGGTAAAACAAATATATCTTCAAACTCTTTCATACGCTTATACAAGCCCGCATAGTTTTCCCTTCTGCGCTGCACAAAATGATCTATTTTTTTTATCTGCGATACCCCAAAGGCAGCCTGCATATCCGTTACTTTCAGATTAAAGCCAATATGAGAATAAGTATATTTATGGTCATAGCCATAAGGGAGAGTTCCCAATTGCTGATTAAAACGGCATCCGCAGGTATTGTCTTTTCCTGGCTCACAATAACAATCTCTCCCCCAGTCTCTAAAGCTTTCTGCAAGTTTAGCTAACTCCGGATTATTAACTACGACTGCTCCTCCTTCGCCCATAGTGATGTGGTGTGCCGGGTAAAAAGAAAATGTTGAAAGATCCCCAAAGGTACCGGTTTTTTTACCTCTGTAGGTTGCTCCTAATGAGTCGCAATCATCTTCTACCACCCATAAATTATATTTTTTAGCAACCCGCATCACTTCATCTAAATCGAACGGATTTCCTAACGAATGAGCAATCATAATCGCCTTAGTTTTTGAGCTAACCGCCGCTTCTATTATATCAGATTTAGCATTATGAGTAGCTATATCCACATCAATAAACACCGGTATAGCCCCAAACTGAATGATCGGATTTATAGTTGTTGGGAAGCCTGCGGCTACTGTAATCACTTCATCACCGGGCTTTATTGCCCTGTCTCCTAATTTAGGGGAGGTTAAGGTGTAAAAAGCTATTAAATTAGCGGACGACCCAGAATTAACTAATAGTGCTTTAAATGCGCCGAAGTACTTTGCAAAGTCAGTTTCAAATTGATTAGCAAAACGACCAGCGGTTAGCCATCCATCCAAAGCCGCATCAACTCCAAACAGAATATCCTCCTCGTCCAAGACCTTGCCTGTAACTGGAATATAATTTTCTCCAGGAACTATTACCTGAGTAGTTTTCTTCTTTGCGATCTTCGTTAAGCTGTTCTGAAGCGAAGGGTCTGTTATATTTTGTAGCATGTATAATGAATATTAGGTACCTTCCATTTCAATAGGTTTTGCGAACGGCTCCATTTCAGTGATGGGTCGTCCAAAAGCTATCTTCGGATATGTATTTGTCTGTGGATCTATCAATACCTGCAACAATTGCGGTTGATTTACATTAATATCAGACCATAACCACTCTAATGCATTTTGAGTGTCAGCTGGATTTTCAATGGTACGGGCATCTATTCCATAAGCTATAGAAACCTTGGCGAAATCAGGAGCATCATATCCCCAATAAGTTGATTGATATCGGGATTCAAAATAGCTGTCCTGGAACTGCCGGATCATTCCCAAAGTTCGGTTATTTAGTACTATAATTTTGATTGGGAGTTTGTTCCTCACTATAGTTTGTAACTCTTGAATATTAATTTGCATACAACCGTCGCCAATAATAACTACAACGGGCATTTTATCAAGTGCCATACAGGCGCCAATGGCCGCGGGTAAGGAGAAGCCCATTGCCCCCATTCCACCAGAGGTTAAGAAACTTTGGCTTTCAGTAATTTCTAAAGATTGCGCTGCCCACATTTGATGACTGCCTACATCAGCCAGATAAGCTTTAGCTTTAAGAGAAGTTCTTGAAAGCTGATGCATAAAAATATTAGGATTTATCCCTTTGGGCTTAAGTTCATCTGTGTCAGGCCAAGTATTTCTTAAGTTATTGATGCAAGAAATCCAATCTATCTTTGATGTGAAGGTTGTGTCAGATGTAAATTCCACAAAATCATTGAAGAAAGTTTTAAGATCAGAAATAATCGGCACGCAGCCTTTTACTCTATTATTTACCTCAGAAATCTCACAATCAATGTGATATATTCTTCGATTTTCAATAAAGTCAGTATCTGCACCCGTTTGTCGGATATCCAATCTGCTTCCTAACACAATTAAGAGATCGCAGTCACCAAACGCCATATTAGCCCATCGGTTGCCGTAGCTCCCAATAAAACCAACTCGCAAGGGATCAGTATAAGGAATAGTATCCAACCCCAAGAGTGTTGTAATCACCGGGATCTGACTACGTTTAACAAATGTATTGAAAAGCTCCTGAGAATTACTTGCTTTGATTCCTCTGCCTGCAAGGATAAGTGGCTTTAGTGCCTTACTAATATCATGGACCAGGCTGCGAAGAACCTCTTGATTAATTTCAGGAAAATCAAACACTTTCTGAGTAGGATACGCCGGGCTTATTTGCGCCCGCTGAACATCCATGGGGATATCAATTAGTACCGGGCCCGGACGTCCTTCTAAAGAAATTCTAAAAGCTTCTTCAAAAATGGCAGGAATATCATCAGGATTAGAAATCTGATAGCAAGCTTTTGTAATAGGCTTCGCCATTGATACAATATCCGTTTCCTGAAAACCGAGTTGCCGAATTCCTTTATCACCTTTTAACTCATGTCTATTTACCTGACCAGTGATAAAAATTGTTGGTGTAGAATCAAAATAACAGCTGCCTATGCCCGTCAATAAATTAGTGGCACCAGGGCCACTTGTGGCTAAAGCAACTCCGGGAGTGCCTGTAACTCTTGCATATCCTTCGGCAGCAAAAGCAGCCGCCTGTTCATGATGCATACTAATAATATGTACATCAGTATTCTGACTCACAGAATCAAGAATATGAGTGATCATACCACCAGATAACTCGAAAATACTCTTAATGCCTTTGGCAACTAAAATCTCAGCTATATAATCTGATACTTTCATACGAGCTTTTGCTTAGAAAGGCAATACCCAATTGTATTTTTCAACGCTAAATTAAAATCAGAAAATTCAATCTTGCCTATCTGTTTAGTTAATTTTAAAATATCTCCTTCAATATGCATAGACTGATCCTTACGATAAGGTAGTGCCCCAAAATTAAGTTTAAAATCCGGATTCACTATATTTCTAATTTGTTCAATAACGCATCTGAGTGGTTGTGCATTTTTGGATGAAATATTATAAACACCTGATCTAATGTTACAAGACGAAATACGCATAATAATATCTGCGAAATCTTTCACATATAAGTATGCATATTTTTGCCCAGCCGGAGTGAAATCCATCTCTTTTTCCGTCAGCATCTTTTTAATCACTGAAGGAATTAGCCAGTTTTCGTTTTCCTTTTCTCCAAACACAGAAAACACCCTTAGCCATATCCAGTTAATATGGTTTGATTCGCAAAATGTTTTAGTTATACCTAGACAAGCCAACTTAATACTACTATACGCATTTAACGCACATGAAGGCACCCTTTCTGAAACTTTACCGCTTATATTTCCATATTCGGCCTGAGAGCCAAGAAAAATGAATTTACTTAAAAGAATAGATTTCGTGATTTCTATTAAATCGGCTAAAAAATAGATATTTTTAATTTGTTCAGCCCAATTGTCTCTATCAGTTACTTCAACCCCTATCCATGCACAATGAATAATTACGCGCGGTGCGATTTTGACAATCTCATGCTTCCAATTTCCTTTATCATCGATGTCTATCCAATAAATCTGATTGTCAAAACCTTTGCACCGCCAAATATCAGATGTCCTTCTTTTTAGACCAATTACCTGAATATCGTATTGAATAAGAGATTCAGCTATATGCGATCCAAGAAAACCAGTGATACCAGTGATAAGAACTTTATGCATGTAAAAAATCAATGATCTGACTATCTGTAAACCTTATAATATCTGGTTTGTTAACCTTAAATGTCTTATACCAGTCCATAGTCATTTTTACAGCACCTTTTGCATCTAACTTTGGTTTCCACCCAAGTTCGGCCAAAGCCTTACTAATATCCAGTTTTAATAGCCCTGCCTCATGAAGTTGATTATCTATTTGCTCGATTTTAAAGTTCCCGTTTCCCCAACATGTTAATGCGAGATTTAACATATCGACAACAGGTAAAGCATCTGTATCATACGGACCAAAGTTATATGCATTACTAAACTTAACAGGATCTGTACTTAAATTAGAGCCTAATTGAAGATAGGCCGTGACAGGCTCCAGAACATGCTGCCATGGACGGACAGAATTTGGATTTCTGATTAGAATTTTCTGATTAGAACCAAGTGCTTTTGCAATATCAGGTATCAACCTGTCTTTTGACCAGTCGCCTCCTCCAATTACATTCCCAGCACGTGCAACTGCAATTCCTTTTTTATGAGCTTCGTATTTTGATATGTTGAAGAAAGAATTACGATAAGAATCAATTACCAATTCCGCACAGGCTTTACTGGCGCTATATGGATCATATCCACCTAATCTATCATTTTCACGATAAGGGTACTCCCATTCATTATTATGATAGACTTTATCCGTAGTAATTAATACAACCGAACACGATTTTTCTAAAAGTTTAACTGCATCCAGCAAGTTTGCTGTACCAATCGCGTTTACTTCAAAAGTTTCAGAAGGGATTTTATAAGACAATCTTACTAAAGGTTGGGCAGCCAAATGGAAAATAAAATCTGGTTGGAAATCTAAAACTGCTGCTGTAAGAGTCTTTCGATCTCTTAAATCTGAGATTACAGAATCGCAGATATCATTTCCATTAATTAGATTAAATAGGTCGTCTATGTGTTGTGGAGCTAATGCATAACCTTTTACCTCTGCACCTAGAATTTTTAGGGTTTTTAGCAGCCAAGCACCTTTAAACCCGGTATGGCCGGTTAAAAAGACTTTTTTTCCTATATAATTTTTTTTTAAAATTTCTAGCATATTTACCATACTTTCCAAGGTGACGCACCGGTTTGCCACATTTCATTTAGATCATGCTTATCTTTTAAAGTATCCATTGGCCGCCAGAAGCCATGATGTTTAAAAGCGTTCATCTCGCCCTCCGAAGCAATGCTCTGCATTGGCTCTTGCTCCCAAACGGTAGCATCCCCTTCTTTAATATAATCAAATACCCCCGGTTCACATACCATATAGCCCCCGTTTATCCACGAGCCATCCCCCTTGGGCTTTTCTAAAAAGGAGCGTACTTCATCTTTATCAGATAGATCTAAGGCACCAAACCTACCGGAGGGCTGAACAGAAGTAACTGTAAATAGCTTTCCGTGATTGTTATGGTAATTAACCAACGCCTTGATATTGATGTCACCAACTCCATCTCCATAGGTGAGCATAAAAGTTTCGTTATTCACATACTTCTGAATGCGTTTGATCCTACCGCCTGTCATCGAATCATCCCCTGTATCTACCAATGTTATTTTCCATGGCTCAGCCTCAGATTCATGAACCTCAATAGCGTTTTTCTTCAAATCTATTGTTACGTCGGCCTTGTGAAGAAAGTAGTTGGCGAAATACTCTTTTACTAAATACCCTTTATATCCTAAGCAAACGATAAAATCATTAAAGCCATGAGATGAATATATTTTCATGATATGCCATAAGATGGGCATACCTCCTATTTCAACCATGGGCTTCGGTTTCAATACTGTTTCTTCAGAGAGTCGTGTTCCCAAACCTCCAGCTAGTAAAACTACTTTCATTGTTAAATTGCTATGTAGACATTGTCAGATACAGGATGGCTGCAACATAGCAGACATTCATTTTCTAGAAGATCTGACCGTTCTTTGGATAATCCCACCATTTTTATTACGCCATTTATTGTTCTAGCTTTGCATGTATTACAAGTACCAGTTTGGCAGGAGTATGGCAACTCTAGGCCTGCATCTAATGCTGATTCTAAGATGCTCTTTCCTTTGATAACTTCCAGGTCATATTCAACACTTTTAAAATTAATTTTAATATATTCAGTGGTTACGTTCACAAAGTCTGTTGGGTTCTTTGAAATCTCAAATTCTTCGGTAAAAATTCTATCATCAGAAGTTCCTAACTTACATAATGTCTCCGTAACAGATTCCTTTAACCCTTTAGGACCACAAATGTAGTGTTTGATAACATTAACATCAGCTCTAGCGACTATTTTAAGAATAAGGTCACTATTAATTCTGCCTTCAATTACATCAGTATTTTCTGGGGCTATTTGAAGCTGCGTATGAAAATGCCACACTTTAAATCTTTCCGCGTATTTTTCTTTAAAAGATTCAATAGTACTTGAAAAGATAGTGGTATCAAAACTTCTGTTTCCGTAGGCCAAAACTACTTTTAGTTCAGTTGATGTAAGAATGTGTTTTATGAGAGAAATAAGAGGTGTTATACCGCTCCCTGCTCCCCAAAAATAAACCTCTCGAGTATCGCCCTTATCCTCATATATAAAGTCCCCCATAGGCACCAAAGCCTCTATTGAGTCCCCCACGTCGATTGTATCATGGATGTGATTCGAGACAATACCGTTTGGTACTCTCTTTACTGTCACTTCCAGAAATTGATCAACAAACGGACACGAGGAAAAAGAATAAGGTCTAACATACCGTCTGCTATTGATTCGAAAAATCAGGGAAAGATATTGGCCTGCTTGATACTTAATCTTACGTATAGCAGGTTGCTTAAAACAGATGGTTACGGTATCTTCTGTTTCCTTTCGAATATCTACAACTTTTAGAGTATAGGTAACCATAATCTATTAAGTCATTGCATCTTTAATGATTTTTCTAATCAGTAAAGCCAGCATGGTTAAAAACCCTCCAATTAATCCTCCGAATATAATTGCTTTATTCTTACTAAACTGCTCCTTAGCCAACGGCAAGATGGGTTGGTCGATAACCTGTATTAATGGCGTTTCTCGCAGTAAACCCATTCTAGACATTTCTAAGTTTTTCACCAATTCACTTAAAATCGTTTTATTTGTTTCAGCAGAAATTTGAGCCCTTTGCATGGGAACGGCACGCTGAACCTGACGAGTAGGATTAAGATTAGGGGTCGCATCAGACACTGCTACTGCTGTATAAATAGCTCCATTCACCACGGAGCGAACAGAATCCGCTTTTTGCTGTAAAATAGTGACATTCTCAAGGGATCTCTTCGTTTTTGTCTGAACGTAGAAATCGTTTACATTCTTAACAATTGCATCATTAAAATATTTAGCAAAGATTTCATCCTTCGCCTTAACTTCTACTTGGATTATGCTTAGCTTTTTATTCGGCTTGGCGACATTCAGGTAGTTTGTTCTAATATCGGAGACTATTGCACTGATAATACTATCTTGAGTGCGGCTAAATGACTCTCCAGGTTGAAGCGCAAACCTAATATTCGCCACCTCAGCTTTTCCGGACCAAGCTTTGCGCAATTTATTAATTTCTAAATAGCGATCAATCAGCAAAACCTTTTTCTCATCAATCTCCACTTCAGATAATAGCGTTTTCTCGATCATAGTGCGAGACTTATACAGCTCGATTATGTTATCTCCCTGAAATATACCGCCACCACTTCCATTCAGATCAATCCCGACCATCGAAGCTATGCCGGCATACTGCCCCGCCATCCCCCCGGAAGGGCCTCCCTCTTCCAGTACAAACGTGCAGGCTGCTATATAAATTGGCTTTTTGTAATAAGCGTAAGTTAGACCCAAAGCCCCCCCGATAATTCCTGCCAGTAGGATAAATATAGATTTGGATAACAGGTAGCGATACCACTCTATTAGCTTTAGAATAACTTCCTTCAACGAAATCTCGTCGTCCTGGGAAACGGGTGCTTGTTTGATGTTTGTTGATTCCAACTTCTAGCGTCTAATTATGTTCTCACGCAACTTATTTATGAAATGGGGAAGAAACTATCGCAAATACATGCGTGACAGAACCTTTAATCCGATTCACGACCCTTTGCTCTCTTTTCATCAATCAAACTCTTTGACCAATGTTACGAGAAAGAGACTCCTCATGAATTTTATACGAATGACCCTTAATTTTCCTCAAGATGGTCTAATCTATTCTGTACCTAAAGCTTAATTGCTCCTGAGTTGTCAATACTTCAATCTACGATTTTTATGGTTGCAACTTAGTTATGAATCCTAAAACTACTAGCATCATTGCTTCACAAATACAGTGCTTGCCACTCCTTTGTGTACGTTTGAACACGCTGCTTATGTCTGCTATAAAATTATAATCGCGGTAGAAATCTTCTTGATTTATCGCCTCATCAGCGTAGGGTATTATCTAACATTAGAATCATCGCTGTCTCTTGACTAATGCTCGTCAAAAATAAGACTTTTGTTTAAATACCCATAAAGTAACTTGAATTTTTGATCATTGTACGATAACAGTCAAAAACCGGCTTTCAAAAAACACACACATGCATTATAATTATTCGAAGCTCAAAAGAAATACAATGCGTAGACGGCGCGGACTTCATATCAAACATTAAAATTAATTCAGGCATTTTAAATCCCTCTAATTAGCTACGATCGAGCGATAGATTATGCAGAATGTTTTCATTCCCTTTAAAAACGATATGTGCAACCTATCTGGGCCTGCAAATTAAACATATCATAACCTGATGCCTCTGAAGAACCCGCGACAGGGTTTTTTAATCGCCACTGGTAATTAGAGGATCCGATAGCCTTTAGTCTTGCTCCTAAGATCACATTTTTAAATGTTTTTGATGACCTGAGCTCCAAACTGTAATCAACCCAGGCTTTTGACCCATTTGTAATTTCTGCATACGTGTCGTGAACATACCGCTCCATTATTAGTCCATATAGCTCCAGACCATTAAATGCTGAAATTTCAAGTGTTTGCGAATTGGCTCCGGGGCCTATTCCTGCACCTAAAACCTGTCCTCCATGTGTATACCCATGTACCACACCATTGTGGCCATACCACGAACCGGCATTTCTGATAAAAGCACTCGAGGGTTGTTGCATTTGAGTCATTTCGTAGTTTAAATTAATAAAACTACCCGACGGTACCCCAATAACTTTTTTTAAACCTAAAGTGTGAGCCCGTGAATGCTCAGGCTGCAAGGTGAAATCCCGTATGTTACCTGAATGATCGTTTCGACCATACTCGAAATACACTTCGACCTTTGCAGGCACCCAAAGCCAGCGAATAAATGCAGACGTGAGTTGATCCCTATTAACTGCGTCTTCATTCGTTTTTTGTTTTTCGAAAGCCTGAAGAAGGGGGAAATAATTTGATATGCTGCTCCCGACTTCTTTACTATACATTTGAAAACTCCGTGTTAAACCCAAAAATAGACCTGGCACCCATTTAGGTTGATAAGTCAAAGCCATGCCCGACAAGTAACGCCAGTCGTCGGGTTTAGCTTGGTATCCGGAACCATCCAGCCTTCCTGCGATTAGCTGGCCCTCAAAAGAGCCTATGGGTGTGCTTATAGGTCTCCGTGTATTCACGGTAAGATGATAAAACCCCGGAGCGTTGTTACTCATTAATAAGGAATTATAAATGCCGGGACCCCAGGATAAATTTTCTGAAGAGAGACCGAAGGAAATACGATTGAGATTTAGCCGGATGCTGCTTTGTCCGGGAAAAAAATTAAAATAAGGTTTAATACCAAATCTTTGAGGAAGATCGTAATAAGGAAAACGCGGAGATAGTTTAGCAGGTTCAATTTCGGTAAAGGCTTTGTTTTCGGCAAAAACCAGTTCAGGCATCAGCTGAATACTAAGAACACCGTATTTAGCAAATACTCCTCCACGCAGAAGCGTTTGGAAACCTCTTGCAGGAATCATTGGCCCATCATTCCATCCATAGGGATTGCGGGAGTTATATTGGGTTTGAAGGCTTAGCGGCAAGAGTTGTAATCCAACTCTTTTGGCATGAAAACTTTGGGAACCGAGACCCGTAGAATCTTTCAATAATGATGTATCCGGATTATAGATGTTTTCTTGCTGCAGGGCTAGCGAAGTAAGCGGCCTAATGGTAAAAGATATATTTGAATCAAGCTTTCCCAGTAACTGTAAATTCCGGTAGTACTCTTCCAGCACAGGTGTTCCCACCGGAAGATTTTGTGCCTGAACTAACGGCCCGAAAAGTAAAACAAGCGCAATAAGAATTTTGAAAATACTTCTCTTCATCAGAATTAGCTGAGGCAAAGGTAATAAACTAAGGTGGATGGCTCATAAAATTAAATGGAAAGTGGGAAAGACGGGAAGTCGGAAGTTTTAGTACGTCATAAACTGGAATAGATGGGAAAGTGGGAGTAAGTCATCTAGAAAATAGAATAGATGGGAAGACAGGTAGATGGAAAGTTCAAAAGTTGGAGTAAGTCATATAGAAAGGGCTTGCTAGAATTGAATTCGTTATTATTTGAAAAAATCCAGCTTAAGATCCGGCTTCCGTTTGTGACTCGGTTGGTCGAGAACAGGTATGGGATAATTCGCCTGAGACGGTATTGCTGCATCAATATACGTGTTTCGCAAATAACTCAGCTCTATCAATTCAGGCACCCGCTTCCCATTGAAGTCAAAATATCCACCATGATTATTCGCATGGATATGAATTAAGGTATGGGTGGTCTTTAGCTTGGTTATGATGGCATGCACCTGGTGGAGGTTATTCTTCAGGTCATGAAATTCCAGTACAAGCTGTACAGCATTTTCGAGGTATGGGTAAATACTATCATCAGCAAAGACTTCATATTCGGCCCCTTCGATATCCACTTTAAGCATGATCTTCTTGTCCAGAAGATTGTATTTTTTTAGATGATAAGCCAGTGTTTTATAGGACCCAAGATTTTTATCAGATAAGCCCTCTTCGATCAGAGTAATTTTAAAGTTCTTTAATGTCAGCCTCCTGAACTGCCAGGGGGTGAAATACTTTAACTCGCTAAGCAATCGAAGAATGGAGAAAGACGTTGCAAATTTTTTCAGTTTTGTGGTATCGCTTAAGGTGGGATCAAAGGCAAGCGTAGGAGCGCCGGTTTCCCTGAAAAAATCGCACTCGAAGTCGACATTGTAGCCTACGCCATAATTTACCAGGTAGTCTACATCTTTGAGAGAAGGATGATGGATGACGTAACCGCCGTCGAATTTGCTTCCCAAGCGTTTTAAACCGGAAACATAGTTGGGCCGGAAGATTTTTAAGTAGTCTGATTCCTGCATTGAAGATTAGAGAAATGCAAATATGGTTTTTCCTAATACTTCCTGCAAGTTTTGCGTGTTAAACAAAAGACAATAAACGCTGGCAGATTTAATTTTGACTGATTTTCTCAAAGACGGGCCTAAGCACCTTTTTTTCTTCAATTTCTAAATGCTTTACAATTTTTAATTTATCCTGATCCACAAAAGAAGGCTGCATATTATTAATGAGCTTCTCGGTCCGGCGATCTTCGAGGGTTTTGGTATATAAGGTAAAACCCGTGTTTAACGAGAGGATGATAATAGCCAGGGTGGCAATGAGTTCATTGGAGCCTATATCCTGAAATAAGTAGGCAAGTCCGACAAATACCAGGGTTAAAGAGGTAAGAATTAAGGTTGCCTGGAAATGCGACAGGCCTACCGATAATAAACGGTGATGAAGGTGGTTGCGGTCGGCTTCAAATGGGGATCGGTTGCCAAGAATACGTAAAGTAAACACTCTAAGCGTATCAAACAGAGGGATTATTAATAAAGCCATCACCAAACCAATGGCAGAGGTAATATCGAATTGTCCGATATGTATAAGCTTTTGTGAAGACAGGTTTATAAAATGAATACTGGTAACGGCTGAAAAGAAGCCTATCATTAGTGCACCGGAATCGCCCATGAAAATTTTTGCCGGGGTAATGTTATAAATGAGGAAACCTCCTAAGGCACCAGCTAGTGAGAAACATAAAAAAGACCATCCGGTATCTCCGGCACTTAAGAACAGGCAGGCATAGGTTAGTGAAACGATTAAACCAAGGAGGCCCGCAAGGCCATCAATACCATCGATTAAGTTAAAAGCATTTACTACTCCTACAATCGCAAAAACGGTGAGGCTAATGCTAAAAGGGTAGCTTAATTCATACATGCCTAGCACTCCGCCGAGGTCCATAATGCGGATATTGCCTATCATGGCGACAATTAGAGCGGCGACAAATTGCGCCACAAATTTTTTATAAGGACTCAATCCGATGATATCATCTTTAAGGCCGAGCATGAATAAAATACTGCCGCACATCAATAATTGATTCAAGGCAGGAATCATTTCTGAGCGTATAAATAACTGCTGGGAGAACATAAAGCCGGCAAATATTGCTATGCCACCCAAGTTGGGGATAATTCTTTTATGAACTTTTCGTGTTTCGGTTGGTGCGTCGAATAGTCGTCTTCTTATGGCGACCCTGATGACAACGGGGACAATTAGTGCTGTTAGGAGGAAGCTGGATGCTATAGCAAAAAATATAAGCATATGTTAAGTAGTGTGCGCACAAAGTTATAAAAATCCGTTAATTGTTAAATTCTATTTCGATAAGTGATTATAAGTGCAGAATGTGGGTATTGTTTTGAAAAGTTAGGTTATTGTGGTTTAAGCTTAGGATTCCTGCCTGCGCAGGAAGGACGGATATGGGGTACGAAAGTCATTTTGAGTGGGAATTCGGGATGGAGTCGATCATTATTACCGACTAATGAGTAGTTAGTAAAGTGCTATATCGGTATTTGGTTTGTTGGTGCTTTAGGATTCCTGCTGCGCAGGAACGACAGGTGCGTAGGGGAGGAGGAACTTTTTATGACGGGGTGTGAAATGATGGGCACGTAGGGCGATTAAAACCTGTACGCGAGACCTAGATTTGCCTGGATGTTGACGATATCCCTCCCTTTTACAAAAAAGACGCCGGGAACGTTCTCGAGATAATACTGGTAGTTGAGTGATTTTATCGCATGAAGACCCCCATTGAAAATAAACTTCTTATAAGTTCTGTCGGCATTTAGAGCGAGGCTCAAATCGACCCAGTGCCTTCGATAATCTTTAATCGCGTAAAACAACAAATCATTATTTCTGACGTGGCGCTCCAATTGCAAACCAAGGCGGTTTAACCCCTGAATGCGGCTGACTGAAAGCGACTGCAAATTCCCTCCTGTTCCTATTCCCGCGCCGAGGATTTCGCCTTTGTGTGTATAACCGTGACGCACCCGATCATGAACGTACCAGGATTCGCCGCCTTTACCAATATAATCTGCGGGGCCGGATAACTGGGATATTTCAAGATCGATAAGGTACTGTGTATTTGGCCTTTGGGTTGGAATAAACTTTCTCAGTCCAAAGGTATACGCGCGGGAATGTCCCGGACTTCCCTTTTGGCGATCTAACTCAAAAGGATGGCTGTTCAAACCATACTCAAAATACAATTCGCCATGTGCCTCAGGGAATATCCATCTGGCAAAGAGCGAGAGATACTGGTCATAACCTCGATCTTCATCGCGAGCCTTATCATAGTTAAAGCGTTTAAAGGGTAGGAGAAAGGGCCGGGCGATGGCCTTGTTACTATAGTTCTGTGCTGTACGTGCGTATCCGAGAAAGAGCCCGTTTACCCATTTCGGCTGGTAACTTACGATGAAGCCGGAAATATCACGTAATAAGTCGCTTTTGGGTTTATAAATAGGCGTACCGTAGAGCAGACTGTCTGCGCCCGGGGGTGCAAAACCCGAATTCTCTAACCTTCCCGCGATAAGCTGGGCCTCAAATGAGCCGATGTAGGTATGAATCGGGCTGCTGGTATTCAATGTTAAGTGTTTAAACCCCGGAGCATTATTACTCATTAATAAAGAGTTTCGCCGCCCTGGCCCCCACCATAGGTTTTCCGTCGAAAGCCCTGCAGAAAATTGCTTATAATTTACCCGGGCGCTACTTTGCCCCCAGTTGAAGCGAGTATATGTGCCTTTGCCATAACGCTCAGGAGCATCAATAAGGTTATAATAGTAGTCGTAAGTTACTGCCCATGTTTCAATTTGGTATTCGCCTGGAAAACCCGGGAAACGACTATTTTCGGCTACAACAAGTTCTGGCTGAAATTGCAAAGAAAATAAGCCGGAATGCGCATGAACACCTGCCGACACTAAAGTTTGTAGGCCTGCATTCGGGATCATAGCTCCGTCGTTCCAGCCAGAGGGATGATGAGAGGTGAATTGTGTTTTAACAATTACCGGTAAAAGCTTCATTTTAACCGGACCGAAAGATAGTCTGGCATGCTGAAGGCTGTCGATTCCGCTACTATCCGGGTAAAACATATTTTCACGTCCGAGTGCTGAAGCACTTAGCGGTCGGATAGTGAATGAGACGGAGGAATCGATTTTGTTGAAGAGCTGTTCACGGCGGTAGTAGTCATCGAGTACCTGATTCTGTAGCGAGAGGTTTTGTGCAGTAGCATCCAAAATGAAAGCGCTGAAAATTGCATATAAGCAAAGTGTCAAAAACTGAACTTTTTTTCGATTCATCTAGATGTCTTCTTTATCTCCCGGTGTCATTTAATTTCTCCCGAGGTTTACATGCTTACCGCAGTGATAGTGATGTTATCAATAGACCAGCTTTCATCGCACATGGGGGTTGGAGAGTTGGTTTGTACCAATCGGTCAAGGCATTCCAGTACGAAAGTGTTGCTGTTATGAGGGATAAATTTTTCAATTTTATAGCGGGTAGTGCCAACATTTTCATTTATCCAAATACAGGCCCCCGGCATGTCTTTCACTCCGTAATTCTTAGGCTGGTTAAATGATGGGTAAGTGCCAGGGTAAGATTGTATGTAGGTGCTGTTTGAGAAGGTAGTATATATTTCCGGTTTTCCATCGATGTTCATTTGCCAAGTATCTGGGCCGTCGGCACCCCCGCCGGTTTGATTACCATCCCATGTATCGTGGGTGTTGAGGTCGAAGCTGATTCGAATCATTTCATGAGTAGGTAGGTCATTTAAGCGAAGTACAAAACTGCCGTTGTTGTAGCGGCCCAACACTTTGGTTTGAAGATTAGTTCCTGAGCTGTAAAAAAATACATCGATTAGGCCCCGCTCAATTTTGGCCAGATCATTGGTTTCAAAATCATTCTGATAAATCAGGGTTTCACGCTGCTTTTTTCTGCATGACAAGGGAGTAAGTAGAACGAGTAAAATTATCGGAGTTAGAAGAATTATCAGGGACTGATTAAAGCGAGGCCTTTTCATGCGGATTGTTCCTGAGGATTTGATTGTTTGATATGCAAACCTAGGGTTTTTTCCTGATTTGAGATTAGGGTGATAAAAAAATGTTTAAGGTTATTGATAAAACAACAGTATCGCAGGATGCCTAATAAGAGAGGAGTGTGGGGATATAATATATTCCATACCGGTATAACGCTTTACGATTGCCGATCAGGTCGGCAATGACGATCTGCGTGTGTCGTCATTCCTGCGCAGGCAGGAATCTTAAAGCGGTGGCAATACATCCATGCCAGTATAACGCTTTACGATTGCCGATCGAGTCGGCAATGACGGTTAGTGAGTTCAATTTTCCAACCCCAATTCTTTATAGATTTTTATAGTTTCTTCGTAACATTTGTCCCAGGAAAATTGAGCTGCCTGAAGATATCCGGCGCTTATAATTTTCTCCCGGTTATCCTGGATATGCCCAAGAGCTGACGAAAGGGAACGCTGATCTGCACTTTCGAGCAATATACCTGCTTTGCCACATACTTCCGGAAGGGAAGAATTATTAAGTGCAATAACCGGACAACCAGCTCTCATTGCTTCAAGCACCGGTATTCCAAAACCCTCAAATAAGGATGGATAAAGCAAACAATAAGCCGAATTAAACAGAGTATTCAACTCTTCATTTGCGATTCCGGGATATATACGGTAACGTCCTTTAAGCTTAATTTCAAGAAGTGCTTTTTCAGAATCACTTAGATGATTACCTGTAAGTACCAGGTCATACTCATTCAGTCCGGAGATAAGATCTACCGTTAAAATGAAGTTTTTATAAGCTGCTCTTGAACCAACAAATAATATAAAAGGCCTCGAGCTGATTGTTTTTTGATCATTAGATAAAGGCTTATAATCATGAGAAACGCCATTATAAATCACCCTGATATCTTTGTGTTTACATTCAGGATAATAAGTATGCAAATCCCTTCTAGTACTTTCAGAGACACAAATAATGATATCCGCGGCCTTTATGGCTACCCTTTTTTGTGCGGTATGAACCTCTCTTTTTAATCCATGAGTAAACTTTTCATATGTAAAATCATGCACGGTCAGCACTTGCTTAAACTTCTTAGCCGGCGCAAAGGGAACCCGATAATAGCCGGAATGAAAAATTGCCGTATCGCTTGTATTAATCGGAATTGGTAAATAACGAATTAATTGAATGGGTATAATGCTGTTTTGTTTGACGATTTTTTCCGCTGGGATATGGGTATTTTTTCTAAACACATTTTCAAGGGCACCCTTAGCTTCTATAAAATCACACTGCGATGAATGCTCTTTTAAGAATCTGCTTATCAACTCGAACCAGTAAACAGATATCCCGCCACTTTTTTGTAAACTAAAAATTATATTATCAAAAACAAGTTTCATTATCTGACTATAAGCGAGAGAATTCGCTATTTCTTCTTCCGTAATAACGTATCCTTTTTACAAGAGCGAGCATAGTAAGAACCCTGTTTATTCTGTTCCTTGGAAAGATCTGACGTTTAAACATATAGCCGATCACTGGCATTCCGCCAGCTTGCACCTTATTTAAAAAACCTTCAATAAGCTCTTTTTTGTCAGTGCTCATGTCCGCTTCAAAACGCCCGAATATTGTTTTTACCTGAAGTATTTTCCTTAACACGTCTGCTCTTATTTCCCTAAAGGCTAAAGCCCTTTTAACACGTTGTTTGAAACGACTCTTATACAAAACAGATGTAATGTTGTGGGGGTGTTGCCGGTATAAAAGCGTAGGTTTTGACAAATGTACGGCATATCCGGTGGAAGCCGCAACAAAGGCTATCCAATAATCGTGGAACTTAAAAGTTACAGGTAAATTTTGTGCTTTTTTAAGCAGAGAATTGTTAAACAAGGTAGTACATCCATAAACAGGGTTTTGAAGAAACAAATTTCGGAATAGAGACAGCGGATCTGTTTGATCAGCAGGAGCCAAATCGATTTCTTTATTAACTATTTGCAATTCCTCATCTGCATAAATAAAGTTTGTATAAACCAATAGAGGATAGTGCTTACCGTACTTATTCTCCAGTTCAAGCATTTTATTAATACTTGAAGTTATTTTATCAGGGAACCATACATCATCCTGGTCGGAGAACATGTAATATTCATATTTGCCTTCCGCAAATTTCATTAAGGCCGAGAAGTTCATACAGCTCCCCAAATTTTTCTGGACCCTATCTTTCACAACAACTATTCTCTCTTCTTTTTCGGTATAGGTATTTAAAATCTCGACCGTATTGTCTGTCGATCCATCATCTCTGATAAAAAGCACCCAATCTTTATGATTCTGGTTTAAGATGCTGTCTAACTGATCTTCTATATAAAGCGATCCGTTATAAGTGGCCATCAAAATGCAAACCGTATTCCTCATTAAAAATTAAGTTGGTAAGGCTTTAGTAGCCCCACATAAAACAAATCAAAAGTCAATATCATTAAGGCGAATGCGATTACAGCAAGTAAAGGTACGTAATGTGGTCGAAGAAGGTAAAGCAAGAAAGGTAACAGAATTATCTGTACTATCTGCAACAGTTCGCTGAGCCGAAATGCAATTATAGGAATAGCGGAGAAAAGAACGAAAAAAGATGCTGAAATGGCATAGATTTTTATGAGCAGAAGTGCGTACCGATTCTCTTGATAAAGCACCTCGCTTTTAATAATAAATACAGTACAAATTATCAACTGAATTATAAACAGAACGTTAAAAACATTAATCTCACTATCATCCCCTTTTTCAAACAGATCATTATATAACTGAAGCTTATTTGATATAACGCCAAGGTGCAATTGGTCCAAAATTGTAAGAATATTTACCTTCAAAGCATACATGATATAAGGAAAATATAATAAAGCCAGATAAAGTTTTTTGTTTAGTTCTTCCGCGCTTAAAAAGAAGAAAGGGATAAAAATCACAATAGAAAAGTGGAACAAAGTACCGAGAAGAATCAATCCGATAAAGTACAAGAAACGTTTATGCTCTATTTGAACGATACATAATAACACAATGGCTGATGCTACTCCGGCCCTTATCTGGGTCATTTCGTGAAGTATAAAGAAATGGCCAAAATAAACAAGAACTGACAAGAGAGCCAAATCTGTAAGTTTTTTTATAGCATAGATTTTTAAAGTTATGGCGATAATAGCAATTACTAAAAATGTCCAGTAAGTACTCAGATCAAAAGTGTATCGTATTGTTGATGGGATGAGATAATAAAGAGGTTCGTAAAAAATATTCTTATTTAGGTCTGTAAAATATTCTGCCGGACTTCCGAATGAATTAAAAAAGTCTATATAATTTACAGAGTCACGATCAATTCCCGGCATTCTTAGTCCTGCCACGAAAATCAATACAATACTAATACAGACTAGTGCCTGAGTTTCTTTTAACTTTCCTTTTGTAACCAAAAGAAAATTAAATAGAATAAAGCAAAATAGAACGTAATATATAATCATTCTACCCTATTCCTGCTTAGAACAGCTAATTTAAACTGGTGTTCATTGCTCATGTTAATAACATCTTTCGCTATCTGCATATTTTTTTCACTTTTAACGGCAGGCAAATCTTGGAAGGAATGTTCGTAGTTCACAAATTCATAGTTCATTTCCAGAAAGTCACCAATATTCGGCGAATTAACAATTGGAATAATGCCGTAATTTAAATATTCTATCATTTTAGTGGGGTTAGCCACTCGGTTGATAGGTATATCATCTCTTAAAATAAATCCATAATGCGCTTTTTGATAATGCCCAAATAGTTGCTCGGGGGCCACGCTTTTCACTTCAATCTTATGTTCAGTCAAATCAAATTTATTTATCATCGATCTCATCTCTGCAGGTTCACCAGTAAGGATAAGGTACCTTAACTGGGGTTGGTTATTTTTTTTTATCACCCTTAACATCAATTCTATGTTCTGCCAAATCTGTGTATTTCCCGAATATATAATTACTACCTTATTACTATTTGTACGCGTTTCTGAATTAAGGATGGGTTTTTGAAGCTCCGGGTTTCTCAAGTGAGCCGGAATTATGGCATAGATAATATGCTTACCTTTATATGCCGGATACTTTTTAATGTAATGAGCCTTCATTTGTTTACTTACATGAACTGCAAGTGACGTAGCTCTAAACGCAAGCTTCTCCGCGCAGCTATAAAAAAAAGACAATAGTTGGCGTCTCTCGACCAATTTTTCTTCCGGCACAATCCCGTGCATATCAAGAACTACTTTTTTTTCTGTTAACCCCGCCAAGAGGGCTATTTTTAAATAATTTAACACAGAATGGCAATAAACCACTTCCCACCGCCAAAAAAGGAAAAAAATAATGGGGAAATGAAGAAAATAATTAAGTCTATATCCCTTAGCTTTTGAAGCTATTGTCGCTTTAGTATAAAGAAAATTTTTTGTAAAACTTATATCAAGGTAAAGCCGTTCTTCTGAACTAAATAGCTGGTCAATTGCCCAAATTCGCTGTAACATCCCTTCTTTCGAATTTTGTTCATCGGGAAAAGGAGCAATAAAAAGGATTCTACACACTTTTAGAGTTTAAAAAGTTCAAAATCCCATCGCAGGCATTTCCATTTCCGTAGGCATTATGGTTTCTGCTCATCTCAAGATAATAATTTCTATCTTCAAGCAAGGCAGTTGCTTCCTTTATTATTTTCTGTTCATCTGTGCCGACCAACTTAACGGTTCCATGCTCAACAGCTTCAGGCCTTTCTGTTGTATCTCGCATAACCAGAACAGGCTTCCTGAGTGAGGGTGCTTCTTCTTGTATCCCACCGCTATCGGTAAGTATAAAATAGCTTTGTATCATTAACCAAACAAAGGCGGGGTATCCCAGAGGTTGAATTAAATCGACATTAGCCAAATCTTCTAAACGTTCGTAAACCGGGTCTTGCACATTAGGATTAAGATGCACCGGATAAATAAACTGCACGTCGGTACGACTAGAAAGTTTAACTATGGCATCACAGATTGCCAAGAATCCATCTCCAAAATTTTCTCTCCGGTGCCCCGTTATTACGATAAGTTTTTTATCCGACTTTATTAATTGTTTTAACAGCTTTATCTCCTGGTTTTCAAAACCAATTAACTTTTCTTTTGCCCATAACAAAGCATCTATAACAGTATTTCCTGTAACTATTATATCACTTTCCTTTACGCCTTCCGATACTAAATTGGTCTTTGCGGCAGAAGTTGGAGCGAAATGCAAATCAGTTAACCTCGAGGTTAGCTGCCGGTTCATTTCTTCAGGGAAAGGCGAATATTTATTATAAGTACGAAGTCCGGCCTCTATATGACATACTTTAGCACCGTTATAAAACGCTGCCAGTGCTGCCATTGCAGATGTAGTTGTATCACCGTGAACAAAAACATAATCAGGTTTAAACTCCACAAGCACAGGTTTCAAATCGGTTAAAACCCTAGCAGATAGCTGATATAAATCTTGTCCGGGTTGCATCAGGTTCAAATCATAGTCTGGCGTTATTTGAAAAAAATCTAGAACCTGATCAAGCATTTCCCGATGTTGAGCCGTTACACATACCTTTAATTCGTAATTGTTTTTTTGCCTCATAAACGCATGAATCAAGGGAGCCATTTTAATAGCTTCTGGCCGTGTACCAAATACAATCAGAACTTTAATCAATTGGTTATGCATTCGCAATAATTCTCATGGTTTTTTTTAAATCTCCTCGTCTGTTTAATATAAACAGGATAATAGTATGCCAACAATAGAGAAACTTCATCAACCTAGCCTGGTTAGTTCCATAACATTTTCGAAAGAATAAAACCCTGCTCTTTGCAAACTGCTCAAGCTTGGCATAATTAAAGTCGATGCCGGGTTTAATTGAGGCTCCTTCGAGATGGATTATTTTTACATGCGGCAAAAATATGGATAAAAATCCTGCCCTTTTAAATCGGATAGATAATTCGGTTTCTTCGAAATACAAGAAGAAGTCTTTATCAAATAAGCCAACTATATCTAAAGCGGTTCGTCTTATAAACATATCGGCTCCTGAAATATAATCGACCTCACGAACCTGGTTACTATAATTGATAACGCCGCTGCTGATATGCTGCTGAAAGTATTTTTTATAAAATCGGTAAAATCCTAAATCCGACACGGCCTCCAATAGAGAGGGAAAGTTTCCATAAGAGATTTGCGGAAGCCCATTGGCCTGAAATAGGGCACCTCCGCAACAGGCAACACGCGCATTTTCGGCTTGTTCCATAAAATCGAAAAAGGCTTTCAGTGCATTATCTGTAAGGTATGCATCAGAGTTAAAAAAAAACACATATTTTCCTCGCGAATTTAGTACTCCGAGGTTATTTGCTTGTCCGAAGCCGATGTTTTTTTTATTCTGAATTACAGTTACCTCAGGAAATCTTTGTTTTATTTTTTCCGAAGATCCGTCTGATGAATTATTATCAATTACTAAAATTTCATATTCGATATATTGTGTGTATTTGATAACAGAATGTATGCACTCGACAGTCAGCTGATACGTATTGTAACTAACAATTATTACTGAAACATCCATGAGTTATAGCTTGTCCTTTTTTAAGGAGGAATATACTTTCAGATAAACTACATTCAAGTACTCATTAATCAAAACGTTTTTAAAGATAAGGGTTTGAAACATCAGATAACTGCCAGCCGAAAGAACAATCACAAGCGAAAGTTTAAACAGATAATACAGTTCAAAACCATCTGCAAGGAGCTTGATAGGAAAGAATAGCTCTACAAAGAGCTTGATTGGAAAGAACATCGAACATGAGAATATACTAAAAAATAAACCTCTCAGCGTAAAACTCAAACGCAAGAACTTCCGTGTGTAGTTATAAAGCATTATTGTAACGATTAATTCGGTTACAACGTTTGAAATTGCCGCGCCATTGTGTCTGTAGATAGGAATAAGCAGGAAGTTGAGTGAAAGGCTTACTACCACGCCAGCTAAGACGCTTTTAAAAATATATCGTTCTTTATCCATGGGGATTAAAATCTGTTGGCTAAATATTTGGGCGAAACCTATAATGACAACGATGAAAGACAGTACCCTTAAGGACGTTATAGCGGGAGTATAAGATTCGCCCGAGAATACCATAATAAGTTCGGGCGACATCATCAATATGCCTAAACTTATAGGAACGCTGAAAATAATAACGTATTGAACCGACTTATTCAAAAGACTAAGAGCTTCCGATCTATTTTCTTTTTGAAATATAGCCGACAATCTGGGTATTAGTACTAATCCCAGGGCCCCTACTATTGCGAGCGAAAACTTACTAATTCTCAAAGACACCGCATAGTAGCCTACATAGGTTTCATTAGTAAGAAATCCTAGTATGATATTATCCAATATTGCATACATACTAATAACAATGGTGGTGGAAAAAATAAAAATGAGCGGTTTGATATGCTTTTTAAAATGTAGTCCTCTATACGACACATTAATGAACCTTTGGGCATATACCATATTCGCAATACCGCTCAAAGGGTAGAAAAGAAAAGTAATGCCATAATACCAAATCTTATCTTCGGGCGAATTGACTGTTAAGAAAATAAATATCGTAATTAAGAGCCTGAATACAATTGTGCGCTTGACGATGTATTGAAAGTCTTCAAGGCCCAGGAAGAACCATTCGACGAGAAAAACATTAGATACCAAAATTCCACACCCAATGAAAAAGATGCTTTGGTTTTCATTTAGCCTGTCGAGAGTCAGAATGAGAACTAAATAAAGCAAAAGACAACAAAGCGTAGAAATAATATTAATGATTAGTAACTCACTAAACAGCTTACTTAACTTAGTCTTATCATGTCTAATTTTAGCCACTTCGCGAACCCCGTAGACAGGAACTCCTAAGGCAGCTAAAAGGATGAAATATTGGGTAAAGCTATCCGCAAAACTTACAATGCCGAAGCCTGTTGGATTAAGAACTCTGGATATATACGGAAAAGTGATCAGCGGAAAGAGTATTTGGCTGAGAGAAAGGAGTACGTTATAAAAAAGGTTCTTCTTTATTGATGACACAAGGATAATCAATTAAGCTTGAATTTATAAAGCATTCAAAGACTACCTAGACATCGCTAAAAATCTTTTTAAGAATTAGAAAAGCAACTATCAACACCCCGGCGATAGCCGAGCCAATCACCAACCCAAGAAGTTTCCCAATCTTTTTTTCGTCAAGCGGAAGGTCAGCTGAATCCACAACTTGTATAAGTGGTGTTTCTCGTCTGAGAGAAATCCTTGTCATTTCCAGGTTCTTTACTAGTTCCTCGTAAATTGCCGCGTTTGCCCTGATATCAACTTGAAATTTTTGAGACGGAACTTTAAGCATTTGTAGCGCCATGTTGGCGTTCGGATTGGCGGCTGTGGCAATTGCAGTGCCTGAGATAGACCTATCCAACATTCTGCGTACACTATCAGCTTGGCGTTTAAAAACCGCCACACTTTCCAAAGATTTCTTAGTTTTAAGCTTTCCGTAAAATTCATTTACGTTTTGAACAATTTTGTCTGTAAAATTTTTTGCAAAGAGCTGATCTTTCGAAATCACTTCTACCTTAAATAAGCTTAATTTCTTATCCGGCTTGGAAACAGTCAGGTAGTTCTTATTGATATCCTTGACTATTTTTCGAAGAATACTATCCTGCTTTATTGTGTATGGAACACGTCGAAAATTCAGATCAGCCTTTGAGAGATTTTTCCACTTTGTCCCGACCTCATTAAACTCAATGTACCGCTCCACAAGCAATTGGTTCTTGCCGTTAAAGGATACTTCAGATAATAAAGTTTTTTTTAGCATTGAACGCGATTTGTACAATTCAATCAGGTTATCTCCCTGAAACAGGCCCTTACCCCCACCTAAGCCCCCAAGATTAATCCCTATCATAGAGGCTAATCCGGCGTATTGCCCCATCATGCTACTATTATCCTCCTCAAGTACAAAAGTGCAGTCGGCTACATACTTCACGGGCTTGAGCCATGCATATAATATACCAGAAAGGCCGCCTAGAAGTATTGCTAGCAGAATTATTTTTTTCTGGCTTAGCATATGTGAGTACCATTGCTTTATACTCATAACCGCCTCGTCTAAGGCGATAGCGTCGACTTTTGTGCCCCGGTCAGTAGGTTTACTTGAACTCAATTTTAGAATTAATTGAAGAGTGGAC
The DNA here is from genome assembly GCA_036399495.1 of Pedobacter sp. Lineage (GTDB taxonomy): Bacteria > Bacteroidota > Bacteroidia > Sphingobacteriales > Sphingobacteriaceae > Paradesertivirga. The sequence goes on from DASWMZ010000240.1 coordinate 31,730, forward strand.
TTATTACACTACTTGGCCAAATTTAACATTCCAAAAATTATCGCTCCCAGTGAAGCTATTCCAGTTGTTAAAGCAACAACTTGCTGCACATTAACATTCTTATCTACCTTCTTTGGCACAAATATTTCAGCTCCCGGCTTTACTACCGGATAATTATTGAAAATAAAAAACTTTTTAGTACTCTTAACTGACCCGTTCGCATAAACAATATAAGAGCTCCTTTTTCTGGATCGCTGACTGAATCCACCTGCATTAGAGACATAATCTTTAAAACCTTTACTGCCCGTATAAATTACAGTAACCGGTGATAATACTTCTCCACTTACTTTCACAGTTTGCAATTGCTTAGGGATATTCAGAATATCACCTTCCTCCAAGAAAATATCTTCCTTACCTCCCGGCTTATTAATAATCCGGGGAAGGTTGATTCCTACGTAATTATTCCTTAATACACTCTCTTCTGCGGTTCTTAATGTATCGCTAATGTTCTTTTGCAGTCGCTGAAACTGTTTCAACCGCATGGCTTCCTGTTCATAATTTATCGAATCCTGGCCTCTCTTAGGAGGACCTGGCCTCTTTAAAGATGCTCCTTCCGGATAGGCTAGAGCTGTGAATCCGCCAACCCTTTTAAGAACATCGGAAATGCGCTCATCTTTTTTTGAAATTGTATACGTTCCTGGATAAAGCACTTCTCCTTCTACCTTTATCTGCCTCTGCTCTTCATATCCTACTGCACCTCTTACCACTACAATGTCGAACGGCTGTAACACAAACCCTTCCGTTGCTGTTTTTAAGTCCTGATTAGCGTTGACCTGAAATACTTCGGCAGTAGCCGCCGACCTTGAAAGGACGTTACTATTCCGTGTTCGTCTAGACACTTCAATTCTTTGTGCTGTCGCTCCCTCTTTAAATCCACCAGCCTGAATAATGAGGTCTTCCAGTGTCATTCCCTGGGCATAATCAAATGTGCCGGGGCGCTGGACCTCACCGTCAATTTGGACACGATATTCCTCACGCAAATCAAAAATTGATGAAATATTGATAACATCCTCCCTCTTTAGCGGAACATCAGGTATAGCTCCAGATAAGATTTTGCTAAGTTCTACCGAAACCAGTTCTGGCTGCATATCAGTTCCTATCCGAGTAATATATGCCCGATTCTGAAAAGCATCTTCGCGTAAACCCTCCGCTTTCTGGATCAATTGCTTGATCGTTAATCCGGGTTCTAACTCATATTGACCTGGACGGAACACAGCACCTTCAATAGTAACCCGATTTTCAAAGCGATCAAGAATTTTATCCGCAAAGAATTTATCGCCGGTAGAAGGTTTGTAAGCACTAAACTGACTCTGGGTAATATCTTCGATCTTTCGTTCGGTAAGCGTGTTTTTGAGTACTTTCACTCTTGCCTGGTAAGCATTTTCGTTAAAACCACCGGTAAAGCGGAGTAAATCGGCGAGGGTCTCGTTCTCGATCATCTCATAAATACCCGGCCGCTTTACTTCCCCCACAAATTGGACACGTTTTTTGTAGGTTGGTATTCGAATAACATCCTGATCCTGAAGGCGGATATTATTTTTAAACTGGCCATTTAAAAGAAAATCATATAAATCCAGGGTAGCTGCACGTCTACCGGCACGGATTATTTCAATTTGTCTGAAAGACCCATTCTCTGTAGGGCCGCCAGATGAATAAAGGGCATTGAAAGCAGTCGCTAATGAAGGTAATGTATATGTTCCGGGTTTGACAATCTCACCGGTCAAGATTACCTTAATACTCCGAATATTACCTAAAGCAACTTTTAAAGAAGTATTACCGCTCCTTAAGCCGCTATAAATAGTCGATAAACGAGCCCTGATTCTGGCAGTTGCCTGTTCCATACTCATGCCGCCAACCTGTACAACCCCAACATAAGGAATTGTAATGTTTCCTTCCGGTGTTACTTTTAATTCATAGTTCGCTTCAGAATAACCATAAATATCAATCAGTAGCACGTCGTCCGGTCCGATTTGGTAGTTTGCGGGAGTGGCTAAGCGCAAATTTGGCTCAAAAGTTAACTGGCTGTTCTGAAACAAGTCGGCACCAAAAATTTTTGGCCGAAGTTTAGCGAGTGCAGTCTGGGTCGCGGAAATTGAATCCTTCTTTGAGGATATAGAATCAGATTGAGATTGACCACTATACGTTCTCGATCCTCTTTTTTGCACGTTTGATCCCTTTTTGGTGTTGGGATTCCCTAATTTTCCACTATCCTCGCTTTTAATCTTTTCAATTCTTTGTCGAAGCTTCTGAACTTCGCTCGAACTCATACCTCTTTGAAGAGCAGCCTGTTCAACCTGCGCTTCACTCAATCCGCTGGCTTCGAACTGAGCTATATAACCCCGAATTTGATCATCTGTAAGTTCATCAACTTTAATGTTGTTTATATCTTGTGTTGTTTGTGCGAACGCGGAGGGCGCAATTGCCACAATTGATACTAGTAATAGAACCTTTATGAGACTAAATAGCCCTAATTTTTCGAAAAATTGATACGTCATAGATCTTTAAAACACTGTTTCTCACTCAATTAGTTTGGAGCTCATTCCTTCTCTGCGGCAGACTAATTTCGGGCAAAAATACAAAAACCTCTTATATATATGAGGTTTTGCTTTATTTAATATACGTAGCTAAATCGATGATAGTATCTGTTCGAGTTATCTTAATAAAAACTATTCAAAATAATTTAAAACCTTATGCCCACCTTGTTTTAAATATTCGTTCTTCTTCATAATATTAAGATCCGAATGGATCATGTCTTTAACCAGAGCGGGTAAATCATATTTGAGCTTCCAGCCTAATTGAGTTCTTGCTTTTGTTGGATCGCCCAATAATAAATCCACTTCTGTTGGGCGGAAATATCTTGGATCGACTTTTACTACTGTTTGGCCGGGCTTTAAAGCTTCGGTATGTAAGCCAAGTTCTAGAGCACGGGTTTGATTTACATCAATTATAACACCTTTCTCATTCTCATCTTTTCCGCTAAACTCAATATCAATGCCCAATTCCGCAAAGCTCATTCGTACAAAGTCACGAACTTCGGTTGTTATTCCTGTAGCAATAACATAATCTTCAGCTTTCTCCTGCTGCAAGATTAACCACATGGCTTCTACATAATCTTTGGCGTGGCCCCAATCCCGTTGAGCAGAGAGGTTTCCTAAATAAAGACAACCTTGTAAACCCAGGGCGATCTTAGTAGTGGCACGAGTAATTTTACGAGTCACAAAAGTTTCCCCTCTTATAGGGCTTTCGTGATTAAAAAGAATTCCATTACAGGAGAACATCCCATAAGCTTCGCGATAGTTTACAGTAATCCAATAACCATAAATTTTGGCTACTGCATAAGGTGAGCGTGGATAAAAAGGCGTGGTTTCACTTTGCGGTACCGCCTGAACCAATCCGTACAATTCTGAAGTTGATGCTTGGTAAACACGTGTCTTTTTGGTTAATCCTAAAATACGAACTGCTTCTAAAATTCTTAAAGTTCCGATGCCGTCTGCGTTAGCAGTGTATTCAGGTATATCAAAGCTCACTTTTACATGACTCATCGCGGCCAGGTTATATATCTCATCAGGCTGCACTTCTTGAATAATGCGCATGATATTGGTTGAATCAGTTAAATCTCCGTAGTGGAGTGTGAGCCTAACATTAGTTTCATGAGGATCTTGGTATAAATGATCAATACGGTCTGTATTTAATAAAGATGATCTTCTTTTTAAACCATGCACGTCATATCCTTTCTTTAATAAAAATTCAGCCAGATAAGCTCCATCTTGTCCTGTAATCCCCGTGATTAACGCTACTTTCATTTATGAGTTGATTTTAAGATAATGTTCCTATAAGCCATTTGAAGATGGCTGCCAAAAATACAAATTATAATAGGTGAATCATATAATCTATTTCTATAGCAATGTTACCTTCAGTTCAATGTAAAGTCACACCATAGATACTTAGCTTATGGCAAGTTATTGTTTCTGTCACGTAAAGCGTTAATGACCCCATCATCAGTTTATATGAGCCCGGATCGGGATCGGACTTCTCCGAGATGGGTTGTGCTTGCGCCCACTATTGCAAGCGCTTACTTACTCTTACGTACTCTAATAACTACAACCTTGCATCCGTCCACTCTTTTTTGATAATGGACTTAGTATCGAAAATTATTGCTTCTTCACCCTTTAATTTCAGATAGTCAATTTCAAAAAATTCTTTATGAGCTACGGCAATGATTATCACATGGTAATTCTCGTTATAAATATCATTGATAACACTAATACCAAACGTACTGCTCACTTCTTCTGGTTTTGCCCAAGGATCGTACACATCTACTACCATCCCATACTGCATTAACTCAAAGTAAATATCAGCAACTTTGGAATTCCGGGTATCCGAGCAATTCTCTTTAAATGCAATTCCGAGAATTAACGCTCTCGCATTTTTAACAGCCAGCCCTTTATTCAGCATAAGCTTAACTACTTTACTAGCAATAAACGTTGGCATGAAGTCATTAACCCTTCGTCCCGAAAGGATAACTTCAGGATGATAGCCCAGTGCTTTAGCTTTATGCGCAAGATAATAGGGATCGACACCGATACAATGCCCACCAACTAAGCCTGGTTTGAATTTGAGAAAGTTCCATTTGGTTGAGGCCGCTTCCAAAACATCGGAAGTATCGATTCCCATGCGGTCGAAAATTAAAGCTAGCTCGTTTACAAAAGAAATGTTGACATCGCGTTGAGCATTTTCTATCGCCTTGGCCGCTTCGGCAACTTTTATAGACTTCGCCGGGAAGGTTCCCGCATCAATAATACTTGCGTATAAGTGATCTATATATTCCGCTATTTCAGGGGTTGAACCCGATGTTACCTTAACAATAGTTTTTAAAGTGTGAACTGTATCTCCCGGACTTACCCGTTCCGGTGAGTAGCCGCTGAAAAAGTCCTTATTAAATTTCATACCGCTGACTAATTCCAGTACCGGTACACAATCCTCTTCCGTACAGCCAGGATAAACGGTCGATTCATAAATCACAACATCGCCCTTTTTTAAATAGCTTGCGACACAAGTTGTTGCTTCTTTTAAAGGGGTGAGATCGGGTTCTTTAAAATCGTTAACCGGGGTAGGTACGGTAATGATAAAAATATTGCAGAATTGAATACTCTGAGGATTGTTGGTTAGTGTAATAGTGCTTGCTGCTAACGCCGATGACTCGACTTGCAACGTACCATCGTACCCATTGTTCAGATCATTTACTCGTTTTTCATTTGTATCATACCCCACTACAGAATACTTTTCGGAAAAAGCCAAGGCTAGCGGGAGGCCAACATATCCCAACCCGATAACAGCGATTTTTATATCTTCAGCTTTGAAAGCCATTTTTTATTATATCCTCCGGGAAAAATATTATTGAAATAGAAAAGATAGAAATATATTCAGACTTAGTTAATTGGTTTTTGCTGAATGATTCTCAACAAATACTGCCCATATCCGCTTCTAACCAAGGGCTCTGCAAGCGTTTTTAGTTCCAAAGCGTTGATAAAACCCATACGGTAAGCAACTTCTTCAATACAGCCAATTTTTAAACCCTGACGCTCTTCTATAACTTGTACAAATTGCCCGGCCTGCATTAGGGAATTAAAAGTTCCGGTATCTAACCAGGCAGTGCCGCGACTAAGTACTCCTACTTTAAGCTTACCGCGTTCAAGATAAATCTTATTTACATCGGTAATTTCATATTCACCCCGAGGTGAAAGTGCGATGTTTTTAGCAATCTCAACCACGGAATTATCATAAAAATAAAGTCCGGGGACAGCGTAATTTGATTTAGGTGACACAGGCTTTTCTTCGATAGATATAACTTTATTTTCTGTATCAAATTCAACCACACCATATCTTTCAGGATCAGAAACGGGGTAAGCAAAAACAACTCCACCATCTGGCTCTTTCAAATCCTGCAAAAGCACGGAAAGTCCATCGCCATAAAATATGTTATCACCAAGAATCAAAGCAACACTATCAGAACCAACAAATTCTTCACCAATAACAAAAGCTTGTGCTAAACCATTAGGCTCCTGCTGAACCCTGTAAGTGAATTTACACCCTATCCGTGAACCATCTCCTAAAAGCTTTTCAAAATTTGGCAAGTCGTGAGGCGTGGAAATAATCAAAATTTCTTTTATTCCGGCCAGCATCAGGATAGATAAAGGATAATAAATCATCGGTTTATCGTAAACAGGCATCATTTGTTTACTGGTGGCTAGTGTTAGCGGATGTAATCTGGTACCAGAACCGCCTGCGAGTATAATTCCTTTCATGGGCTTTAGATTTGAGGTGATAAGAGATTGAGATTGCCAGATTTAATTTACTAGAGAGAGCTTAGCCTGACTTTTTAACTTTTCAAGGCACTCAATCAAACTATCTCTCCAATATGGTATTTCTAAGCTAAACGCTTCTTTGATTTTCGATTTATCCATAACAGAAAAGGCAGGCCTTTGGGCTTTTGTTACGTATTCGGTTGTCTTTACAGGAATAGTTTTTACGGGTAGTTCTGCAATGTCAAACACCGCTTTGGCAAAATCATACCAAGAAGTTACTCCTTCGTTACTGTAATGATATAATCCATATTGCGGATTATCGTTTTGGATGATATCTATAATGCATTTCGCCAGATCTAAACCATAAGTTGGTGTTCCAATCTGATCCGCAATGATGCGCAGCTCGTCTTTCTCTGCACCAAGACGAAGCACGGTTTTAACGAAATTATTTCCAAATTCAGAATATAGCCAGCTTGTGCGAAAAATATAGTGCTTTTGGATTGTGCTGATAATTGCGTTTTCGCCTTCTAATTTCGTTAAGCCATATACATTGATAGGTTCAGCTACATCGGTTTCGGTTAGGAGCTTTGTAACATTACCGGCAAAAACGAAATCGGTAGAAACATGAATAAGCGTGGTATTATACTTTTGGCATAGTGTAGCAAGGTTGGCGGCACCTTCGCAATTTATTTTCCTTGCGAGTTCAAGTTCATCTTCTGCTTTATCTACGGCAGTATATGCGGCGCAGTTGATACAATATACGGGCGACTCAGTTTCAAAGATTGATTTTAAGCCATCAAGATCTAAAATGTTGGCCTGTTCCTTGAGAAGGAAATTGATATCGGGAATACTTTTTTGTTCAGAAACCAGCTTCAAACATTGTCCAAGCTGCCCTGATGCTCCAAAAACTATAATTTTGCTCATCTTATTATAAATGCCAAATTACATAAAATTGTAAGGCAGGCAAATAGAGATATGAGACATTAGATGTAAGATCCTTTAGAGTTTCCTATCGGTTTGCGATGCTTAATCATGACCTTTTCAGAGTAAGAGGAAAGAATTAATGAGTTATCAGGAAATCAATGAATTTCGATAAGCGGTATTAGCTTCCTCCAACTCATTGTACCAATCCTCTCCATACTTGCGAATTAAAGGCTCTTTAAGAAACCGGAAAACAGGCACTTTTAACTCCTTTCCAAAAGAACAAGCTGCGTGGCAAATATTCCAGCGGTCGTAATGAAGAACATCAAACTCGGGATACTCAGTTGTTCGGATTGGATATAAATGGCATGAGATGGGTTTTTTCCATCCGGTTTTACCCTCGTAATACGCTTTTTCAATTGCGCACTTACTTATGCCGTTCTCCCACATAACATATGCA
>DASWMZ010000241.1:0-9055 GCA_036399495.1 Pedobacter sp.
GTCAGGATGTAAAGAATGATCACGCTATTGACTAATCGTTACACTTAATCGTGATGATGCCCTTTTTTATAATGTTGTAGCAATTTATCACCGCCAAAGTCGTGCTTTAAATCTCTTACAACTGTATGGATATGGTTGGCGTTATTTTGCGAGTTATCAAACTCTATAATAATGGTAGGTCCTTGTATTCGATAATAATGTGCTTTGCCAATCTCTGATTCTGTAGCTCCGGCCCACACGAATTTTAGTTTGTTAATGTCAGATTTCCTGATTTCTTTTATCATATCCTTCGCATACTTTTCAGTATACCTGCTCACATAAACATTCAAAAGCTTTATAAGTAGTGCCTTCTGTTCAGCCAACAGTTCAGAATAAAAAATTCCTTCCGGTTTGTCAATACGCGCTTCCCGATTTATATAGGTGAGAATATCATTGGGCGTTGCCCCGGCAACCTTAGCTTTCTGGAACTGGCTAGCATTTAAGCTTCTCACTAAATTAAAGCCAGCTTCTGATTCATCTTTCAAAACCTGCTTTCCTTTGTGCGGGCCCGAGGTTACGATAGCCGGATTTGCACCTAAAAATCCCGGTGTCCCGGAAATAATTTTATTGCCTATGGTTGAAAAACTAAATGAAATATGGTGGCCCTCGAATCGCCAGCCCCATGCACCTTTATCAGATGGATCACCAAAGAAAATAAAAGCATAGCGTGTTGGATCACGCATCCAATCATCTTCCTTTCGTTTTTCTAATTCTCGAAGTAGCAGTTCAAACTCAATAATCTCCCTTGTTTTATTATAAGTTTTCTCGCTGAGGTAAGATTTTAATAAGGCAAATGCAGCTGCTTGCTGTGACTCAGAGAGGTGTTTTAAATAAATGCCTTTTCTGCCTTCTTGGGGGACAAAGTGCCAGTTGAACCGTTCTTTGCTGTCTATTAGATAGAGTGCCTCCGCTCGTTGCTCTTCATTAAGCGTTCTTATAAAAGCTTGCGCTAATGCAGAATGCGAAGTGGCTTGAGCATAAGTTGAACGCGTGTTGACAAATAAGATTAGGAAAAGGGATAGGTAAATAGGAATTTTCATATTATGCTGCTGTCATGGTTAATATGCTAATAAGGAAGTTAACCTGCAAGTATTAATCGCAATTGTTACAGGGTAAGTACGTGTTCATGTAACATGGCACTAAAACATTTTTTCTTCTATTTACTTTAATAACAAACCAAACACTTCTATTTTGAATAACAAACCATCCTGGATTAAAACAGTTGCAAAATTTGGCTTTGCCGCAAAAGGCACTGTGTATTGTCTCATTGGGCTCTTAGCATTTATGTCGGCGTTTCACTTAGGCGGACAAACATCCGATAAAACGGATAAAAATGGTGTGTTTGAGTTTATAACAGATCAGCCGGCTGGAAAGATTATTCTAGCTGTTTTAACTTTGGGATTGCTGTGTTATAGTATCTGGCGATTTCTACAGGCTTTTCTCGATACTGATAGTAAGGGGAGTGATGCCAAAGGAATCGCCAAGCGGTTTACTTACTTTTTCAGCGGATTAACTTATTTGTTTTTCTTTTACCTCTCATTAAGGTTTCTTCTAGACAATAGAAAGGCGGGTGGAGATTCTAAACAAGATATGGTGCAGCAAGTTCTGCAGCAACCTGCTGGACAATGGTTGCTGGGAATAGTTGCAGCAATTTTGGCTGCTATTGGGGTATATCAAATTTGGTATGGCAATTCAGAAAAATTCCGTAAACATGTTAACCTTCAGGAACTTGATGAAAATGCTTCGGTTTCTTTGATGAGGGCCGGTAAGATAGGCTATATTTCAAGAGGTATAGTCTGGTTGGTTATTGCTTTTCTCTTCTCTAAAGCTGCGATAAATAGCAGGGCTTCTCAGGCTGGCGATACGAGTTCTGCCTTTGCATTTATTCAACAAACTACGTATGGGTCATACTTGCTGGCTGCACTAGGGTTAGGGTTGATCTGTTACGGGGTGATGAATTTTGTAAGATCGGCGTTTGAAAAGTTTAAGTTTTAAGACTTTGGTTAGATGTGAGCGTGATCGGATGACTCAATTTATCTGCTCCGTTGGTGGGTCCCAAGAACTCATCACAGGGTGAAATCTTTGCTTTTTAAACCCGATTGGAGTGGAAAACCCGGAAAGGAGCAGCCTTCCTTTCAGTCTGCGAAATGAGGATTTGGAACAAAAAGCGGGGCTGCATTTCCAACAAGGACGAAAGTTTCTTTCAAAAAAATCATCCACCTGTTGAATCTACGCTCCCTCTCTCCTTCCCTCAGGATCTTCTCGAACATTTAATACTCTATTTAAAGTACTGAATTTAGAGAATTGTGAAATTCTTAAAACAGTTCATCGGTTAAAGACTTAAATAATTATCTATTAAGTAAAACAGTCTTTTAAACGAAAGGAATAATATGTTAGCAATGAACTTTCGCGGCCCTTTCAGGGTTCGCGCCGACCGCGATAAACCTTATCCAGAAATTAAACACCCTGAAGATGCAATAGTGAAGGTTTTGAGAACTTGCATTTGCGGTTCTGACCTGCACCTTTATCACGGATTGGTACCCGATACCCGTGTTGGTATGACTTTTGGCCATGAGTTTGTAGGCGAAGTTGTAGAGGTAGGGTCTATGGTAGACAATCTTAAAGTAGGAGATAAGGTGATGGTACCGTTCAATATTTCATGCGGTAAATGTGTATTCTGCAAACAAGGGATGTTTGGTAATTGCCATGAATCAAATCCTCAGGCAACTGCTGTTGGGGGAATCTTTGGATATTCTCACACTGCCGGAGGCTATGAGGGTGGCCAGGCAGAGTATGTACGTGTTCCGTATGCTGATGTTGGTCCGACAATTATTCCCGATTGGATGGATTTGGATGATGCCGTACTTTTAACTGATGTTGTTCCAACAGGCTACCAGGCCGCAGAGATGGGCGGTATTCAACGTGGTGATACGGTGGTAATTTTTGGTGCCGGTCCTATCGGAATTATGGCTGCCAAATGCGCATGGCTATTCGGTGCCGGTCGGGTAATTGTAATTGATCATTTGGATTACCGCTTGGATTTCGTACGAAAGTATGCTCAATGCGAGGCCTATAATTTCAAGTCGATGAATGATCCTGTGGTGTTTATAAAGACAACTACAGATTCGCTTGGGGCTGATGTATGTATCGATGCAGTAGGTGCTGAAGCGGCGGGAAATGCCGTAAACAGTTTAACTGGAAGGAAGATACCGCTGCAAGGTGGTTCTACAACGGCTTTGCATTGGGCAATTAATTCCGTGAAAAAAGGCGGAGTTGTTTCAATTGTTGGAGTTTATGGCCCGATTGACAGCTTAGTGCCGATAGGTAACGTTGTGAATAAAGGGATAACTATCCGGGCAAATCAGGCTTCTGTAAAACGTCTTCATCCAAGATTAATAGAACACGTTCGTAATGGCAACTTGAATCCGAAAGAGATTATTACTCATCGAATTCCATTGGAGGAAGTGGCAGAAGGTTATCACATTTTTTCAGCCAAGCGGGATAACTGCATCAAACCGGTTCTAATACCTTAAGGTGCATTAATTTACAATTATTATTAAGAAGATTATGAGTTTAACCGATGAAACAAGCCCGGCTGATTTTAAGAATATCAGAGGCAAAGATTATAGTCATATTAAGGGATGGGGCGTAGATGCCGACCCAGAAAATGACCCAACCTATCCGATGAAGAACCGGACAAACGGTGAACATGAAGGATACACCTGGCAACGACCGGTTCAGCAGGTTGGTAATGAGGAGATTCTGCGGTCGGTAGAACGCCCCAATATTACTGCAGTTTTTGGAACATCAACTCCCCCAGTCGGGTTGAGCGGACAAATCCGCAGGTTTGCTTTTAAATATAGTGAGTCAAGTTACGGACATTGGCTTCCGCTGATGCTGGCAGATAGGATAGGGGTTTTCGAGGGTTTAATAGACGATTTAAAGCGTGGTTACGTCCCCAATATTTTCGCTGAACGCGGATGGAAAGCTGAATGGAAATACAACCGGGAAGACGTGGTGAAAAAAGCCACTATTGGGGTGATTTTAACCTCGGCACTCATTGCAGGAGCGATTATTAACTCAAAAAATCGGAAGGCATTAAGGTAAGTTGAAAAATTAAAAATAACAGAAGGCGCAATTATTATTTGATTGCGCTTTTCTTTTGATCTGACCTCGAAGAAAGTTCCTATGGGTATGAATCTATAACAAAAAGAGCTCCGGTTTCCCGGAGCTCTATAAAAATTATTCAACAATTTTAGGGTTCGGATCATCAGGTGTTATCACCTTACCCTTGTTTCTTAATATCGAATGGTTTTTACTATATCCGAAATAGATAACAAAGCCAATAGCCAGCCAGATTAGTAAACGTAACCAGTTAGTCCATCCTAATCCATAGATCATTGCTCCGCAAACAACAATCCCAAGAATAGGTACGAAGGGTACCCAAGGAGTTTTAAACTGGCGGGGAAGATCGGGATCTGTCTTTCTCAGCACTATTACAGCAAGACAAACCAGCATAAACGCGAATAATGTACCAATACTGGTCATATCGCCTACAATATCACCCGGAACAAAGGCTGCAAACAGTCCAACTAAAATCAAAATGAACCAATTGGCTTTATAAGGAGTTTTGTATTTCGGATGTATATCGCTGAATACCTTTGGAAGTAAGCCATCGCGGCTCATCGAATAAAATACTCTAGACTGTCCCAGAAGCATCACCAATATTACGGAAGAGAAACCTGCCAAAATTGCAACGGTGACTAACTGAGCAAGCCATTTATATCCCAGCATATACTTTTCAATTGCAAAAGCAACAGAGGCTTCCTTACCTGTAGTTCTGAAATCCTCCAAAGTGGCTACACCTGTTAATACATGGGCAAAGAGAATATAGAGTATTGTACATACTGCTAGCGAACCCAGGATGCCTATTGGCATATCTCTTTTAGGATTTTTGGCTTCTTGTGCTGCAGTACTAACTGCGTCGAAACCAATAAATGCAAAGAAAACCACTCCAGCTGCACCTAATATTCCCATAATTCCGCCAAAATTATGCGCTACTCCATGCTCGTCAACAAAAGTGGATGGTTCCGGTATGTAAGTGGCATGATTTATGGGATTGATAAATCCCCAGCCGATGACGATAATTAGTATTACGATAGCAACTTTGGTAATCACGATTATTCCATTAACAAAAGCTGATTCCTGCGTTCCTCGGATCAGGAGCATAGTTAGCAGAGTCACGATAACCAGTGCCGGAATGTTTATAATCCCGTTTACGCCATCTAATGAATGTTGAAAAGGGGAGTGGCTGTACTCATATGGAATGGGGGGAAGGTTTAAAACGGTGACTAGTAAATTATTCAAGTATTCGCTCCATGCGATGCCTACTGTGGCGGCTCCAACGGCATACTCAAGAATCAAATCCCATCCAATAATCCATGCAACAAATTCTCCCATGGTAGCATAACTGTAAGTATACGCACTTCCGGCAATGGGGATAGAGGAAGAAAGTTCCGCATAGCATAAACCTGCTAAAGCGCAACCAAAAGCGGCAAGAATAAAACCATAAGTTACAGAAGGGCCTGCATATTGGGCTGCCGCCGACGCAGTTCTTACAAACAAGCCGGCTCCGATAATAGCCCCGATTCCGAGGGCAACCAATGAAGCGGCTGTTAGGGTGCGCTTTAATCCTTTTTCGTTTTCAGCGGTATCTTCAAGCAGCTGATTGATTGGTTTCTTGACGAATAAACTCATAGATGCAATTTAAGTAATTAGATACTTGACAAGATAAGAAATACAAATGGCCAATATCTAAGATATTGGCCACTGCCTTATTTTAGGTTCTTGATGACCGGTTCAACAAGAGCCACTTTAATTTCCTTTTTGATTTCAGGCTTAACTTTGGTTGTTTCAGTATTACCATCCACATGAATATGAGGAGCAATAATTAGCGAAACAATCGACATCAACTTAATTAAAATATTCATCGATGGACCTGAAGTATCTTTGAAAGGATCACCTACAGTATCCCCGGTTACAGAAGCTTTATGCGGTTCAGATTTTTTGTAAAAGGTCTCTCCGTTAATATCAACACCTTTCTCAAAGGATTTTTTAGCGTTATCCCATGCACCGCCTGCATTCGATTGGAACATTCCCATTAATACACCAGATACGGTAACTCCGGCTAACAATCCTCCAAGTACCTCTGGTCCGAAGGCAAAGCCGATGATAATTGGAACAATCAGGGCGATTGCACCTGGTAACATCATTTCGCGCAGAGAAGCCTTAGTTGAAATAGCCACGCACTTCTCATACTCAGGTTTTGCTTTGTATTCCATAATGCCCGGAATTTCGCGGAATTGTCTGCGCACTTCCTGAACCATATCCATCGCTGCACGACCTACGGCAGAAATACAAAGTGAAGAAAAAATGTAAGGGATCATCCCACCCACAAATAAACCTGCAAGCACATCTGCTTTATAGATGTCAATTCTATCGATCCCGGCGATACCCACAAATGCTGCAAATAAAGCCAAAGAAGTTAAGGCAGCGGAAGCGATAGCAAATCCTTTTCCGGTTGCAGCAGTAGTGTTTCCTACCGCATCTAAATTATCTGTACGCTGACGAACTTCTTCAGGTAACTGACTCATTTCGGCAATACCACCTGCGTTATCTGCGATTGGTCCGAAAGCATCAATTGCTAATTGCATCGCTGTTGTTGCCATCATACCTGCAGCCGCAATAGCCACACCATATAAACCTGCAAAATAATATGATCCATAAATACCTGCTGCTAAAACCAGAATAGGTAAAACGGTAGATTCCATTCCCACGGCTAAACCAGCAATAATGTTAGTCGCGTGACCAGTAGAAGATTGCTGAATAATAGAGTTTACCGGACGCTTTCCCATCGCAGTATAATATTCAGTAATGATGCTCATTAAAGTACCTACAATTAAACCCACCATAATAGAAAGGAATACATCGGTACTTGTAAAATCATACCCTCTGATCTGCATCGTATCTGGCAAAAGCCATTTAACTGCAAAGAACGAAGCGATCGCGGTAAAAACTATCGATGACCAGTTGCCCATATTCAGTGCGTTTTGAACGCTGTCTGTTTCGTTTTTAATTTTAACAAAAGAGGTGGCGATGATCGAGAAGATTAAACCCAAACCTGCAATTAACATCGGAAGTAAGATAGGAGCAATGCCACCAAAATCATCGGTAGTTGTGGAACTTACTTCACGACCTAAAACCATTGTAGCTAAAATTGTAGCCACATATGAACCAAATAAATCGGCGCCCATACCAGCCACGTCACCCACGTTATCACCCACGTTATCGGCGATAGTAGCGGGGTTTCTTACGTCATCTTCAGGGATACCGGCTTCAACTTTTCCCACTAAATCGGCACCAACATCAGCAGCTTTGGTATAAATACCACCACCAACACGCGCAAAAAGGGCAATAGATTCAGCTCCTAAAGAAAACCCTGCAAGAACTTCCAAGGCTTTCTCCATGTCTTTCCCGTTCACATCGCCGCCGTTTTGCACCACATATATTTGGTAGAATACAATAAATAAACTTCCTAAACCAAGTACGGCAAGTCCGGCAACCCCAATTCCCATTACACTTCCACCAGTAAAAGAAACTTTTAAGGCTTGAGCCAGACTGGTACGGGCAGCGTGCGTGGTTCTTACATTCGCCTTCGTAGCGATGTTCATACCAATATATCCGGCGAAAGCCGAAGTAAACGCACCTATAAGAAAAGAGAGAGCAATTACGGGGCTCGAGGTTTCTACCAATGTGCCTGAAAATGCCAAAATTATTGCGGCAATTACAGAGAAATATCCTAAAACCTTCCACTCAGCTCTTAAAAAAGCCATGGCACCATCGGCAATATAGCCTGCAAGAGTCCGCATGTTTTCATCGCCAGCATCTTGTTTAATAACCCATGCCGACTTATAAAGCATTACAAAAATGCCCACAAGCCCAAATAAGGGGATAGTATAAATTAAGTTGTCTTGTAAAAATTGCATAAATACGCGTTGGGTTTAAAATTAATGTTAAGTGAAAGTTCAAAAATAGAATGGAAAACGGATTTTCCAAAGTTTATATAAAGCAATGCTTGAATGAGTTAATTAAATCAGTTCTTCTTTAAGTTTTATTTTTAAATATCTTAGAAGCGGCATAAGATACTAATATTTTAATTATGACAGAACCACAGGAACAGACAACAATGAAACGTGAACTCGGTTTGCTCGATGCAACATTATTAGTTGCAGGGAGCATGATTGGATCGGGGATTTTTATTGTAAGCTCTGATATGCTTAAAGATGTTGGCTCGGCAGGCTGGCTTATTTTAGTTTGGCTGATTACCGGTTTGATGACTTTAATTGCAGCGATCAGCTATGGCGAGTTGAGCGGGATGTTTCCTAAAGCAGGTGGTCAGTATGTGTATTTGAAGGAAGCCTATAACCCATTGGTGGGGTTTTTATATGGATGGAGCTTCTTTACCGTTATTCAAACCGGAACAATCGCTGCAGTTGCTGTGGCTTTTGGAAAGTTTTTAGGGTATTTAAATGAAGATTTTGGCGACGGTAATACACTCATCCAGGTAACTGAAACTTTCAGGATTTCCGCCGCCCAGATGGTTGGAATCGTTTTGATCATTTTCCTTACGTATATAAATACCCGGGGAATCAAAACAGGAAAAGTCATTCAGACGGTATTCACATCAACCAAATTAATCGCATTGTTTGCTCTAATTATTTTCGGTTTTCTTGCCGCTAATGCGGATGTATGGAACCAGAATTGGTTAGATACGTGGACGATGAAACAACACATAAGCCGAATCGACGGAGGAAGTACGGAAAATTCCTGGGTTAATTTAACCGGACTTACAATTCTCGGCGCTTTTGCTGCGGCAATGGTGGGAAGCATCTTTAGCAGCGATGCCTGGAATAACGTAACATTCATTGCTGGTGAAGTAAGAAACCCCCAACGGAAT
>DASWMZ010000242.1:0-39358 GCA_036399495.1 Pedobacter sp.
TAATACTGTTTGGCGAGCAGTTGTGTTAAGTTTTTCTCTATCGGGATGATGATACGCCCATTCAATTCCCTTTGCAAAATCAGCCGCCGATTTATATTGAGCCAGGTATCCGTTTTTTTGATGAGAGACCATATCCGGGATACCGCCGGTTGTAAACGCAATAACCGGAGTTCCGCAAGAAAGGCTTTCCATTACAGTGTTTGGAAGATTGTCCTCCAATGATGGTGTTAAAAAGACGTCAGCTGCACTGTAACAAATAGCCAACTTCTCATCGTTCGATATGGTGCCCAAAAAGGTAGTTTTTACTGAAAACTCCGGCACATTCTTATCATCTCTATTGCCAAAAACGATTAGCTCAATCTTATCCTTATCAACCAGATTTTCAGAAATGAGGGTATCTAATGCTTCAACTAAATAAGGCGTACCTTTATGTAAATCCTTCCGGGATGGCATAAAGCCACTTAACATAACAAACTTGTCGGGTGCAATACCTAAATGCTCCTTGGATGCAGCTTTGATATAAGGCTTAAAAACTTCTGTTTCTAATGTATTAGGGATCACGTGAACAGCTGCAGTACCCAATAACTTACTTCGCCCGATGGATTCGGCCATCCAATTACTTGGAGCAACAATCGAAAACTTTAATTGGCTGTAAGCCCGATTCTTGGCCAGCCAAATTTTATGCGAGATGTCATTTTCATGCGATTGCTTTAGCAGCGGACAATTGCCGCATTCATTTTCAAAATGATCGCAGCTATAGCGAACGTGGCATCCGCCAGTAAAAGCATTGCTATCGTGAAAGGTCCACACAATTGGCTTGTTTAGTTTTGATAGCTTTTCCAAATCTCTTGGTCGCAAAAAAGCGTGATTCACCCAATGAAGATGAATGACATCAGCATCAAGCAATGCAGGATGATCAGAGATATCTCTTCCCCATAAAGGGATAGAGAATGGGATTTTTAATTTTTTACCGAAGGCAGATGAGGTAAAACGCTCCAACAGGATTCCGAATGCTGTTGATGCTTTATCAAGTTTGCTGGCGGATAAACTATAAATTGAAGGATTGTTTCCAAACTTATAATTTACCCATATTTCAGATTCAATCCCGTTTAATTCCAAAGCCCTACTTAATCTCAAGCAAGCACGACCGGCGCCGCCGTTTCCGTCATAAGTATTTAAGTGTACAACCTTCAAACTGTTCAAAAATACAAATAAGGATGAAAGGGAATCATCCTGAATGGTGTAATCACATTTTTTAAATACTTTTGGCAAAAACCGAATTTAAACATGGCGGTGCTAAGCCCATTAACTCAAAAAGACAATACAGAATTAATTGAGGATATAAAGACTTCTGATTTATTAGCCCTGTATAGAAAATTAGGATTTTCAGAGTTAAAAGAACTAGAGCCTTTTGAGTCAATCGGTTTGTATCGCTGCCTCGACACCGATCTGCGATTTTTTTATCCCCAAGCAACAGGAGAAGCAGAGTTTTATGAGATTCTTCAGCAGAACGACTGGTATTACCTGGATAATAAAAGTGAGTACGCTTTCGCCGATTCTCTGATTAAGGAAGGTGATAAAGTTTTAGATGTGGGCTGTGGCAGAGGTCAGTTTGGCTCAAAGATTTTTTCAAAGGCTCATTTTACCGGGCTCGAATTTAATGACGAAGCCATCAAAAAAGCGACCGCGGCAGGACTTCATGTGGTAAAACAATCAATTGAAGAACACTCGATCGAAAACGAAGGGCAGTATGATATGGTTACCTCTTTCCAGGTTCTGGAACATATTGGCAATAGCAGAGATTTCATTCGCGCAAGCCTAAGTGCTGTAAAACCTGGTGGAAGTTTGGTGGTTTCGGTTCCCAGTTATGATTCATTAGTTTCTGTTCAGCTTAATAATACACTGAATCTGCCTCCGCATCATATGAGCTGGTGGTCGGATAAGGCGCTTGAAAATTTGGCAGGCTTGTTTGACATGGAACTATTTACTATCCACCACGAAGAACTGGATTCTGCCCACAAACAATGGTATAGCTTTTTGCTTATTGCAGAGGCGTTGAAGAAAATGATCAGTTTCAAATCAGGTAAAAAAGTGATCGACAGATCACTCTCGTTAAAGGCGATTCATGGTGTTGCCAAGGTTTTAAGTCCTTTACTTGCGAAAGGATTAATTGATCAACGGATGACTCCATATGGCCATTCGGTTACAGCAGTTTACCGGAAAAAGGATTAATCAATTATTATCGCAAGCCGGAAAGCAGCTGATTGATATACCGCATTCCTCGCTGATATAAATTCCCTTTGCGATTTTGTAAAAAAGATTTTACCACAGAGAATGCCTTTTTATCTTCTGCAACCATCGCGGGAAATTGCGAAACGGGGGTTCTATTTATTGTCACCTTATAAATATCGTTGACCCCGGAATGCACGCCTGATCCATCGTGGCCAATATTATCGATCAAAGATTTGGTGGGATAAAGGCTCAATCCTTTTTTTAGGAATACCGAAGCGTACCACCTAATTGCCCATGAATTATTTTTTCCGGATTTGAATTGCCGCATGTGCTTCCAGTAATTCATAGCGCCTTCCATCTCAAACTCATATCTCGAACGCGAATCAAACTGATTGATTAATTTATCGATGTCAGGCTCGAAGTGACTCCAGGCTCTGTTCCATGTAGCCCAACCCCAGCTGCTGGTAGATCGAAGGAAGAAGCTTTCGGGTAATCCGAGACGATCAATCGGGTACATATACCCCCCGATATGCATCACTGTTTCATTGGACTCGTAGCGTTGTAATGCATCATTGAAATATTGAAGAGTATACGGCGAAGAGATTAGATCATCTTCAAAGACAATTACCTTCCCATATTCGTTTACGAGTTTTGTTACTCCTTCTATGATAGAATTAGCTAATCCCATATTCTGCTCCCGTTCTATTACCTCCACAGATTTGAAACCATCAACGTTTTGAATTAGCTCCCGAACTTCGGCTACAGCTTTCTCGTCTCCAATTTTTGGGCCGTCAGAAAACACGAATAAACGCGATTCATCGGCAAGCAAATTCTGCTGCAAAAACTTAATGGTTCTTCGGGTATGTTCGGGTCGATTATAAACAAATAATGCGATTGGAGCAAAATTCTGCATCGTTTAGCGAAGTTTCTTCATTAACACATTATCGATCAAATCGTTGATGTCTTCTGAAATATTTAAAAAATATATTGAAGATAAATACAGCGATCCTATCAGCAACGAACGATAAAAAACATCGAGGTAAAAATTAGTCAGGTCTGGTAGAAATAATCCCAACGTTAAACACAGTCCACCGACGACTAAACATAGCAAGTGTTTGATACCAAACGGTTGCATTCTAAACTTCAGTTTAAGATAAAGCCAGTAACCAAAGTTGATCATTAACATGATGCCTACATGACTCCATGCAGCACCCAATATGCCTAGCTTTGAAATAAACCCGTAATTAAGTATTGCTGATAGAATAGTAGCGACCGACAGGAACCTAACAACTACTTTATAATATTTAGAAAAACTTATAATTGCACCGTTTAAGCCGCCCGTAATATCAATCAAACATCCTACTCCAAGTAAAATAAAGACATTAAAATAATTTGCATATTCTGGCTTATGAAGCAAGAAAAGTATGTTTCTCTGATTGATTATCAGACCTATCAATAAGAGTAAGCCAATTACTAATTGCACAATTGATGTTTTCTTATAGATGTTTCTGATTTTGTCCTGGTCCTCATTTTTCCATGCATCAGCTATGATTTGGTACGAGGTTGTATTAAGAGCTTTAGCCGGAAGGCTAATCACAGCGGCGATTCCAAAGAATGTACCATATATTCCAACCATTGCCTCTCCGCTAATCAGTTTCAACAAAACAAGTCCTAGACCAGGTATAATGGCAACGGCACTCCCCGCGATCATCGAAAATAGGCCGTATCCAGTCATTGTTTTAATATTGGCACGAACTTCTGGAGTTATAGATGAGGGTTTTCCTATTTTCAGGCGATAGATATACCAGGTAATTAATAGTACAATTAAAAGATTAGTGATTAAATAAAAGTTGATAAAGTCTTTAAAATCCATTACCCGGAACATAATCAAGACTATTCCTATTGAGGTAAATACCTTTACCAATACCTCCCTCAAAAAAGTAGGCACAATGCTTTTGAATATTGTTCGAGCTAAAGTTTCTTGAATTAAAAAAATAAGTGTCAAGAATGAGATGGGAATAACATAATAGTATAGCTCGCTCATTAAAGAAACTCCTGCCTTGTTGCCGTAAAGCGAAAAAAGCAACTCTTTAAAAAAGATGAAGCCGGCTGTAACAATGGAAAAACCTATCAGGCAAGCAATCAGAACAAAGGATAGAAAGCCTCCGTGTGTTTTATCTTCTGTTTTGTGGAAAGGAAAATACCGGGTGATAACATTTGTAAATCCTAAGGATGAAAGCTGTGTATAAATTACTGAAATGGTAATTAAAAGGGTAAAGTACCCTATTTCTTCGAGTGTTAAATACCGTTGAAATAATATAATGGAGTTAAAAAAACCTAAGGCTACCCCGATGTATAGAGTGACGCTATTGAAGAAGCCCTGTTTTCTTAAAAGATTCATTTGAGACTTTTAAAGTTGGAAGCAGTGCGAGCAATCAACATATCAAGCTTCGCTATTTGTTCTGATATATTATAATTCCGGATAATATGTTGCCGGCCGTTTTGACCTAACATCGAAGCTAGTTGCGGCGACTCAGCCACTTCAATCATCCTTGCAGCCATCGATTTGTAATCATGTTCCTCCACAAGAAAGCCGGTTTCACCTTCAATAACAGCCTCTTTAATTCCTGCATGGCGGGTACTTACGATTGGCAATCCGGCAGCAGAAGCTTCAAGAATTGTATTCGGTGTTCCTTCCATATCACCGTCAGATGCCGTAACAGAGTGCTGTACAAAGCAACGCATAGATTGCATCAACCTCAAAATTTCACTAGAGTTTAACACTCCTGTAAAGGTAATATTATTAGAAAGCTTCAATTTCTGAGAAAGCTGTTTAGCCTCAGTGAGTAATGGCCCATCACCAACCATCCATAATCGAGCTTCAGGCACCTTCTTAACGGTTTCATCGAATGCATTAACTGTTGACAGGGGCGACTTTTTATCAACGAATCTTCCAATTGAAAGAAAATTTGGGTCCGAACTTTGCACATTAACAGGTGTAAACATTTCCGTGTTAACACCATAAGGATTCAGAACTATTTTCTCCCGATCTGCACCCAAACTAAGCAAGCTGTTGAGCATATCATGAGATACAACCACAATTGCTTCAGCGTACCTGAAGGCATTTTTATATAAGGCTTTATACTTATCAACCGTTTCACGATGATGAGCGTCAGCGCCATGGAAATGGATAATAAGCGGTACAGCGGCAAGCTTACAGGCCTCACAAATCATTGCTCCCACATACCCATATTCAGCCAAAACCACCTCAATCTTTTCAGTTTTTAGATAATCCGAAAGAGCTTTCGTTCGTACAGGAATTTCAAGCTTTTTAAAAAGGCGCTTTTGTAATAAATAAATTAAAAGGCCTTTTTGAGACTTGATTAAAAATTGATGATTTTCGTCGTAAACAGGAAAGGCTCCTCCATACAATACCCTGATATCACCTTTTAGCCGATCGATATGAGCATTGATAAACGTTTCTGAGTAAGAAGATTTGTTTGGTTTAACTATACACAATCTATAATTCGCCATCACTTCATTTTAGAACGAACATGCTGTCTTCGCCAAATGCTTCCTAACGTAAATAGACCCTTATTAAATATGCGGAAACTTCGTTGAATGGGAGTTATAGGCTTTGGCCGGGTATAAAACTCATCAACGTTTTCTTGCTTTTCGAGAACAATATGCGCATAATCTCTTATACCCCAAATGTTTTTCAATTCATAGGATATCACGTCCGTGCCCGTATCCGCAGCTAATTTGGACACTACTTCAATGGTGATGTATTCATCTACTGGTTGTATGTATTCAGGCTTATTTTTTTCAAGCCATTTCAAGTAGTCGGGTGTAGGGACAGACAGAAAGATGCGACCCTTGTTTTTAAGAAGTTTTTTTATCGAAGCATGAAATTCAGGTCTATCTTCAAGACAGATATGTTCATACACGTCCATCAAAATAACTAAATCGAATTTCTCATCAAAAGTATCAAGCTTTAATTCACCTGCTAAAAATGAAACTTTAGAATTTGAGAACAGCTTGTTTGCAATTTCTATAGAATGAGTGCTGATGTCTATTCCTTTGATATTCGCTTCAGGCCACTTGCGATTAATTCGGTTGACAACACTTCCAATGCCGCATCCAATCTCTAAAATCGTAGAAGGTTTGTTTGAAAATTTTAGAATTGTTTTCCATGCGGCCTCAATCCGGGGATTTACTTTAATGTAATCATTTAACTTATGCTGAACATGCTCATTGTAATATGAAATTACATTCTGATGTCTAATCTCTTCCTGCATAAATGGATGTATATTAAAGTGGTTTGGTAGCGATAACTATATATAGAGAAGCATCTCGGTTCCTTTGCTCTTGAGAATGAATTTTATCAAACAGAGCAATAAATCCTTGCATAACCAAAGCTATTGGTGGTCTTAAAAACATGGGTAGCTTATTAATTATAGCATCCTGAAATAATTGCAAACCGCTGGCTGCCAAACCCATAATTCCAAAAAATGACGATATCTTAAATCCTTCTTTTTCAACAGTTTTACGCAAACCGGCACTTGTCCATCGCCAATAGTCATTTGGAGTAGGATGATAAAACCAATATCCGTGTGTGGTAAAAATGGCGGTTCCGCCTGGCTTTAAAAGCCGAAAGGATTCTTGTAGATATCCTTCCGGGGAATCCACGTGCTCAAGCACCTGATTCGATAAAATAATATCGGCAGTATTATCTGGAAGAGTGGTTTTACTATCAAAATCAATATGATGGTCTGCCAATTTATTCATCTCTAAATCCACCCCTAAATACTTACCCACCATTGGCTCTATTACGGTCCGGTAGGGCATATCTCCACATCCAAAATCTACAAGTGTTAGGTTTTTGTGTGATGAAGTTAAAGAGCTTATTGTTTTCAACGTTTCATCCCTTAACTTACTTAGATGAACATATCTTGGAGAAAATATTGAGGGGCTTAATCTGCTATTTTGCTTCATGAAAGGATTTATACTTCAAAGGTAAAAAAAGAAGCTGTTTTTGACTCTTAAAAATAACTTACCTGGTTCCCTGGACCTATATAAAACTTGACCATAATTTTGATTTCACAATCTCTAGTAAACAGAGAGGCTTTACACATCGCACTTGGTTTTCCCCTTTATTCTCTATATGTTTAACATTTTTTTAAGAAAAATTTTCCCTGTAAAGAGATGTTACGTGTTGATAGTGCCAAACCCTGCAAGCTAGTTTATTCCTTGTGCAAACATGAGTATCTGGGTTATTTGATTGAACCACATATTGTTCAATTGAATCAGGACGGCAATTTTTCTCTCACTTATCAACGCTTATTTTCCACAACCGCTAAAGAGTTTGCTGCTATTCTGGACGAAACGGATATCAAGCTTATTAAACTACTTGAAGAAACAGAACAAGGGCACATCATCAAACGGTATTACAAAAAGCCCGTACGTCCCTTAGAATTTTTCAGCAAAACCTTCGATCAAAAGTTATACGATGTTATTCGTCCAAAAATTGAGAAAAGGATGCTTGAGGCATTTAAACTTTTAGTTGATAAGCCTTTATACACCACGAGCAAAGAGGGATGGCCGGTTGAAAAGGAAATTCACCTAGCTCAAGAAGCGGCATCGGTTCTGTTTCATTTTAGAAGAACCGAAGAAGAAACGAGATATTTTCCAACTATAAAATATCAAGGAATACGCATTGAGTTTATGTTTAAGGATGCACAGGTTATTAGCAACGAACCGGCTCTGCTACTTCTGGAAGATGTTTTATACCACTTCGATGGCGAACTTGAAGGGAGAAAGCTCCAACCCTTTCTTAACAAACGATTCATTTCTATTCCAAAATCTTCGGAAACCGCGTACTTCGAAAAGTTTGTTGCGCCTCTTATTGAAAAACATCACGTTTACGCCGAAGGCTTCACCATAAATACTGAAAAGTTTGAAGCTGTACCTGTGCTAAAAGTGATTTTTATACCCGGAGGCATTTCCCAACTTCAGCTTTATTTCCGTTACGGGACGTATGTTTTCCCGGCCGGGAGTACGACTAAAGTGACGGTTAGGATGGAGAAAAAAGGTGATGATTATATCTTCCATCGCATCAAGCGCTCACTTAGTTGGGAGAAATCTAAACTTGATGAATTAGTCAGCCTCGGACTAGAAGCTGCCAGTACCTTATTCTTAAACCTTGAAGTTCGCGGGGGGTTAGAACCGGAAGAAGACTCTACTTTCAGTGTTATAAGTTGGTTAAACGATCATCACGAACGCCTTTTAAGCGAAGGCTTCGAAATTGAACAACCCGAAGGGGATAAGCGTTTCCTTTTTGGAACCAGCAAAATTGACCTGGCATTCAACGAAAAAAACGATTGGTTTGATCTGAAAGCCGTTGTACATTTTGGACCTTATCAAATTCCGTTTATGGATTTACGGCATCATATTCTCAATAAAATCCGTGAATTTATGTTGCCTTCCGGGGAAGTAGCTGTAATCCCCGAGAAATGGTTTTCTCAGTACGGTAACTTACTTCATTTCACCGAAAACGGCGACGGCAACCTCCGCTTAAAGAAACACCACATTGGTTTAATAACTGATTTTGGCAATAGTGAACTTGCTTCGGTCACGATGGACAGGAAGCTGCAGAAACTAAGCAATTTTCAGGAAATAGAAGATGTGGCCGTTCCTACGAACTTTAAAGGCATTCTTCGTTCGTATCAGCAAGCGGGTTATAATTGGTTTCAATTTCTTAGAAATTATAATTTTGGCGGATGTTTAGCTGATGATATGGGCCTGGGGAAAACTGTGCAAACGCTGGCTCTTCTTCAAAAAATAAAAGAGGAAAGCATCGAATCCAAAACTCCCTGCACATCGCTCATTATCATGCCAACCTCCCTCATTTATAATTGGGTAAAAGAAGCAGAAAAATTTGCACCAGATCTAAAGATTCTGGAATATACCGGAACTTTTAGAAGTAAGGAAGTAGAACGCTTTATGAATTACGATGTGGTTTTCACCACTTACGGAATTACAAGAGTTGATATTGATGTGATTAAAACTCTGTATTTCAATTACGTTATTTTGGATGAAAGTCAGAATATAAAGAACCCTGCTTCAAAGGCATACAAAGCTGTAAAACAGCTTAAATCAAAAAATAAACTCATTCTTAGCGGTACCCCGGTTGAAAATACTGTCAATGATTTATGGACACAGATGTCGTTCATTAATCCCGGCTTGCTTGGCAATCAGCAGTTTTTTCAAAACGACTTTGTGATTCCGATAGAGAAAAAAGGAGATGAAGAAGCAGCCAGAAAATTACAGGCATTAATAAAGCCATTTGTCTTACGGCGTACTAAAGATCAGGTTGCTAAAGAACTTCCAGAAAAAACAGTACAGCTGTTCTATTGCAAAATGAGCGAAGAGCAGGCCCAATATTATGAAGATGTAAAATCAGAATATCGCAACGACTTGTTACGGTCTCTTGAAGATGGTACTTTCGCCAAATCGCAAATACAGGTATTGCAGGGACTTACTAAATTGAGGCAAATTGCCAATCATCCTTATATGATTGATAAGGAATATGAAGGCGAATCAGGTAAATTTGAGAACGTTATTCATACGCTACAAAACGTCTTATCGCGTGGGCATAAAGTGTTGGTTTTTTCCCAATTTGTAAAACAGTTGGAAATTTATCGTAGCCATTTTGATTCTGAAGATATACGCTATGCGTATCTCGATGGGGCTACTCAAAATCGTGGAGCGGTGGTTGAAGAATTTCAACAAAACAGCGATATAAAATTATTCCTGATCTCGTTAAAAGCTGGCGGAGTTGGATTAAATCTTACGGAAGCCGATTACGTGTTTATGCTCGATCCTTGGTGGAATCCTGCAATTGAGCAACAAGCGATAGATCGTACACACCGCATCGGGCAAACAAAAAAAGTTTTTATCTATAAATTTATCACCAAAGATTCGGTGGAAGAAAAGATACTTGCCTTACAAAACCGCAAACGGTTTGTAGCCGAAAGTTTGATTACTACAGAGGAAAGTTTTGTAAAATCGCTTAGCGCTGAAGACATTCGCGAGATTCTTAACTAGCCTTTTAAGATCTCCATATACTCCTCCCTAGAAATATACTCCGCTCCCATACTTTCAAGATGTTCGGTATGAAATTGGCAATCAATAAGTGAGTATTTTGTGTTTTGACACAACCAAATTAGTGCGACTTTTGAGGCATTGCTTTGGGTGCTAAACATGCTTTCACCACAAAATACATTTCCAGATTGCACTCCATATAGGCCGCCCACTAATTCCGGTCCGCTCCAAACTTCTACTGAATATGCTACACCTTGTTTAAAGAGCTTAATGTATGCTGATTGCATTTCAGGGATGATCCAAGTTCCATTTTGCTCCTTTCTTTTAGCTGATGCGCAAGAATCTATCACTTCCTCGAAAGCTTTATTTTGTGTTACCCGGAAGGTTTCTAACTTCATCACTTTCCTCATCGTTTTTGAAACGACGATTTTATCAGGAAACAGCACAAACCGCCTGTGTGGAGAATACCATAAGATTGGAGTTTCTTCGGAATACCAGGGGAATATTCCTAGACTATAGGCTAGTTTTAAACGACAAGCAGATAAATCGCCTCCAACGGCTAAGAGACCGTCTTCATCGGCAAGATTAGCCGGCGGAAATAGTAAAGACTCTTTTTCGAGCTTGAATATCACACCTTAAAATTAACGAATATTTAAATTGCAACTATTAAATAGCTGGTGTTGATCAGGCAGCCTCTGTCTTTAAGCCAAGATCTACTTCTAACGCATCTTTAACGTGTTGATTTGCTGGCTTTTTTAGTGGATTACTTCCAATTGCCCAGGCAAACTTTGATCGTGAAATTAATTGCACCACCGTAAAGGATAAAACATAAACAATCAGAAATCTGCTGATTTCGTATTGCAACATTTCCAAGATTGAATATTGTTGGGTTACACTTTTATCTACATTTCCAAAAATTAAAGGAAGTAAACAAATCGCAAAAATGTAATGGATCAAGTATATTCCGTAGGTGGTTTTTCGCGGTTGTAAAAAAGCCAGCCAATTAAAATTGCCTATTTTAAGAAACATGAAGAATATGGTGATAGAGAAAACTATATTACTAAATCTTAAGGTATTAGTATGTTCGATCTTTTTCATAGAATATAAAAAAGACGATTCCTGCACAGAAATAAACAATGTTAATATGGTAGCCAGCACGAAAAAGACAATTGAAGTTTTTTCGATAAAATTTTTGATTGGCGCATAAAATCTATTAAGTTGTATCCCTAGCCAGTAAAAAAAGATGAACCCAAATATGGCCGTTGTGTGTTCCGGTACAATCCACTCATAATACATATTTACACTATAGAACATTGTTAGTGAAAAAAGTATAAATCCAAAAGACCAGGAATTCAAGGACTTTTTATTTAGCAGAAGTACTGTTGTACAAAAGAAAAAGTTCATAATAAACCAATAGTTGGAGTGAAGATATACCCACTTACCGCCCCACCATATATTTGAAACTACCGCCTTTAATGGAGCATTTATAATAATGGCATTTAGAGTTGGCGCTGCCGTAACAAGTATCACAAAGGTAAGTGACCAAATTAGCCATGGCCTGAAAATATTATTAAAACGACGCTTTAAATATTCTATAACGCCATATCCGTCCTTGTTCTCAGCAAATAAGAATCCGGCAATTAAAAAAAATGCGATGGTGCCAAATTTAAAAAGCTGTGTGATTGTCAAAAAAATCCAATATGGCTTGTCACTGGGTCTAAAAGTATGCGGGTCTAAAGATATATGTTCAACCACAATGGCCAAAATAGCAATACAGCGAATGTTATCAACAAATGAATAGGCGGGTTTCGGCATCAATAAATTTTAAAACATTAACTAATACAATTTTGAGAGGCGTATTAGATTCGAGATGCGTTTTAATAATCTAGTAAGGCTTTTTTATACGGCTATGTTATTAGAAAGTTAGCTTGAAGTCAGAAAAATATTCGGAAATTTTTAATTGGTGATTTAGCTACTTTTGACAGTTTTTAAGTAAAAAGCCGTTTGCTTTATCACTTCCTAAATTTTGAATAAACTGGAAATTTTCGCAGGCCGCTTCTCTATCACCTTGTTTGAGCTTTTGCTGAGCTTGTTTCAAAAACTTGGTGATAAAGCGCTCATCGTAACCTAACTGAGATTTGAGCTCAAGGATCCGTGTTTCTTCGGCAGGAGTATAATTGCCGGATGATTTTTTTTGATAAAAGTTTACAATTGCTCTGGTAAGATCCTGAGTTGATCGATAAGCGGCCATAGCTTCTTTAATATCATCAGATGAGCGGCTGGCACAATTAAATTCCCTTAGGATGAAATTTATAGGGATAATAATAGATTGTGTAGTGTCAAATGTTTCGGGAACATTCCACCGCCCGGAAGTAAGTCTTACAACCCGTAAGGCTTCGAGATCTAAGTCAAGGCCCATGCCTTTATCTATTTTTGAACTCGAGATTTTTCCCTGCCTGTCTAATTTGAATCGAATATTTATAGTTCCCTGGATACAATTGGCTCTTGAAAATTCAGGATATATTAGATTTGTAGAAATAAAATGGTTAAGGCTTCTTGTACCTCCCTTAAATTCTGGAGATGTTTCACTTTTGATGCCTAGTAGGATCCAAAATAAAAGTAGAAGATTCAAACCCATTATCTAATATAATTAATATTTAGAATGATTAAAGACACAAATAACGCTTATTGATGTATATCCGGCATAAAGGTTACACTGCCTATTCCTCCACATCCGGCTGCCTTGGCTCTTTACTAATCTTATCAAAGATCTGATCCATACGTTCTACATACGAATTCGTATCATCCAAAAAAAACTCCAGCTGTGGTACAATCCGGGCCTGATTTTTAATTCTTGCACCTAATTTATAGCGAATTTCACTCGCATGGGCCTTGACTGTATTTAACGAAATGCTGGTATTACTTGTGTTAAAAAAGCTTAAGAAAACACGTGCAATCGCAAGGTCTGGCGTGATGCGCACCTTAGTAATTGTAACAAGGGTATTTGGAAGAAAGCTCATGCCTTCTCTTTGAAATATTTCGGCTAAATCTTTTTGTATTACCCCTGCAAATTTCTGCTGACGTTTCGATTCCATAAATGTGTGTAATATTAATTTTCTTCTTCCAGATCCGGATATAAAAGGGCATCGTAAGGGTATCTTTCCTGGTGTATATTTTTAACTTTTGAATATAACAGATTTTTAAACTCTTCGATGTTTTCTTTATTCGCAGCAGAGATAAAAACCGCCGGACTGTTGTGCTTACCCATCCAGCTATTTTTGAATTCCTCCAGGCTTAAAGGAGCAGCTTCTGAATCTTGAAATTGCTCCGGCCTGAACGCATCAATCTTATTAAACACGGTAATAATTTCCTTATCAACAACCCCAAGATCCTTCAACGTTTCGTTAACAGTTTTAATCTGATCTTCAAACGTTGGATGAGAGATATCAACCACATGTATTAAAATATCTGCTTCTCTAACTTCATCCAAGGTCGATTTAAAGCATTCTACCAAGTGGTGAGGTAATTTACGGATAAAACCTACGGTATCCGAAAGCAAAAAGGGAAGATTTTCAATCACCACTTTTCTAACCGTTGTGTCAAGCGTTGCGAATAGTTTATTCTCTGCAAAAACATCCGACTTTGAAAGCATATTCATTATAGTAGATTTACCAACGTTGGTATATCCTACTAAAGAAACTCTTATTAGCTGTCCTCGATTTTTGCGTTGCGTTTCATTCTGCCGATCAATTATCTTTAAACGATCCTTCAATAAAGCAATCTTATCCTGAATAATTCGCCTGTCGGTTTCTATCTGGCTTTCCCCCGGACCACGCATCCCAATACCACCTTTTTGACGTTCCAAGTGGGTCCACATACGGGTTAATCGTGGTAGCAAATATTGTAATTGAGCTAATTCTACTTGTGTTCTTGCCTGAGATGTTTGAGCACGCGAAGCAAAAATATCAAGTATCAGATTGCTTCGATCAAGAATTTTTACCTGCAATTCCCTTTCGATATTTCTCAATTGAGATGGGCTTAGCTCATCATCGAAAATTACCATATCAATCTCCTCAGACTTTACATATTCAGCAATCTCTTCCAGTTTACCAGTACCCACAAAAGTAGCCCTATCAGCCCGCTGCATTTTTTGAGTGAACGTTTTCTCGGTAATTCCCCCAGCGGTTTCAACCAGAAATTGAAGCTCCTCCAAATATTCACGCTCCTTTGCCTCCGTTTCATTGGGAGTTATAATACCTACCAAAACGGCACGCTCCGGTTTAATCTCAGTATCGAAGAATTTTTGTTTACCCATATTTAAATTAAGACAGTTTGAATCTATAACAACAAAATACCTCTACAGATTTGCTAAAGTGCATTCATCTCAGTCACAAATTGTTGCATTGCCTTGCCGGGATCTTCCTCTTTCATAAAGTTCTCCCCAATTAAGAAACCATTAAATCCGGCTTTCTTAAGTTCATTGATTGTTTTAGGATTACTAATTCCGCTTTCAGATATTTTAAGAAACTTATCAGGAATCTGGTTGACTAAATCATACGAGTGTTGTAATGAAACTGAAAAATCCGCAAGATTTCGATTATTAACGCCGATCGCATCTAAATCATCGCAAATACTTTGCTCCAGTTCTTCCTGATTATGAACTTCAAGCAACACATTTAAACCCACGGTTTTGGCCAGCCTACTGAGTTTAAATATATCGGCAGGAGTTAAAATCGCAGCAATCAACAAAATGATATCGGCACCTATCGACTTCGCTTCAATTATCTGGTATTCGTCTAGAATAAATTCCTTTCGTAATACCGGGATCGAATTAGCAATTCTTGCTTCAAGTAAATCACTAACCCGGCCTCCAAAAAACTGTGGATCAGTTAACACTGATAAAGCTGATGCTCCTGCCTCTGCATAACCCTGAGTTACGGTTGCCGCACTAACCCGATCGTTTATAATTCCCTTTGAGGGGGATGCTCGTTTAAACTCCGCAATAATTCCGGTTCGCTCTGGCGATAAGATAAAATCCCGCAAACTATAACATTCCCTTTTAAATAATTCACTTTCCTCCAGTTTTGATATAGAAACGCTGGCTTTGGCATCTGCTATTTCAATCCATTTCTGTTTAACTATTTTATCAAGAATTGTGGTACCTGTATTTATTGTCATGATACTTATTAAGCAGGTTGATTTAACCAGTTTTGAATCATTTGCCTTCCATGCTCGGTTAGGACCGATTCGGGATGAAATTGCACGCCTCGAACATCGTACTTTAAATGACGGAGACCCATAATAACCCCATCAGAATCTTTAGCGGTAACTTTCAAATCAGAGGGAAGCCCGTCATTAGTTACCGCCCAGGAATGATATCGCCCTACGTTGAAAGTATCTGGCAAAGTATCAAATAATTTTTCTTCTTTGTCGGTTACCTGCATTGCGGTTGCTCTACCATGCATCGGATAAGACAAGTTGTATAAGCTTCCGCCGAACACTTCAGCGATAGCTTGAACTCCTAAACAAACACCCAAAATACTTTTTGTTGATGCGTAAGTTTTTATAACATCGAGCAGCAAGCCTGCTTCCGATGGTATCCCGGGACCAGGCGATAAAACTATTTTATCAAACGCCTCAATTTCCTTTAAATCAAACTTATCATTCCTCCATACGGTTGGATTATGTCCGCACTCGTTTAATAAATGAACCAAATTAAATGTAAACGAGTCGTAATTATCTATTACTAAGATCTTCATATCAAACGTTTTCAATAGTTGGAACAATGCTTTCGGCCAGTTTAACAGCCATCCGCAAAGCCATAATTTTATTATTCACTTCGATTAATTCGCTCTTCGGAACAGAATCAGCTACAATTCCCGCACCAGCCTGGTAATGAAGCACATTATTTCTGCTCATAAAAGATCTGATCATAATTGCGTGGTTAAAATCCCCATTAAAACCCATATAACCGATCGCACCGCTGTAAAAGCCACGTGGGCCATTTTCGAATTTATCTATCAAAGTCATGGCCATATACTTAGGCGCACCACTCAATGTTCCAGCCGGAAAGGTATCACCCACTACATCAAACGGATCAGTGTCGGCTTTTAATTTGCCTGTTACTTTGGATACGAGGTGAATAATGTGAGAATAGTACTGGATTTCCTTAAAAGCTTTTACCTCCACATGGGCGCAGTGTCTGCTCAAATCATTTCGAGCTAAATCAACAAGCATCACATGTTCTGCACTTTCCTTTGGATCGTTTTCTAATTTTTCAGCTAATTCCGCATCCAATGTATCATTTCCGGTTCTTCTGAACGTGCCTGCTATTGGGTAAATTGTTGCTTCATTCTTTTTGATAGTCAACTGCGCTTCCGGCGAAGAGCCGAAAAGTTTAAAATCTCCGTAATCAAAATAAAACAAATACGGTGATGGATTGATCGAGCGCAGCGCCCGATAGACATTAAATTCATCGCCCTGAAAAGATTGTGCAAAACCTCGGGAAGGAACTATCTGGAATACATCGCCACGATAAATATGCTTTTTTAAATCTTCGATTACCTTTAAAAAAGCTTCATCAGTAAAATTAGAGCTTTCATCACCCTTGCTTTCAAATCGGTACTCGGGGAAGTTTTTGTTTTGTATAAGATATTGGATGCGTTCTATTCCTGGTTTTTCATCTGCATGGGTGCGATGTTCAAACAAATACAACTCGTTTTTAAAATGGTCAATAGCAATAACATATCTGTAGATGTGGTACTGCAAAACAGGAATTTTTCTTGGACCTGAGCGCTCGGTTTGAAGCTTTATATCCTCAAAGTATTCAATGGTTTCGAACGTGAAATAGCCAAACAAACCATTTGAAATAAATTTAAACGGAGCATCCTCGGTTGAGTTAAAACTGCTTCTAAACTTTGTTACTTCTTGGGTAAGATCCAGATTATCTGCCGGGATACTATTCTGTGTCCCATCGGGAAAGTAGGTAGATAAAACATTGTCATTAAGTGAGATTCCCGCGATTGGATCACAACAAACATAGCTCAAGCTGTTCTCTCTGCTATGGTAATCTGAGCTTTCCAGCAAAATGCTATTAGGAAAAACATCGCGCATACGCAGATAGATGCTCACAGGAGTTGTCGTGTCGGCAAGTAATTTTTTATAAGTTGTATGTAAAGTGTACATAGTAATATCAGTTGTAAAGATTTGAGTGGGCAAAAAAAAAGCCCGACGGATTTACGTCGGGCCTTGATATATAATGTCGTTTATTTAATTTTTACAGAACATACCTTTACCAGACGAAATTCGTGGTATGCCACCACCAATTAGTATGTTTCTTACTCATCATGTTACAAACTTAAAAAGAATTTTAGAACTGCCAACAAATTATTCATTATCTCAGCTTCCTATTAACGGCCTGTTGCTTAATACAATTGCAACAATAATCAGCACCAATGCAACAGTATAAAAAATCGCAACAGCGCGATGCTTGGATACATCGTTCAAAATCCTTTTTGACTTAGAATAACCAACCGTGATTAAGCCGATGGCAATAAGCATCATGGCGATATGTTCAACCGTCCAATATCGAAAATTATCGTCCTTCATTGCAACCCCCATGTGGCCCGCTTTTACAAACGGACTTATGAAATAAAGAACAAGCCCAAGCACAAATTGAATATGAGCACTTATTAAAGCAAAAAGGTTGATTTTTTTATTTCCAGGAGTAAAGTCTTTATTGCCAAACCATCCTGCAAAACTTTGGAGGATAGCTAGAATCAGCGTTAGCATCACCAAATAACGCAGTCCCGAATGTGCTTTTAATACTATTGAATAGAGGTCTTGATTCATATGAATAATTTTTTTCGAAATTATAAAAAAACGTCTAGTATAGGCCTTTTAACACTAACAATTTAAAAAAGTATTCATATCAAATCAGCATTAGCTTAAACATCGGCACTTAATATTGTAACAAGTGAATGCTTTGCGAGATTTACAACTTATGATAGTATGGATGAAGTATTAAATTACCATTTGAAATTTTATCAGAATCCTGTGCTGATCGAATAGCATCTGTTAGCAAGGTTACCAAGTATGCGGTGGTTCGGAATCAAAGAATCCAAATTAAGGCTATAAAGAATAAATTGGCTAACGGCTTAGGATGGAATTTTGAGATAACAATCGACCCAAGCCCTAATATTTAAAATTTTTTTCTAAAAAACATCTCCGTCTTATTTTTGTAATAATTGTAACAGATAGCACAATATTTAAGAGAAATGGAGAAGAGAATCATAGTTATAGAAGATGAAGAAAATGTTAGAGAAACGCTTGATATCCTTCTGACTAATGCCGGCTTTACTGTAAGAAGTTTTGAAACAGGTGCTCAAATTTTCGATACCATAAACGAATTTAATCCCGACATCATTCTTTTAGATGTTATATTGGATGATTTGGACGGAAGGGATATTTGCAGATCCATCAAGAATAACCCTCTTACCAGCCATATTCCTGTTATTATGTTATCGGGAGTATACGACGTTTATAATGCGATAAATGATGTAGGAGCGAATGATGTTGTATCGAAACCTTTCGATGAAACAACGCTTCTAAACAGAATTAAAAGGCAGCTTTCGAATTCCAATTTGCAGTTATAAGGAATCTTTGGGTATGTATTTAACGTATCTTGCTATATACCATCAGCAAGCATTAACGTTATACTGCCATGAGATACGTATTTTTGACTTTGATTATTTCAACTTTACTTGCCTGTAATTCTTCCGGGCAGCAAAAAACAAAAAAAGTTACCCCTGTTTCTTCGGGTTCTAATTCAGTTGCGGTATTTGCCGAGGGCTGTTTCTGGTGCTCCGAACATATATTTGAAGAAATCGCGGGCGTAGATTCAGCCGTTTCAGGATATACCGGAGGGCATGTTAAAAACCCTAGCTACGAACAGGTTTGCACAGAAACTACGGGCCATGCCGAAGCAATTATGGTTTACTACAATCCCAAAGTTGTTTCTTATTCAAGTTTGTTAGATGCGTTTTTCTCTTCTCATGATCCAACTACTTTAAACCGCCAGGGACCAGACGTTGGTACTTCTTACCGCTCGGCCATTTTTTACAGTAGTGCTTCCGAAGAAGAATTAGTTAGAAAAGCAATAATGAAGTGGACACCAGCTTTCAAAAAGCCTATAGTAACGGAAGTGGCTCCTTTAAAAGAATTCTATAGGGCGGAAGAATACCATCAGAATTATGCGGTTCAAAATCCGGGTAGCGGATACATTAGAAATGTATCGATGCCACGTTTCGAGCTGTTTAAACGGGAGTGTAAGTTAAAACTCAAAGAAAAATAACAAGCCTCGTTCAACCCTTAGCTATATTAATTATCTTGCCCTTTAATGGATTATCAGGTATTTACCCTGCCCAACGGCATTCGTCTTTTACATAAACCCACTTCTTCTTTAATATCGCATGCATGCATTATTGTTAATACTGGTTCGCGTGATGAAGCAGATGGAAAAGACGGACTTGCCCATTTTATTGAGCATTTGCTATTCAAAAAAACTAAAAAGCGAAGTACTAACCAGATACTGAATCGCCTTGAATTAGTGGGTGGAGACTTAAACGCTTACACTACCAAAGAATATACCTGCATTCACGCTTCCTTTCTAAATGCCTACGTTGAAAGGGCAATTGAGCTGTTTGAAGATCTGGTTTTTCATTCGGTTTTCCCGGAAGATGAACTTGAAAAAGAAAAAAGTGTAATACTGGATGAAATCGCATCTTACCAGGATCAGCCAGAAGAAGCAATACAAGATGATTTTGAAGATCTGTTATTCGCGAATCATCCGCTTGGGAGAAATATTTTAGGCACAGTCGATTCGGTAAAAGCTCTTGAAAGAAAGGATATTATTAGTTTTCTTAAGAGTAATTACAATACCCATGAAATAGTAATTGGGGTGTTGGGTAATTACGATTTCAAAAAGCTTTGTAAGTTATTTTCTAAACTCTATTCGGCCATACCCGACAACAACGTAACGCTTAAAAGAAATCCTTTACCAATCTATCAGCCCACTGAAAAGACGGTTGAAAAATCGATTTCGCAAACCCATTGTGTACTGGGCAACCAGGCTTATTCCACCCATCACGCAAGTAAAGCCGGTCTATTACTTTTAAATAATATTCTCGGTGGAACCGGAATGAGCTCACGACTAAATCTCCAGATCCGTGAAAAATATGGAATTGCTTATACCATCGAATCTAACTATACGCCTTTCAGCGATACCGGAATCTTTTCGATCTATTTCGGAACTGATGCTGAAAAATCCGAGAAAGCATTAAGCCTGGTTCATAAGGAACTAAAAAAGCTCCGAGAAAATAAATTATCTACTATTGCTTTACAACAGGCCAAACAAAAGTTTACAGGTCTAATTGCTTTGGGCGAAGAGAACCGGATTGGTCTTCTAATTTCGATGACTAAGAGTCTTATTGATTACGGCAAAGCCGATACCCTTGAAGAAATTTACGAAAAGATAAACGCTGCTACAGCTGATCATCTGCTTGAAACAGCTAATGAGATATTCGACCCTTCAAAGCTGACAACTTTATTATTCGAACCGTCAGAATAGGGTAGTTTAACCTTGAGGATGTTTCCAAACCTTGCTTATTTAATTATTTTTGCCAAATGAAACTACCGATTATAGCGTACGGCGATCCGGTTTTGAGGAAGAAAGCGGTTGAGATTACAAAGAATTATCCCAACCTCGAAGAGCTGATTGCTAATATGTTCGAAACGATGTATTACGCAAATGGAGTTGGAATTGCTGCGCCCCAAATCGGAATTTCGATCAGATTATTTGTGATTGATCTTACTGATAAAGAGGATCCTGAATTGAAGGATTTTAAGAAAGTATTTATAAACGCTCAGATTCTGAGCGAAGAAGGGGATAAGTGGGATTTTAACGAAGGCTGCCTAAGTATTCCCGAAATCCGGGAAGATATTAGCAGGAACCAGACGGTAACACTCTCTTATTACGACGAAAACTGGAACCAGTATACTGAAACTTTTTCTGGCTTTAAGGCTCGGGTGATTCAGCATGAATACGATCATATAGAAGGTAAGCTCTTTACCGATAAGTTAAGTCCTCTTAGGCGAGCGATGCTAAAAAGCAGACTTGATTCGATTTCAAGGGGGACAATTAAAGTTGATTACAGGATGAAGTTTCCAGCGGCTTCTAAGAAAAGGTAAAGGGTTAACAGAGCAAGCCCGCTTATTTCAAGGGTATGTTAGGATAAGGCGTCAGATTTTGATACAAACCATTCAAAATCAGCAGTCATTACACTCACCTTTTTACTATCAAAGAGATTAATTCTCAGCTTAACTATTGCTCTACCCCTTGTAGCTATCTGATGATTAATATTCTCAATCGTATCATCTATAATGGTTGCACTCGAATAGATTTGCCCAAAAGCAGGTTTTTTATATTTGACATCTGCTTTTCTCACAACAGGAATTAAGCTTTCTTTATAGTCTGGGAAATTTGTCAACAAATATTGACCGCTGGTAGCTTCTGCTAAAGAAAACAATGCACTCGCATGAACTGTCCCTAAATGGTTTGTGTATTTATCATTGTCCTCTAGTGTCAAAATATATGTGTCATGATCACCGGCAAAGTTCACACCAATTAGTTTGTTGAACGGCAACTCAGTGATTTTCATTATAACAAGTATTCAACTGAAGGTATATTCAAGTAAGGATCAGCTCCCTAATTATTACTCCGACTCTTATCTCCCTGAAAAATCTGCTGCATCAACGCACCCCAGGCGAACGGATTTAATAGCGGGTTGGCACCTCGCATATTCATATTTTTGTTAGTGAGGGCAATGTGATTATTTTGAAAATTAAGATTATCCATTTCTGCACCATCGCGCGAAAGCGTTTTAGCACTTGCGAGAATCGAAGTTCTTGACACATTTTTCCTGGCGATTTCAAGATCATCATCGGCAAATTTCATAGACATAAAGGCCCGGTTAAATTCATCAATACTCGCCCAAGGCAATACATGCACTAATGGAAGATTAACTACTTCAGCCTTCATCCTTACTAGTACGGTGTATTTTTTTTCGGTAACCGTTTTAGGAATAACCAAGGCCTCTCTCCGATATCCTATTGAGCTAAAAACAATGGTATCTCCCTGGTGTGCCACAAAGGAGAAATATCCTTGATGGTTGGCAGATGCTACTTTATTATTATCAGATTTATTAGTGATCGAAACGTAAGGAACCACAATATTAGAATCGGCATTATAGATCACGCCGGAAAACTGAACAATTGTGGGATCTTGTGCTTTGACATAACTCAAAGTGCAAAGTAAAATAAATATGGTCAGCCAATGCTTCATCAATGTAAACCTAGCAAAAATAGTGCAAGTGTTATGTTAAAAACTGTTAAGAGAGCGTCATCAAATAATTCCAAATTTCGACAACAAAAAAAGCGATACGTTTAAAACGGTATCGCTCCTGCTATATTTTAGATATAACTAATTAACTGCTTGAGGCATTACCGCATTAGGATCGTCCATATCGGTAAGATTCACCGCTTCAACTCCTTCAATTTCGGGAACTGCTCTTTTAATGGCTTGTTCTATACCAGCTTTCAAAGTCATAATGCTCATTGGGCAAGAGCCGCAAGCACCAAGAAGTTTAAGCTTTACAATATTATCAGACGTAATCTCTTCCACAGACACATTGCCACCATCCGCCTCTAAATAAGGACGAATAGTATCCAAAGCAGTCTCTACTTTTTGCAACAAATCCATTTTTTGTTTTTTATAAAATTAATAAAAATATCTTAAAGCGCGCTCCCCGCAGACTTTGCGTTTACAATAGAAACCTGTTGGGCAACTCTTTCTGCAATATCTAAAAAAGCGACCGACAAAGGGCTAGCCTCATTTAGAATTACAGGAGTTCCTGCATCGCCGGCATCGCTTATACTTTGAACCAAAGGTATTTCTCCAATAAATGCAGTATTGTATAATTCAGCCAATTTCCTGCCTCCGCCTTCACCAAAAATGTAATACTTATTATCCGGGAGTTCGGCAGGGGTGAAGTACGACATATTTTCAACGATACCTAAAATCGGAACATTGATCGATTCCATTAAGAACATACCAATTCCTTTTTTAGCATCTGAGAGCGCAACATTTTGCGGAGTGGTGACAATTACAGCCCCTGCCACCGGATAATTTTGAGTTAAAGTAATATGAATATCGCCAGTTCCGGGAGGAAGATCAACTACTAAATAATCTAGTTCCCCCCAGTCGGCATCATTAAATAATTGTTTAATGGCATTAGATGCCATTGGTCCACGCCATGGAATAGGCTGATTCGGATCAGTAAAGAATCCGATGGACAAAAGTTTTATACCGTACTTCTCAATGGGCTCTATGCGCGTTTTACCATCTTCCGTTTGATTTGCGTTAGGCCGTGCGGTTTCCAAACCAAACATAATTGGTATGGACGGGCCGTAAATATCTGCATCAATCAAGCCGACCTTTGCACCACGTTTGGCTAATCCAAGTGCCAAATTTGCTGATACGGTCGACTTTCCTACTCCTCCCTTTCCGGATGCCACTACAATAATATTTCTGATGTTTGATAGCGGCTGATTCTTCTGAGTGGTCACTCTCGAAGTCATCTTCACATCAACTACAATATCTTTACTGATGAAGTGAGCGATAGCATTGCGGCAGGCGTTTTCGATAAGCGCTTTTAAAGGGCAGGCGGGTGTGGTTAAAACCACAGAAAATGTTAGATGATCTCCGTCGACAAGAATGTCTTCAATCATATTCAGGGTAACCAAATCTTTCTTCAAATCCGGTTCTTCCACGTTGCTTAAAGCGCGTAAAACTTCTTCTTTTGTTATCATTAAATTCTCTAAGTTGCAAACTTATGAAACCTATGCCTATTATACTTGTTTGGAAAATGAATTTGCAGATATTTACATTTTGGAAATAAAACTCTCTACTTACCGTTTTAAAAACCTGTTAAATGAATTATAAAGTTCTGTTTATACATGCATAACCGGGCATCGTCTAAGTATATAAAAATCACAATTATTTCATTATCAACTTTGTTAGTGCTCTTTCTGATAGGGGTAGTTATTGCCTACTCGAAGCGCGAAGCGATTTTAACAACGGTGCTTTCTAAAGCTGTAAACAAAGCCAAAAGAGATTACAACCTTAACCTTAAAGTTACCAATCCGCGTTTTGAAGGTTTAACTACGGTTGCTTTTTCAAATATTTCTATCGTGCCCGACAAGCGGGACAGCCTGATCAACATTAATGATCTTCATGTAGGAATTAAACTTTTCCCGCTAATTACTGGAGATTTTGAAATTGCAAGCTTGATAATCGGAAACGGGAAAGTTAACCTGATTAAACAAGACACCATAAGTAACTATGATTTTTTATTTAAGAAAAAAGATCGCGATAGCACTAAAACCAGCAAAGCTGATTTGGCCCAGCTTGCTAATAAGCTTTTAAATCAGCTATTATCGAAAATCCCGGAGGATATGTCGGTGAGAAATTTTGATGTCTCTATTAATCATGATGGTGAGAAATTAAGATTTTTCACAAAACAAGCAACTATCGAAGACGGTGAATTAAAATCAAACATAATTCTAAACAATAATGAAGCACTTTGGCACCTTGATGGTGATGTTAAACCAGACGACAAACAACTGTCCTTTAAACTTTACGCTGAGAAGAAAAAAGTAGAGCTGGCATTAATTGAGAAGAGGTTCGGACTTAAAATAAGTTTTGATACGGTTTATACCCAATTAAAGAAAGCCGTTAAAAGTGGCGACGAATTCAGGATTTATGGTTCATGGGCGATCAGGAATTTGTTGATCAATCATCCTAAAATTGCAGCGAATAATATTATAATACCGAGTGGCGCTATTGATGCAGATGTTTTAATCGGAGAAAATTTTATTGCGCTTGACAGTACGTCTGTAATTTATTTGAAGAACGTTAAGGCAAATCCTTACATCAAATACACCAATTCGCCTAAAAAAACTTATGCATTAAAACTGAATACCGGAGAGTTGGATGCCCAGCAGCTTTTTGATTCTTTCCCGGTAGGTTTATTTGAATCGCTTGAAGGCATTAAGGTAGCGGGGGAACTTAAATATAACCTGGATTTTTTCCTGGATTCTAAAAATCCGGATGGTGTTCGTATCAATTCATCTTTACATAAAAGCAACGATTTCAGGATACTTAGCTGGGGAAAAACAAATTTTCAAAAAATTAATTCGGAATTCGTTTATACGCCCTACGAGTATGGTAAACCAATGCGCGATATTACTATTGGTCCAAAGAACCCCGACTATACACCTTTGAATAATATTGCACCTCACCTCCGTCACGCGGTTTTAACTGCCGAAGATCCATCTTTCTATAATCACAGAGGGTTTGTTGAAAAAGCATTTCAACGTTCAATAGCTACCAATTTTAAAGAGAAAGCATTTAAAAGGGGAGGAAGTACAATTTCCATGCAGCTTGTTAAAAACGTTTTCTTGAGTCGCCAGAAAACAATGGTGCGTAAAATTGAAGAAATTCTGATCGTTTGGCTTATGGAAAATAACCGCGTTTCGTCTAAAGAAAGGATGTTCGAAGTATACTTAAACCTTATCGAATGGGGTAGAAATGTGTATGGCATAGGCGAAGCAGCCCGGTATTATTTTGGCAAAAGACCATCGGAGCTTACTTTAGGTGAGAGCATCTTTTTGGCCAATATAGTACCACGCCCCAAAAAGGGGTTGTATTTCTTTGAAGGTGATGGTAGTTTGAGCACTAGTTTAAGAGGCTATTTTAAACTGATTGGCGGCTTAATGGCCAGGCGGGGTTATACCAGCCGGGATACAAATGCATATGGTTTTTATGGTGTTTATCTTAAATCAAGCCTAAGGCGAAAAGTAGATCCGGTTGATTCTGTAATTGTAGACTCGTTGTACGAA
This sequence comes from Pedobacter sp., assembly GCA_036399495.1. Taxonomy (GTDB): domain Bacteria; phylum Bacteroidota; class Bacteroidia; order Sphingobacteriales; family Sphingobacteriaceae; genus Paradesertivirga. Next base: position 26,353 of record DASWMZ010000242.1, read on the forward strand.
GAGGAAGCTGCAGAAGAACCAACAACTGAAAGTAAAGGAAACTTCTTTAAAAACTTGTTCAGAAAACGGCGTCCCGATACGATCCATATCCCTTCAAATAAAACCATTATTAGAGATACTGTTGTTACACCTGCCGAACTGCGTCAAAGGCGACGTGAGGAACGCCGCAGGGAACGTGAACAAAGGCGTACAGCTAATTGATTTTTTCCTAACTTCGGATTAACTGCACAAAATGAAGATTGAAATAGAAGATAAAGAGTTCGATTTACTGATCGAGTACGATCAGATTAAGAAACGGACCCGCTTTCTTGGTATTCAGTTAAATGTTGATTACGAAAATAAGGTGCCGCTATTTATAGGAGTTTTGAATGGTAGCTTTATCTTCATGGCCGATCTGATCAAGCAAATTAATATCTCTTCTGAAATCAGCTTCGTTAAAGTTTCTTCTTATAATGGCTCAGATACAAGTTCTGGCGTTGTAAAGGAAGTGATAGGTCTAGACGTAAATCTCAAAAACCGCGATGTAATTATTGTGGAAGATATTGTAGATACGGGGATTACGCTGAGCTATCTTCTGGAACAGGTTAAAGCACAGAATCCTGCATCTGTTTCGGTGTGCACACTTCTTTTTAAACCTAATTCACTAAAGAAAGAGATTGAAGAAATTGCTTATGTCGGTTTTGAGATTCAGAATGAATTCGTTGTAGGCTACGGTTTGGATTATAAAGGTCTGGGACGGAATTTAACAGATATCTACCGTGCGATTCCAACTCCATCCGAAACCTAATTCATATTATTTTACCATCTTTGGAAAATTTTTAAAATGACAATCCACAAAGAAGGCTATACCTCACTTGCAATAACCGTTCTCCTCATTTTTGTAGTAAATGCTGTTGTTCATTATTATTTTCCTGATAACAGACTTATAAACTGGCTGGTATATGCCATCTGTTTCATTCTTTTTATTACGATCCTACAATTTTTTCGCAGCCCGAGCAGAAAATGGACTCAGAGCCATGAGCATATTATTTGTCCGGCCGACGGGAAAGTAGTGGTAATTGAAGAAACGGAAGAAGTTGAATATTTTAAAGACAAGAGGATACAGGTTTCGATTTTTATGTCGCCAATAAATGTCCATGTGAACAGAAACCCCATATCTGGAATTGTAAAGTTTTTTAAATACCATAAAGGGAAATACTTGGTAGCCTGGGATCCGAAATCATCTACAAATAACGAACGTACAACTATTGTGATTGAAAATAAAGATGGGGTTCCAATCTTGTTCAGGCAAATAGCGGGTGCCCTTGCTCGCCGGATTGTGTGGTATGTAAAGGAAGGTGATGAAGTAAAGCAAGGTGATCAGTTTGGATTTATAAAGTTTGGATCTAGGGTGGATGTATTTTTACCTTTAGGTTCTAAAATTAACGTAAAGATTGGTGATACTGTTAAAGGTGGTATTACCGTTCTAGGAGAATACTAAAAACATAAGAATGAAGAATATACTAGTTGTATTGGCAGTATTCGCATCAATAAATCTCACTTCTGCTCAAACTAAACCTGCACAGAAAAAGGAATCATGCGAAATAAAGAAGGAAGAATGTGCAAAAAAAGGTGATAAGCCTGCTTGCTGCTCTCAATCGAGTAAAGCAAAGGCACTTTCAACTCCTAAAAAAGCTGCAACAGGAACACGCTAGTTGTTGTGCACAGTATTTGAGTGTTCGGCCATCTGAGTTTGGTTGGCTGATTGCATGGACGCAACGAATGTATTTAACGGGACAGGATCAAAATTTAATACTCATAAAAAAAGCGTTTGAGCCAAACTCAAACGCTTTTTTTTATTACAGGTACTATTTATACCTATTAACCTCTTTTAGATTTGATACGAGCGGCTTTACCAGTTAAGGCACGTAGATAGAATAATTTAGCTCTACGAACTTTACCACGATTATTCACTTCTATTTTATCAATATTTGGAGAGTTGATCGGAAAAATCCTTTCTACACCTATTCCATTCGACATCTTACGTACAGTAAATGTTTCGTTTGCATTTACTCCGTTGCGCTGGATAACAACTCCTTGATAAATTTGGATACGCTCTTTATTTCCTTCGCGGATTTTATAGTGTACACTTACAGTATCTCCAGATTTGAATGCAGGTTGGTCTTTCTTTGCAATCGCCTGCTCTTCAACAAATTTTACTAAATCCATGATTTTAAGCTCTTAATACGATTTTTATTCTCTAAAAATCGGACTGCAATATTAGGGATATTTTTTCAATTAAAATAGCAGTTTCAAAAATATTTCATTTAAAGAATTTATTTTTGAACAGATAGTAAAGCTAAGTTTCAGGGAATTGTTTTCTGGATTTATCATCTGGATAAATTAATGTTTTGATGATATTCCAAAAATATAGTCCTTCATTAATCCTTCAATAAATCCGGTCGGCGTTGCTTGGTTCGCTCCAAAGCTTGTTCATCACGCCAAGCATCAATTATGGCTGAATTGCCGCTCAGTAGCACTTCAGGTACTTTATGCCCTCTCCAGTCGGCTGGGCGGGTGTATATTGGCGCATCCAGGAGCTCACCCTGAAAAGAGTCTGAAAGAGCCGAGGTTTCATCTGACAGGACGCCGGGAATTAATCGAACTATGGCGTCAACCAAGACAGCTGCAGGCAACTCACCACCCGAAAGCACATAATCGCCAATAGAGATTTCCCGTGTTACAAAAATATCGCGTATCCGCTGATCGATTCCTTTATAATGTCCCGCAAGGATGATGATATTTTTTTTGGAGGATAAGTGATTGGCAATAGTTTGAGTTAGCACTTCTCCATCCGGACTCATAAAAATCACATCGTCGTACTCACGCTCCGATTGAAGCTTCTCAATGCATTCGGCAAAAGGCTCAATAGACATCACCATTCCGCTTCCTCCACCGTAAGGATAGTCATCTACATTTTTGTGTTTGTTAAACGCGTACTCTCTAAGGTTATGAACTACAATTTCGCATAAACCTTTTTTTTGGGCACGCTGCAAAATAGAATGAGCAAACGGGCTTTCGAGTAAAGCGGGAAGAACGGTAATGATATCAAATCGCATTATCCAAAGATAAAGATCGAAGCTAAACAACCCATAAGGATTACATTAATCATTCACGTAAATTTCAATCAGCCCCTCCGGCAACGACACACGCAAAATACTTTCTTCTTCATCAATCTCTTTAATTATATCCTCGTTCAGAGGAAACATAATTTCGGTAAACCGATAAGGAACCACTGCGATAAATTGCTGAGGATATTCGTGCACTTCTATAATTTCGCCCAGTTCGCCATGTTTTTCATCATGAACTATAAACCCTTTTAAATCGGTATAAAAAAACTCTTCATCGTTTTTTTCCGGTTTTTTGGAGTTAGGAAGATAGATTTTCTTTCTTACCAGCTTTTCTGCCTTCTCTATGGTGTCAATATCCTCGAAATAAAAATATCCTGTTTTATTAGCATGAAGTTTGTAAACAGACGTAAAAAAAGGAACAAGCTTATTATTTATCTCAAGGAAAACAGACTCGAGCTCCAGCTCTTCAAATTCATCAAATTCAAAATACACTTGAACTTCACCTTTAAGTCCCTTTGTTTTGGTTATATAACCAATGTAAAAGCTTTCTCCAATATCCATTGTAATCTTAGTGAAACAAAAAACGCCATTACGAAACTCGCAATGGCGTTTTAATTAGTTTTAAAGAATTATTTTGCTTTTGCGGCTGGAGCTTCTGCATCATCAGCAGTTGCTTCTGCTGCAGGCTCAGCTACCGGAGCAGCTTCAGTTTCAACAACTTGTTCAGTCTCAACAGCAGCTTCTGGAGCTTGTTCTGTTTCAACAGCAGTCTCTGTTCCAACTACGGCTTCTGGAGTTTCTTCAGTTTCAGCAATAACTTCTTCCTCTTCAGCAACTTCTTCAACCGGAGCATTTTTAGCAGCTAAAGCAGCAGCTCTGTCTTGTTTTTTCTTTGATTCAGCAGCCAGGGCAGTTCTTCTTGCCTCTTCTTTAGAAGAAAGTAAACCTTCTTTTTTGCCTTCAATCTTTGCACCTTTTCCTGCTAACCACTCATTAAATTTAGCTTCAGCTTGGTCGGCAGTTAATGCGCCTTTCTTAACACCACCTTCAAGATGCTTTTTGTAGAGAACACCTTTGTAAGAAAGTATTGCACGACAAGTGTCTGTAGGTTGAGCACCAGTGTTAACCCACTCTAATGCTTTTTCAAAATTAATATCGATAGTTGCAGGATTGGTATTTGGATTATAAGAACCTAAACGCTCAATAAACTTTCCATCTCTTGGAGAACGGGAATCTGCTACTACTACATGGTAAAAAGGCTTCCCTTTTTTACCGAATCTTTGCAATCTGATTTTAGTTGCCATTTGTATTTGTTTATGTATTCAACATAGTTCCCGGAGTTTATTCTGCGGGGCTGCAAATGTAGCAATAAAATAATTAAATAAAAATTATTTAGCCTTCTCATAAACCTCTCTATTTCTATGCTTTAAATTCAAATTTTATTAGTTATTATTGATTATATAAACTACTACTAATATTTTTTTAATAATTAGTAAAACCTGGCTGCCTTCTTATGTCCATCTTTCACGAATTACTATCATCCGTAAATGATGCAGTATGGTCGTTTGATATGATCAAAGGTGAATTCGTTTATGCAAACCGTAATTTTGAAAATCTCTATAAAATATCATTAAACGAAATTGATAACACAGTCGACTTCTGGTTAAAACACGTTCATCCCGATGATTACGAACAAGTAATTACGAAGGCCAAAACTGTTGAAGTAGGGGTCCCAGTGGAATTGGAATATCGTCTGCTGATTGACAATGAGATCAAATGGGTTTGTGATAAAAGAGTGATTTTAGTTGGCGATAATAAAAAGCCAAATATCGTCTTAGGAATTATTTCCGACATCAGCCTAAGAAAGAATTCCGAATCTCAATTAACTGATACAAAAAACATTCACAGTTATCTCTTCATCCAAAATCCAAACCCCTTGTGGATTTACAGTAAAAAGTCGCTTATGTTTTTGGCGGTAAATAACGCGGCGATTGCAAATTACGGTTATTCAAGAGAAGAGTTTTTAAACATGACAATATCTGATATCCGCCCGGAAGAAGATGTCCGGGAATTGCTGAACCATGTTGATTATGTTAAAGACACTTACTCCAATCCGCGCAGGTATTGGCGTCATACCCGGAAAAACGGAGAAATAATGTATGTGAGTGTCTCGGGTCATGGAATTCATTACCATAATGAAGATGCTGAGATTGTAATGGCGCACGACATTACACTAGAAGTTCATAGCAGAAGGAAAGTTAAACTTGCTAAGGAAAATCTTGATGCTTTAATTAATAATATTGAGGATGATATCTGGTCGATCGATAAAAATTACAACTTAATCCACGCAAACAAATCTTATCAGAAAACGATAAGCGATTCACTTGGAAGGGAAGCAATTATTGGGGAATCAGTTTTTATGGCTGAATATCCGGATGACGATAAGCAATTATGGAAAACTTATTACGACAAAGCGCTTAACGGAGAGGCATTTACTTTTACTGAAATTCTAAGCTTACCGGGTAAAAAACCTTATTGTATTGAAACCAAGATGAACCCGATACGTGATAAAAAAAATATAATTGGGGTAGCATGTATTTCAACGAATATCCAGGAAATGCTTGAATCACATAACAGAGTTCTAGAACAAAATACTAAACTCCGTGAGGTAATTTCACTTGCTTCTCACGATATCAGAGGCCCTGTAGCAACTTTGCTAAGTCTAATTTCAGCTTATAACAATGATAATCCTACAGATCCATTTAATGGGGAAGTGATAAAACTCATTACCGATGTCACGATAAATCTGGATGGTATTTTACACAAACTGGTTGACAAAAGCCACACTCTTAGGGAAGACAGCAAGGCTATAAAGAATCCTCGATATAATCAATCAAAGAATGAATAACTTTAATGTGTATTTCCTGTACTCTGTCTGAGAATTCAGATCGAGGTGCACGTATTTCCACATCACATAAAGAAGCAAGAATTCCGCCGTCTTTACCAGTCAGACCAATTGTTTTCATTCTCTTATTCGTGGCTGCTTCTACCGCTTTAACTACGTTTTCTGAGTTGCCACTGGTGCTAATGGCGAATAGAATATCGCCCTCATTTCCTAAAGCCTCTACCATTCGGGAGAAAACATAAGCATAGCCATAATCATTGCTTACGCAGGAAATATGGGAAGGGTCGGAAATAGACAAAGCTGGTAAAGCTTTTCTATCGCCCCGATACCTGCCAGAAAGCTCTTCAGCAAAATGCATGGCATCACACATCGAGCCCCCGTTACCACAAGAAAGAATCTTATTGCCTGAATTAATAGCTTGAATTAATAAATCTCCGGCTTGTTTAATCTTGAAAAAATTTTCCTCATCAGCTAAAAAAGTACTTAAAACAGATTGTGCTTCGATGAAGTGATTTTTGATATTTTGCATAGAGATTTAACTAATCATTAAAGAGATAAAATGTCAAGGATCTTTAGTAGAGAAGGACTCACCTCTGAAATATGCTTGATAGCATTATGGAAGGGTGTATAATGAATATTGCCATTTACTACGCCCACCATTTCGCCTTTCTGACCTTTAAGAAGTGCCTCTACAGCGGCTACGCCCACACGGCTGGCTAATACTCTATCCATACAAGAAGGGCGTCCCCCGCGCTGTATGTGCCCTAAAATTGATAGTCTGGTATCATAATTTGGAAATCTCTCTTTTATCAGAGATGCTATTTCAAAACCGCCTTCCTCATCACCTTCGGCAACGATAATAATTTTAGATGACTTGTCTTTCCGACCTTCTTCTAATCGTTTAAATAAGTTTTCTGTGTCAGTCTTAGATTCAGGGATTAAAATAGCTTCAGCACCAGCGCCGATGCCACTTCTTAAAGCAATTAATCCTGAATCGCGGCCCATTACTTCGACGATGAATAGTCTATCGTGTGACTCAGCAGTATCTCTGATTTTATCAACCGCATCAATAACAGTATTAATAGCGGTATCATAACCGATGGTAAAATCGGTTCCTATTAAATCATTATCAATAGTTCCCGGAAGGCCCATTATCGGCACATTATACTCTTTGCCGAATACTTGCGCTCCAGTAAAACTGCCTTCACCACCTATCACAACAACTGCATCTATGCTGCATTTTTGTAATTGTTCATACGCCTTAGCCCGGCCTTCTTTAGAGCGGAATGCTTCACTTCTAAACGTTTTTAAAACAGTGCCGCCACGTTGAATGATGTTTGCTACCGATTTGCGATCCATAGCGATAAACTCACCGTTAATCATTCCTTCGTAACCGCGCATTATGCCCGTTACCTGAAGATCATAATATAAACCAGCCCTAACCACGGCTCGTATCGCAGCGTTCATCCCCGGAGCATCTCCACCAGAAGTTAAAACACCAATATTTTTTATAGATTTCATTTTACTGTTTTGAGAAGGCCGCCTTACCGCTATCTAAGAAATTAATATAATTGTTAATGTCTAAATTAAATGCTTGTGGAGGAACGAGCGTTTTACCGTCGGAATTTACGATTACATAGTAAGGCTGTGAATTTGTTTTAAATAACCTGGCTTGCAATTCGCTCCATTTATTACCCAAAGTTTTAATTTTTTTGCCGGTTTCCGAAACATATTTTTCCTTTTCAATTAATTCGGTTTTGTCATCCACATAAAGCGATATCAATACATAATCGTTTTTAAGCCTTTTTAATACTTCTGTATCAGCCCAAACCGTAGCCTCCATTTTTCGGCAATTGGTACAACTCCAGCCTGTAAAATCTACTAGTACGGGCTTGTTCACCTTTTTAGCGTACGCTAAGCCTTCATCATAATCATAATAAGCATCCAAACCGTGTGGAGCATGAAAAAGCCCCGTATACTTTTTAGCAGATGGCAAGGTGGAGGAATGACTGCTAACGGTTCTTGAGTATAAATCAAAGTCTTGGGTTGCTTGCGGGGGTAGCCACGCGCTAATTCCTTTCAAAGGCGCACCAAATAAACCCGGTATCATGTAAATGGTAAAACCAAGAACAAGCATTGCAAAGAATAAACGTAGTATGGATATGAATCCTGCTTCAACATCGTGTGCAAGCTTAAATTTCCCTAAAAGATATAAGGCCCAAGTGCCGAAAATCGTTATCCAGATCACCAGGAATACATCCCTGTTGAGAACATTCCAATGGTAAGCAAGGTCTACGTTTGATAAGAATTTAAATGCGAGAGCTAATTCCAAAAATCCTAAAGAAACTTTAACGGCATTCATCCAACCACCTGATTTAGGTAACTCCTTTAGCCAGGATGGGAAGATCGCGAATAATGTAAAAGGAATTGCTAGCGCTGATGAAAAGCCAAGCATCCCGATAGCCGGCCCTAAATAACTGCCCTGCGAAACGGTTTCGACTAAAAGCGTTCCAATAATGGGTCCCGTGCAAGAGAAAGACACCAAAGCCAGTGTAAAAGCCATAAAAAACAAACCTGCCAATCCGCCCTGGTTAGATCTTTCGTCCATTTTGTTAACCAATGATGAAGGAAGCGTAATTTCGAAAGCTCCCAGAAAAGATATCGCGAAAAGCACCAGAACAGCAAAAAAGATTAAGTTAAAAGTCGCGCTGCTTGCGGCTTCATTAAGTGCCGACGCACCAAATAGCCCGGTAATGAGTAGACCTAATGCCACATAAATTAAAATAATTGATACACCATATATAAAGGCACTTCTCACTCCTTTCGCTTTAGAACCGGCTCTTTTAGTAAAAAAAGAAACAGTCAAAGGAATCATTGGATAAATGCAAGGCATAAAAAAAGCCAGCAGGCCACCTAAAAAGCCAGCTATGAAAATTCCTATAAGTGTATAGCTTTTTTGTTCTAGGGCTAAGGTTGCACTTGGCGGATGAATTGGCGAAGAAGCTATAGCTGTGTCGGGCTTATTGGTTGGAATGCTGTCTGAAGGAGCAATTAGTTTGTTATCAGGAACAGTTAACTGGGATGGAACGGCAACTATACCTTTTGATTTGATTGATACGGGAATTGCAAATCCAACCTCTTCCGGCGGAAGACATTTTTGGTCGTTACAGACCATAAATTCTACCTTCCCTTTTACAGTCGTATTTGCTTTAGGCTTAATAAGTTGCTTAAATACCACGTGGTTTTCGTGCCAGGCAATCTGCATATTAAAATTCTTATCAAAGCTACCGGTTGCTTTCGGCGACTCCGTTACTTTGCCGATTAATTCATAATTTTTAGATTTTTCAAATGTAAATGAAGTTGGAATCGGCCCTCCTTCGGCAATAAACTGAGAGTAAACATGCCAACCTGGCTGAATATCAGCCTTCATGCTTAATTCTACCTGAGTGTCACTAATCGCTTTCGCGGAAAAAGACCATTTAACCGGATTCTCTATCTGGGCATAGCTGCTTATTGCGAAAATAAAAAATCCAAAAAATACTATTAACTTTTTCATCATCCTTTGTTATATAACAAATGTTATCTCTTTGAAATTGAACTTACGTAATATTCCATCCAGAGATATCTCAAGAAGCCCATTTTTATCTACGCCAACTACTTCACCTTCGACAACAAGATCTTCTATCTGAAACTGATGAAGCTCATTAAGGCGATACAATCGCTTATTGTATTCACTAATAATAAGATCAAGCTTGCCTGCTCTTAGCTGAAGGTATCTTTGTTCAATGGATTTACAAAGGTGATTTACAACATTGGCTATATCATAATCCTGATGTAAGATTTTCTTTAAGGACGTAACATTCTTAATATCAGTAGGGAAGTCTATCTGATTAATATTTAAACCAATTCCAATAATGGAATACTTCCATACATCACCCCTTAAGATGTTTTCTATCAAAACACCGCCCAGCTTATCGTCTTTGTAATATATATCGTTGGGCCATTTAATTTTTATACCCTCTCCAATAATATTTGTTAACGTATCGTTAATAGCTAAACTTATAGATTGATTGAGCAAAAACTGTTTTTCGGGACTGATAAAAGTTGGGAGCAGCAGCAAGCTAATGGTTAGATTTTTGAAAGGTTCACTGTACCAGATATTATTTACCTGGCCTCTTCCGGCAAACTGCTCCTCTGCCATTATAACAGTGCCTTCTGGTAATGGCGTGGATTTTGACAATTCACTTTTTAAAAAGTTATTGGTGGAATCAACCCGCTTTAACCTTACAATATTATGGCCAACAAATAGTCTTGAAAAAGTGTTATTTTGCAAACTAATCGAGAGTAAATTAAATTTATCAAAACTAATTTTTTTTAATGTTAAAAAACAAAGCGATTAATGAATCAACCTTCACTTCCGAGCTAGCCATACATGGTATCCAGGAAAAGAAGGGAAATGAAATTGTAAGATTAGATCTAAGAAATATAAATAGTTCTGTAGCAGATTACTTTGTAATCTGTCATGCCGAATCTTCAACGCAAGTAAAAGCGATAGCTTCAAGTGTTGAGGAAGAGGTTTTTAAAGCATCTAAACAACATCCTTACCGGATAGAAGGACTGGAACACGGAGAGTGGGTTTTACTGGATTATATAGATGTGGTTGTTCATATCTTCAAAACAGATAAAAGAGAGTTCTATGGCATAGAAGATTTGTGGGGCGATGCAGAAATGAAATTTTACAAAAGTGCCTGATGATCAACGTCTAAAATCAAAATGAAAGAAAATAAGATTGAAAATAAGAAACCTGTGCGTAAACGCACAGGAAAAAAGATAGTACCTGTACCGCCGAAGTTCAATATTATGTGGCTGTATGTGGCCATTATAATAGCTCTATTCGCAGTTCAGTATTTCTGGAACACTTCAACGACTAAATCTATCAGTTATCAGCAGTTCGAAAGCGAAATGCTAATTCCTCGTGATGTAGCAAAACTTGTGACTTATAAAAACAATGACTTATATGTTGTTGAAGTATATATTAAGCCCGACAGACTGAAGCTTCCAAAATATAAGGATGTTAGAGGCGAAGGAGGCAGCAATTTCAACACGACATCGGCGGCCAACACTCCCCAATATAAGTTTACTCAGGGATCACTGGAAAGTCTCGACAGGAAACTTCTTGAGGTTGAAAAAAACCTGCCATCCAACGAGCGCACCCCGGTAGTTGCAGACACCAGAGACAATGCATGGGCCAGTTGGTTTATGTCTATTATTCTTCCGGTATTGTTACTGATCGGTTTCTGGGTGTTTATTATGCGCCGTATGGGCGGTGGTGCTGGTGGTGGTGCCGGTGGCCAGATATTCAATATCGGAAAATCCAAGGCCACTTTGTTTGATAAAGAATCTCAGGTAAACGTTACATTTAACGATGTTGCAGGGCTCGAGGAAGCGAAACTAGAAGTAATGGAGATCGTCGATTTCCTTAAAAATCCGCAAAAATATACCAACCTTGGAGGTAAGATACCTAAAGGCGCATTGCTTGTTGGTGCTCCCGGAACTGGTAAAACTCTTCTAGCCAAAGCCGTTGCGGGCGAAGCTCAAGTACCCTTCTTTTCTTTATCAGGATCTGACTTTGTGGAGATGTTTGTGGGTGTTGGGGCATCGCGTGTTCGCGATTTATTCCGCCAAGCGAAAGATAAAGCACCATGTATCATTTTCATTGATGAGATAGATGCAATTGGACGTGCCCGTGGAAAGAATAATATTGTTGGCGGAAACGATGAGCGCGAAAATACACTTAACCAGTTGCTGGTTGAAATGGATGGTTTTGGAACCGATTCAGGTATTATTATCATGGCTGCTACTAACCGTCCTGATGTACTTGATACTGCGCTTCTTCGGCCGGGACGTTTCGATAGACAGATTTCTATTGACAAACCAGACCTTGTAGGCCGTGAGCATATTTTCAAAGTTCACCTTGCGCCGATAAAATTAGCAGAGGAAGTTGATCCGAAAAAACTATCAGCTCAAACGCCAGGCTTTGCTGGAGCAGAGATTGCGAATGTTTGTAACGAAGCAGCTTTAATTGCTGCACGTAAAGACAAACTAGCGGTTGATATGCACGATTTTCAGGATGCAATTGACCGTGTAATTGGCGGTTTAGAAAAAAGGAATAAAATCATCTCTCCAGAAGAGAAAAGAATTGTTGCTTACCACGAAGCCGGTCACGCTATTGCGGGTTGGTTCTTAGAACATGCCGATCCATTGGTTAAAGTTTCCATTGTTCCGCGTGGAGTAGCCGCCTTAGGTTATGCGCAGTATCTTCCGAAAGAACAATTCCTATACACTACTGAACAACTTATTGACGGAATGTGTATGACGATGGGTGGCCGTGTTGCCGAAGATATTATCTTCGGAAAGATCTCTACCGGTGCTCAGAATGATTTGGAGAGAATTACAAAGCTATCTTACGCCATGATTACCCTTTACGGGATGAATGAAAAGGTAGGAAATATTTCGTTTAACGATCAACAGGATCAATTTAATAAGCCTTATTCAGAAAAGACATCCGAACTTATCGATGACGAGGTTCGCCTGTTGATCCGTTCGGTTTACGATCGTACTAAGGGCTTGCTCCTGGAAAAACACGAAGGACTTGAGAAGCTTGCGCAAAAACTGCTCGAAAAAGAAATTTTGTTCCAAAGCGATTTAGAAGAAATTTTAGGTAAGCGCCCGTTTGATAATCGTACTACCTACGATGAGTTTGTGAATGGTGATGACAATACAGGTAATCAATCTTTGGTAGCAGAGAACCTGCATCCTGAACCGGTTGGTGATACTACGGAGCCTTTAAAAAGTACTGAATCTGGCTTATAACCTAATGCCATCATTTTATCAAAAAAGCCTCATTTAACTGAGGCTTTTTCTTTACCCAGTTTTTGTTTTAAAACGAATGAGAGAGACAACTTCCAGAGAAAAAATGCTGAAAAAAATA
>DASWMZ010000243.1:0-7463 GCA_036399495.1 Pedobacter sp.
GTTTCCATCAGTATAAATTCGTTCTTTTACGGTTATGAAGCTATCATAATCAATGATGGTTCTTAAACATGCTTTCAATTGAAAAAGTCTTCAACCGGGAAGTATATATTTACGATAAATAGAAACGAATGTTTGAAGCGGAGCTTAAAAACCTTAAAATTAATTCACTTAACGAAATGCAGCGCGCTGCCATAAATGCTCCTGCTGACAAAGATCTTGTATTGCTTTCGCCGACTGGTTCGGGTAAAACGCTCGCTTTCTTATTGCCGGTTTTAAAATCGCTCAATAGTAGTCTCGCTAGTGTGCAGGCTTTAATCATTGTTCCCTCCCGAGAACTGGCTTCCCAAATAGAGCAGGTTTTTAAAGCAATGTCTACACAGTACAAAGTGAATTGTTGTTATGGCGGCCATAATACGAAGATTGAAAAAAATAATCTTTCGCAGCCGCCTGCCTTGCTTATTGGTACTCCCGGAAGGCTCGCTTACCATGTGCGTAAAGAAAATTTCAAGACAAGTGACATCAAAACTTTAATTCTGGATGAGTTCGATAAAGCATTAGAATTTGGTTTTGAAAGCGACATGAATTTTATCATCCAAAATCTGCCTAATCTTAAAAAGCGAATACTTACATCTGCAACATCTATGCCTGAAATTCCTGCATTTACTGGAGTAAAAAAACCAATTGAGATCGACTTTCTAAAAGCCACAAATACTATACAGTCGTTGCAATTAAAGGCTGTAATGTCAACTGCAGCAGATAAATTAGAGACCTTGTTTTTGTTATTGTGTAAGCTGGGCGGAAAACCTGCACTTGTGTTCTGCAACCATCGCGAAGCGGTGGACCGGATTAGCGACACTCTATTTGAAAAGGGCTTAAATCATGATGTATTTCATGGCGGTATGGAGCAAGATGACCGTGAAAGAGCTGTGCTTAAGTTTCGAAATGGAAGCCACAACCTTTTAATCACTACCGATCTTGCCTCGCGTGGTTTAGATATACCCGAAATAGAATACATAATTCACTATCAGTTGCCTCATAACAAAGAAGCGTTTATACATCGAAACGGGCGAACCGCCAGAATGAATGCTAAAGGAACAGCGTATTTAATCCTTACGGAAGATGAAAATCTTGCGTACCTAGACCGGCAGCCCGAAATTGAAGAACTGTCAGATAATGTGCGGCTTCCTAAACGACCTGAGTGGGCGACCCTTTATTTTGCTGCAGGAAGAAAAGATAAAATCAACAAAGTTGATATTGTGGGATTGTTGATTCAAAAAGGAAAGTTAGAAAAAGAGGATCTGGGTTTGATCGAAGTACTCGACCACACCGCTTATGCTGCCGTTAAAGTTGTTAAAATCGATAAAGCTCTAAATTTGCTTAAGGGCGAAAAGATCAAAAACAAGAAGATAAAAATAGAGATCGCGAGGTGACGGTTACAACGATGCCGGTATCTAAAAAAGAACCACGCCGGTTTTCTTATACACCAGAACATTTGTCACGTAAAGCATAATTTCAATTGGAATCCCAAAGAAATAAAGCAATCTGCGAATAGTTTGTTTTTGGATCATTTCATGTTGAGCGTTTACCACAACATTTATTACATCAGCAGATACTTCAATAGTAGCAAGCCCAAATAGCAGGCTGAATAAAATTAATTTCAAATTTGATAACCCCTCTTACCTGCTCTTAACGAGCATCATACACTAAACTAAAACTCTTCAACAGCTTCTGGCAAAGCCTGTTGCAAATATAATAGTTTAAATATTATTTCAAATTAAATTAAAGTTTTTAACAACTATCTAAATGTGTGTTTAGCGGTTGTGTTCAACAAAGATATCAAGGATAGTTCTGACGCTATGTTCGTGATCGTTCTTAATCAACGGAAGATTTTTACTTCGTAAATCCCAATACCCTTCAAGCTGTAAGAATTCAATTTGAGAAACTGATCTGTAGCCCATAGACCAATCCTCAAAACTGCGGGTAAAAGAAGGAGTATCTTGCAAGATAATACAACCATAATGTCTGCGATCTTGGGTTATTTTTCCGTATAACTGATGGATCTTCCTTTTTTCGCCTTCCAGCACTTGTAAAATGTTGCCATCGTTGTAAATTAGAATGCCCGTTATGCCGTTTCTGGAGTTATTAATCCTGCTTATTGTAAGTATTTCATTTAATTCTGCTTCGGTATATTGTTCTATGGAAGTACTTACGTACACGAGTCTATGGATTTGTTGGCTATCGTTCATCCTGAAGTCTTTAGTAATAAGGAATTGAACGGACTTCCATACTTAAAAGTTACAAAAAAAGCTTTAAGTTTTCCACTTCCAGGCAAAAAGGTTGCTCCACAGCTTTATAAGATTTCGTGTTTTTGACCTTAATTGCTTACCTTGAAAAATAATTAAAATCTAAGCTTCCTATACTTAGATAAAGACAATGCTTTTTTTTGAAAAACATAGCCTGACCCCTTATAAAATATTAGTAACCAAGAAACTGGTCATTCGTATAAGCTCATTCTTAAGCTCTCATTTATGAATGAATTTTCTGAATATCAACGTAGATATTTCTACAAATTTGCCGCCATTATTGTCTTTTCTTCAATAGTGATTATCGGTTTAAATTACTATTCCATTAAAATCCTTTCGTCAATTCGCGCCTATGTAAATGGCGAATCAGAGTACTCAAAAGCACAAAAGGACGCAACAAGATATCTTATAGATTTTATTGAAACCTCAGATATAAGATCGTACAAACAATTTAAAAGCGAACTCTCGGTTCCAATTGGAGATAGCTTGGCAAGAGTAATGCTAAGAGAAGATAAATCTATTAAAGAAATAACCAGGGTTGCATTAAAAGGGAGGAATCATCCGGATGATATTGAAAATATGATTTGGATGTATAAAACCTTTGAAGATTTTACATTCTTCAAAAAGGTAACAGCAAAATGGGCAGCAGGTGATAGAGATATTGGAGAGCTGGACAAAATTGGCCAATTTATCTTTAACCTTAAAAGTGCAAACCTTAATCATGCTGTAAAAACCACTCTTACATTAAGAGTTAACACCATCAATCGTCGACTAACATTTAATCAGCAAGCGTTCTGCGTACAGCTCGGGGAGGCTTCAAGAATTATCGCGAGATCGCTATTTTTTATCAATATCTTCTTCATCCTACTTATTCTCTTTATGGTTGGGCTGTTTGCCCGAATCACTTTCAAGCAATTAATGGAGTCGAGAAGATTAATTCTTGCTCAGAATAAGGCGAAAGATGAATTTATGAGTATTGCTTCGCATGAACTGAAAACGCCTATAACCAGTATGAAAGCATCGTTGCAAATTTTGGAGCGATTCACAAAAGAATCTGAAGAGGCCAGAAAAATGCACCCTTTTATATTTAATGCAAATAAGCAGGTTAATCGCCTTACAGAGTTGGTTAAAGATCTTTTAGATGTTACTAAAATACAAAGCGGTAAACTTCAGATAAAAAAACAGCCTTTTTTATTGGATGAACTTATTAGAGAAGTTGTTGCTGAAAATTCTCTATCATTACCCCATCAATATGAAATTGAAAGTCTTCCAAAAACTTACGTTAATGCAGATTCATCACGCATTTACCAGGTTATTGAAAACTTTTTATCTAACGCGGCAAAGTATTCAACAAACGCCGATCGTATAGTAATTTGGTCGGAAACTGGTGACAAAAACGTGAAAGTTTGCATAAAGGATTTCGGCTCGGGTATACCCTCAAATAAGATCCCGTTTTTGTTCGACCGCTTTTACCGGATAGAAGAAACCAGACATACGGTACAAGGCTTAGGCTTAGGTCTTTATATTTGTAAAGAGATTATCGAAAATCATGGTGGCAAAATCGGTGCGGAAAGTGAAATGGGAAAAGGAAGTATTTTTTGGTTTAGCCTACCGATGCTAAAAATTTTAAATATCAAGAACCAGACTCCAGTCCGTCCGGATCCCGTTGAAGAAGTAGTTAAGGAAATCAATGCTCGTGATTCGGGTTTTCGTATGGTGTAAATTGTTTTAGTCTACTATATCTCAATTGAATCTGCCTCTTTCAATTGAATAATTAAGCCCCAAATCTCAAATCTCCTGTTAACTTTGCAAGCTCAAAATTCTTGCAATGACCACCAACGAGATAAGAAAAGCATTTTTAGATTTTTTTGCAAGCAAAGGGCATCAAATTGTTCCTTCTGCGCCCATTGTGGTGAAGAACGACCCAACGTTGATGTTTACCAATGCCGGAATGAATCAATTTAAAGACATTTTTCTTGGTGAGGCACCTGTAAAATATTCGCGCTTAGCGGATACCCAGCGTTGTCTTCGCGTATCCGGAAAACATAACGATTTAGAAGAAGTAGGCATTGATACCTATCATCATACTATGTTCGAGATGCTTGGCAACTGGAGCTTTGGCGACTATTTTAAAGAAGATGCCATTGCCTGGAGCTGGGAATTATTGACAGATGTTTTGGGAATACCTAAAGACAGGCTATATGTTACAGTTTTTGAAGGAGATAGTAAAGAAGGACTTCCAAAAGATCAGGAAGCGTATGATTTTTGGAAAAAATGGATTGCCGAGGACCGCATCCTTTTAGGAAATAAAAAAGATAATTTTTGGGAGATGGGCGATACAGGTCCCTGCGGGCCATGCTCAGAAATTCATGTTGATTGCCGCTCTGATGAGCAACGCAATTTGGTAGATGGAAAAAAACTGGTTAACAACGATGATCCTCAGGTAATTGAAATCTGGAACAACGTGTTCATGCAGTTCAATCGCTTAAAAGATGGATCATTACAGCCCTTACCAGCTCAGCATGTAGATACCGGGATGGGACATGAACGCCTGGTACGGGTACTTCAGGGTAAAGCATCAAATTACGATACCGATACCTTCCAGCCTCTAATTCAATTCATCTCGAAAGAGTGCGGTATACCATACAATTTAGGTGAGAGCAACGGGAAGACAGATATTGCGATGCGTGTAATGTCTGATCATATCCGTGCAATTGCTTTCGCCATAGCCGACGGACAATTGCCATCTAATAATAAGGCCGGTTATGTGATTAGAAGAATTTTGCGTAGAGCGGTGCGTTATGCATACACTTTTCTGAATTTAAGAGATCCATTTTTTAATAAACTGGTACCAGTTTTAGCAGCTCAGTTTGACGGAGTTTTTCCTGAATTAAAAGCGCAGCAGGATTTCGTACAGAAAGTAATTTTAGAAGAAGAGATCTCATTTCTAAGGACACTTGCAACCGGTATTCAAAGATTTGAGCGGTATGCTCTTGAAGCCACCGCTGTTGATGGTGATTTTGCTTTTGAATTGTACGATACATTTGGTTTTCCAATCGATTTAACGGAGCTAATGGCCCGTGAAAAAGGTCTTATAGTTGACATGGCTGGTTTCAGCAAAGCACTCGAACAACAAAAAAATCGCTCACGCGCTGCAACTGCTGTTGATACCAGTGATTGGGTAGTTGTGAACGAAGGTGAAGAAAACGAGTTTGTAGGATATGATGATTTGGAAACCGAATCAAGAATTTTGAAATACCGTAAGGTAACTGCTAAAAATAAAGAGCAGTTTCAATTGGTGCTGGATAGAACTCCTTTTTATGCCGAAAGCGGTGGTCAGGTGGGTGACACAGGTTTGTTAATCGGTAGCGACGAATCAATCAGGATAACGGATACTAAAAAGGAAAATGCGTTAATAGTCCATTTTACTGATGAAATCCCGGAAGACTTTAATTTCCAACAGCCGATTAAAAGCGTAGTCGACAAACAGCGTCGTGGCCAAACAGAAAATAATCACTCGGTAACGCATTTATTGCAGGCGGCGTTGCGCCAGGTTGTTGGCACTCATGTGCAACAAAAGGGTTCTTTGGTCAACTCCGATTATCTACGCTTTGACTTTTCTCACTTTTCGAAATTAACAGACGATGAAATTTCCAAAGTAGAAGCTATTGTTAATCGTAAAATAAGAGAAAATATTCAGCTCAAAGAGGAGCGACGGGTACCTTACCAGGATGCGATAAATCGCGGAGTAACAGCTCTGTTTGGAGAAAAATATGGAGATGTAGTTCGGGTAATTACTTTCGATGAAAATTTCTCAGTTGAGCTTTGTGGCGGTACCCATGTAAAGTCGACCGGACAAATTGGTTATTTTAAGATCATTTCTGAAAGTGCAGTTGCGGCAGGAGTGAGGCGTATCGAAGCGATCACCGGCGAAGCGGCTGAAGCATATATTATCAAACAAAATCAGCTGGTAATCGAATTAAAAGGCTTGCTTAAAAACCCGAAAGATGTAGTAAAATCGGTAGAAGCTCTGCTTGAAGAAAACAGTAAACTTAAAAAAGAGCTGGAAAAATCTGTTCTGGAAAAGGCGTCAGGTTTGAAAGATGAGCTTGCTGCTAAAGCTGAGCAAGTTAATGGGATTAATTTTATAGCCGCGAAAGTAGATCTCGCTTCCGCAGAAGCTATAAAGAACCTTGCATACTCGTTAAAGAACATGTTTGACGATCTATTCCTGGTACTGGCTACAGAAACCGAGGGCAAACCGGGACTTACAGTCATGATTTCTGAAAGCTTAGTTGAGCAAAAGGATTTACACGCCGGAAATATTATCAGGGTACTGGCTAAACAAATAAACGGGGGTGGTGGCGGACAGCCTTTTTATGCTACTGCAGGCGGGAAAGATAGTTCTGGGATAGAAAGGGCATTAGAGAAAGCAAGGGAGTTTGTATTATAGTTTTACGATTTTGAATTCGGTTCTCCGGTTTTGTTGCCTTCCTTGGCTCGATGTATTTGCTGCGATGGGCTGGCTTTTTCCAAATCCTTTAAAAGTTAGCCGGGAAGCGGGAATTTGGTTAGATATCAGGAAGGAATAAACAGATTTTGCCCTGTTTTCAGATAAGGTTTGATTCACTTTATCTTCACCAACATTGTCAGTATGCCCATCAATTTCGATGGCTACAGTTGGATTAAGATCCATGAAGTTGATAAGTTCCTGTAATTCTGCTTTAGATTCAGGCAGTAGATTAAACTTATTTGTTTCAAAAAAGATGTTTTTCAAAACCACCATTTTCCCAACTTCGATTGGCTGTAGGGGAATAGAAAGCATGAAGGGCTTATGAGCAGCATCGGGTTTTTCAAGGGAGAAATGTTCAGAAAAAAGCATATAGCCTTTTCTGTCAACACTAAGGCCATAAGATTTTCCGGCCTGCATGGTCGCCATAAATTCTCCTGTTTCATAATCACTTACATCTTCAAAGGCAATTTCATCAGTTTTAAGAGCTGTAATCTTGACATTCGCATCCAGTAATTCCTTGGTGTTTCCGTCGAATACTTTTCCTTTTACATAGGTAACCATGTTAGGGCGCAACGTTTGCGGAAGTTCAAATGAATAGATGTCCATTCCACCATAACCACCATCCATAGTAGATGAGAAAAATCCGG
>DASWMZ010000244.1:0-10882 GCA_036399495.1 Pedobacter sp.
ATTCTCAAACACTTGTAGCTGCCGGCGATCCTGCTGCTGTAAAAGTTTATAATGAATACAACAAAATCGCAATGCCGAGTTTTCCGGAACTTACTGATGCGGACGTTGATAATATCTTAGCATACGTTGCTGCAGAAAGCAATCCAGCACCAGCTGCTGCTGGTGCTGCTGGAGGAGCAGAGGGTGGTGCTGCAAAGGCAGATGAAGGTGTGAGTAATTTCTTGCTTGGTGCCGTAATCGTTCTTGTGCTTATCGCATTATTTGTAATTCTTGTTTTAAATCGGGTAATAAAAACGTTAGAAAGGTTAATACTTCAAAAGCAAGGAGTTGCAATTGATGAAGAGCAGGAAGCAAAAGACGGCGAAAGCTCGGCAGCTCGCTTCAGGCGATTAGCTAAGAATAAAAAGTTTGTAGGTTTTGTAGTGTTATTGCTGGTAATATTCCTCGGATCCTGGGGATGGACTGCAATGTGGAACACAGGTGTACATCAGGGATATCAGCCGGAGCAGCCTATCAAATATTCGCACCAGTTACACGCAGGTACGCTTAAAATTGATTGTCAGTACTGTCACTTCAGCGCATATAAGTCAAAAAATGCAGCTATTCCATCGTTGAACGTTTGTATGAATTGCCATAACTACATCACCGCAAGTGAAAAATATAATGGCGAAACATCACCTGAGATTTCAAAGATCTATAAGGCTTTAGATTACAATCCTGATACAAAGGTTTACGGTAACAATCCTAAGCCAATCCAGTGGGTTCGTATCCACAATCTTCCTGATCTTGCTTATTTCAATCACTCACAACACGTTAAAGTTGCCGGTATTAAATGCCAGGAATGTCATGGTCCTATCCAGACAATGAAGGAGGTGTATCAATATTCGCCACTAACAATGAAATGGTGTATCAACTGCCATAAAACAAAAGATGTGAACTTAAAAGGAAATGCTTACTACGATAGAATACTTGCCGTCCACACACAACTGAAAAAGGGCGAGAAAGTTACGCCTGCTGTTTTAGGTGGTATCGAGTGTGGCAAGTGCCATTATTAATAATTACAAAAAAAAGACTTACGCAACAGTTTATATAGCTTAAATGGAAAGCAATAAGAAATACTGGAAAGGTTTAGAAGAACTCAAAACAACTCCTGAATTTGTTGAAAACAATAAAGGCGAATTTTCAGAGTCATTGCCAATTGAAGAATTGTTAAGTGAAGCAGGTTTAAAAACTCCTACTCCACGTCGTGATTTTTTAAAAGCAATGGGTTTTGGATTGGGTGCTGTTACGCTGGCAGCTTGTCAGCAAGCGCCTGTTCATAAATCAATTCCTTATTTAATTAAACCGGAAGAAGTGACTCCGGGTGTGGCAAACTATTATGTTTCCAGCTACAATGGTTACGGCATATTAGTTAAAACACGCGAAGGCCGTCCAATTAAACTTGAGGGAAACCCGGCATGTCTTTTAGGCGAAGGCCGTTTGGATGCTGCAAGCCAGGCATCAATTCTTGATTTATATGATGTATCGAAGCTTAAAGGTCCGGAATTAAAGAATGAAAAAGCTTCATGGAGTGCAGTTGACTCCTTTGTAAGAGCCGAGCTTAACAAAATCCAGGCTGGTGGCAAAAAGATCAGAATTATATCTTCTACAATAAACAGCCCATCTTCTAGAAGGGTTATTGCAGACTTTATTGCTAAATATCCTAACACAAGACATATCCAAGTTGATGCGGTATCGTATACCGGTATCTTAAAAGCGAACGAAGCTAGTTTCGGTCGTGCTGTCTTGCCACGTTATCATTTCGACAGAGCTGATGTTATTGTAAGCTTTGGAGCTGATTTTCTTGGAACCTGGATTTCACCACTTGAGTTCAATCGCCAATATGTTGTGAATCGTAACATGGCATCTTTAAAATCTAAAAAGATGTCCCGTCACATACAGTTCGAATCAATGATGAGCTTAACCGGCACCAGCGCTGATGTTAGGGTTGCTTTAAAGCCATCTGATGAAGGTATCGCTTTATTGAACTTATATGCAGCATTAGGCGGCGGCGGTGCTACTAAAAAATTATCGAATCCAAAAGCCGATAATGCCCTTTCACTAGTTGCCAAAGAATTATTGGCTGCAAAAGGAAGAGCATTAGTTGTGAGCGGATCGAATGATATTGCAACTCAAACAATTGTAAACGGGATTAACTCTTTGTTAGGAAGTTACGGTACCACAATAGATATCGCTAATCCTTCTAATCAATACCAGGGAAATGATGCTGACCTGGTTGCTGCTGTTGGTGAAATGAAACGCGGTGAGGTTGATGCGGTATTTTTTATCGACAGCAATCCTTCTTACAACTCAATTTTAGCGAATGACCTTGCAGAGGGACTTAAAAAGGTGAGTCTGAGAGTTTCTTTTGCAGACAGATTGGATGAAACTGCCGCACTTTGTAATGTAGTTGCGCCGGTTCCTCATTACCTTGAAGCATGGGGCGATGCGAATCCTGTTGCAGGTTATTATACCATCGTACAGCCAACAATCAATCCTGTTTATAATACTCGCCAGGCCGAGCAAAGTTTATTGTTATGGTCTGATAATGCAGTAAAAAATTATTATCAATACGTAAAAGCAAACTGGGATACTAATCTTTTGCCAGCGGCAGGTATTACCTGGAAAGAGCTTTTACAAAAAGGTGTTCTAAGTACTACAGCCGCAGCTGCTCCTGCAGCAGGTGGTGGTGCTACGGCGAATGTTGGTGCACCCGCACAAGTTATATCGGCCGCTTCTGCTGCCTTAGCAAAAGGCGGTGAAAATGCTACTGAGCTAACTATTTATGAATCAGTTGCCATACGTGATGGACGCTATGCAAACAATGCCTGGTTGCAGGAAATGCCTGATCCGGTATCGAAAGTAACTTGGGATAACTATGTAGCAATTAATCCTAAATATGCTGATAAATTGGGTGTAACCGAGTTTGACCTTTTGGAAGTGAAAGCTGACAATGGTTATTCTGTAGTACTTCCTGCTCTTTATCAGCCGGGACAGGCGATGGGTTCAGTTGCAATTGCGGTTGGATACGGACGTACCAAAGTTGGTAAGGCGGGTAATGAGGTTGGTAAAAACGCTTATCCATTTGCAAAGTTTGCTAATGGTTCTTTGCAAACTGCAGTACCGGTTACAGTTACAGCAGCTGGCGGAAAATATGAATTAGCTCAAACCCAAACACACCATTCTTACGAAGGTCGTAATATCGTTCGTGAAACCACCTTCGATAAGTATGTTCAGGATCCTCATTCTGGAACTGGTAAACATGGAGCAGATCATAAAACATACGATTTGTGGCCTGAGCATAAGCAAATCGGACATAGCTGGGTAATGGCTATCGATTTAAATGCTTGTACCGGTTGCGGCGCTTGTATTGTTGCTTGTAACGTTGAAAATAATATTCCGGTTGTTGGTAAAGAGGAGGTTATTCGCCGCCGCGAAATGCACTGGATACGTATCGACAGATACTATAGCTTTAATGATAACGGAACTTCAGTATCTAAAGAAGATGAAGTTGGCGATCTTGCTGATAAAGACGGCGAAACGTTAGAAGATGTAACCGTAGTCAATCAGCCAATGCTTTGTCAGCATTGCGATCATGCTCCTTGCGAAACGGTTTGTCCTGTTATCGCAACCATGCACTCTTCCGACGGATTAAATCACATGGCTTATAACCGTTGTATTGGTACTCGTTATTGCGCAAATAACTGTCCTTACAAAGTTCGCCGTTTCAACTGGTTTAATTACTGGAACGATTCACGTTTCGATAACTATATGAACAATGAGTTTACGCAATTAGTACTTAATCCGGATGTTACTACACGCTCACGTGGAGTAATGGAAAAATGTACCATGTGTATTCAGCGTATCCAAGGTGGAAGATTGCAGGCAAAAATTGAAAAGCGTCCGTTAAGGGATCTTGAAATTCAAACTGCTTGTCAGCAAACCTGCCCAACTAACGCAATCATCTTCGGAGACAGAAATGATCCAAACTCAAAAGTAAGTCAGGCACTTGGCAACGAGCGTACTTATTACGTGTTGGAAGAGATAAATACACAACCAGGAGTTGGTTATCAAACTAAGGTTAGAAATACATTTGAAGCAGCAAAAGCTTAATTGATTTCACATTAAGATTTTAAAGAGTATGTCAGCACATAACGAATCAATTTTAAGGGAACCATTAATTACCGGTGATAATATTACCTATTCAAAAATCACTAGTGACATTCTGGTACCTGTAGAGAACAAACCCAATAAAGCCTGGTGGATCGGATTTACCGTATCGGCTTTATTTGCACTGCTTTGGGTGGTATCTGTAAGTTATACCTTCTGGGAGGGTATCGGAACCTGGGGTTTGAACAAAACAGTTGGATGGGCTTGGGACATCACCGGTTTCGTATGGTGGGTAGGTATCGGTCACGCCGGAACACTAATCTCGGCAGTATTATTACTTTTCCGTCAAAACTGGCGTAACTCTATCAACCGTTCTGCAGAAGCGATGACAATTTTCGCCGTAATTTGCGCCGCAACTTATATCGTGGCGCACATGGGGCGTCCGTGGTTAGCTTACTGGGCTTTACCACTACCGAACCAGTTCGGTTCGTTGTGGGTAAACTTTAACTCCCCATTGGTATGGGACGTATTTGCGATCTCCACTTATTTCTCAGTGTCTTTAGTATTCTGGTACACAGGTTTATTGCCTGATATCGCTACCATTCGCGACAGAGCTACGGGTTTACGCAGAAAAATCTATTCAACACTTTCTTTCGGATGGGCCGGTTCTGTAAAAAACTGGCAGCGTTTTGAGGCTGTGTCTCTTATCCTTGCAGGTGTATCAACACCACTTGTTCTTTCGGTACACACCATTGTATCGATGGACTTTGCAACATCATTAGAGCCGGGATGGCACACCACAATTTTCCCTCCTTACTTCGTTGCGGGAGCTATTTTCTCCGGTTTTGCCATGGTGCAAACCTTATTACTCGTCGTAAGGAAAGTCATGAACTTTGAGAACTACATTACCATGTTCCATATCGAGTCGATGAATAAGATTATCATCGTAACAGGTTCAATTGTGGGTGTGGCTTATTTAACCGAGTTATTCATCGCCTGGTATTCCGGAGTTGAATACGAACAATACGCCTTTTTAAATCGTGTGAGCGGACCTTATTGGTGGGCTTACTGGAGCATGATGACGTGTAACGTAATCTCTCCGCAGCTATTTTGGTTCAAGAAGATTCGTACCAGCATTTTAGCTTCATGGATCCTTTCTATCGTGGTAAATATCGGTATGTGGTTCGAGCGTTTCGTAATCATTGTAACCTCCTTACACCGCGATTATCTTCCGTCAAGCTGGGTAATGTTTTATCCATCTGCAATAGACGTTTGTATCTTCCTGGGTTCAATCGGAGTGTTCTTTACCTTGTTCCTGTTATTCTTAAGAGTGCTGCCTGCTATCGCGATAGCAGAGGTGAAATTGATTTTGAAATCAGCCAGTGACCAGGTGAAACAAAAGCAAATTCGTGAAGGAAAGGTGAAGAAGGAAGAAGCTGAGTTTTATCAGGAGTCTTTGAAAAAGTATGATAGTGTAGATTACCTAAAAGTTTAACAATGAGCAACACAAAATATATTTTAGGTCACTTTGAAGATCCTGATGATATGATGCACGGGATCGAAAAATTGCAGGAGAATAATATCAGTATCTATGACGCCTATACACCAATGCCTATACACGGTATAGAGGATAAATTAGGGTACAAGCGCTCGAGATTGCCAATTGCAGCTTTCATTTTCGGTTTAACCGGAACGCTTACTGGTTTCTCAATGATTTATTATATGCTGGTTTACGACTGGCCAATGAATATTGGTGGTAAGCCTGCTTTTGCGATGCCGGATTTTGTTCCGATTTGTTTTGAGCTAACAGTACTATTTGCCTCTTACGGAATGATGATGTGTTTCTTTTACTCAAACCACTTCTTCCCCGGCCGTGCACCAAGAGTGATGGATTTTAGAGCTACAAATGACAGATTTGTGATTGCGATAGATGCGAAGTCTAATCCACAGTCTGATAAAATTGTCGATTTATTAAATGAAGCAGGTGCAGTTGAAATTATGCACAACGAAAGGAAATATGTTAGTTATGAATAAGCTTAAGATTTTAAGTGTAGTTTTTTTAACTGTTGCGTGCTTGGCTGCCGTTTCATCTTGTGGTGATAGGAAAAGTCGCGGTTGGGAGTTTGCCCGTAACATGTACGATCCGATAGCATATAATTACGATACGCCGAATAAGAATTTTGCAAATAAGCAAACGGCTCAATTGCCACCGGCTGGTACGAATCCGGTAGGTTATGACCGCGTGGTTGACGAATTTCCAAACACACCCGAGGGATACCAGGCTGCAAGTGCGGGGTTGAAAAATCCGTTGCCAGCAAATCAGGCAACACTCGCCGAAGGGAAAGTTCTTTATAGCCACATGTGCGCACATTGCCACGGTGAAACCGGAAACGGCGATGGTGGGGTAGTAACAGTTGGTAAGTTTCCTCCTCCTCCATCTTACTCCACGGGCAATTCTTCAAGAGGTGGGTTAATGAGTGAGCTTACTGATGGAAAGATTTTTCATACAATAACGTACGGCTTAAATCTTATGGGTCCGCATCGTACACAATTATCGCCTACAGAACGATGGAAAATCGTAATGTACGTTCATGTTTTGCAAAACGCTCAATAATTAAAAGTTTCAGTCCAAAAAATGGGAACTCACAATCATACAACACATAATTTCAACGAACAATTCCAGTTTTCGGGGAAGGCAAAAACGTGGAGCTTAGTGGCTATTTTAATTGGCGTACTGGCTATTGCTTACGGATTTTTAATAGACGGTTCCGAGCACCATTCAGAGCGCACGTTTGCAAACCTGCTTTTAATGGGTTACTATTTCACCTGCGTATGTGCAGCCGGAGCGTTTTTTATTGCGCTTCAGTTTGTTGCCCAAGCAGGATGGTCTGCCGGTTTATTGCGCATACCTCAGGCTTTTGCTAAAGTATTGCCAATAGCCGCTGTGATTTTAATAATTATCATTACCACAGGTTTATTCACTCATAATCTTTACCATCACTGGAATCAGGAAGGCATTGCTACCGAGGGTCATAAGAACTTTGATCCGTTGATCGCTGAAAAAGCAAGCTTTTTAAATGTTCCATTCTTTCTGATTAGGCAAGTTATATTCTTAGCCATTTACGCCATTTTTGCTTTGATGTTGACCCGATATTCTAACCGGGAAGATGAAGTTGGTGGTTTATCTAATCACAACAAGAGTATCGCGACAGCTACTATTTTCTTGGTGATATTTGGCTTTACAACTCCAATCTGGTCATTCGACACGATCATGTCTATCGAAGCACACTGGTTCTCTACTATGTTTGGCTGGTATAATTTTGCAGCTATGTGGGTTAGTGGTTTATGTGCTATTACTCTTACCATTATTTTGTTAAAGAAGGCGGGTCATCTTACCTGGGTAAACCACAATCATTTACATGATTTAGGCAAGTTCATCTTCGCATTCTCAATCTTCTGGACCTACGTTTGGTTCTCACAATTCATATTGATTTGGTATGCTAACATACCTGAAGAAACCGTTTATTTTTATAAGCGTTGGGAGCCCGAATACAAACCATGGTTTTGGTTAAATATCATAATCAACTTCCTTTCCCCTGTACTTATCTTGATGACCAGAGATGCCAAACGTCAGACAAATACATTGATGTTCGTTTGTATTCTGTTATTGTGCGGACACTGGTTGGATTATTATATGATGATTATGCCAGGAAGCTTAGAAAGTCACCGTGATTTTGGAATAACAGAAATAGGAATAGCAATCGGCTTTGCCGGATTATTCACTTACCTGATGTTAAGCAAGTTGGCAAGCAAGCCTTTAGTGGCACAAAACCATCCTCTGTTAGAAGAAAGTTTACATCATCAGATCTAAACAAGAGGTATTTAAAAACGAATTGCAGATATTAAAAATGAAGTGGAATAAATTTATAAGAATCAAACTAGTTTTCGTAGCGGTTATTCTTTGTATGCTCTCTGTTTCTGGTCCGGTTTTGGCCCAGGGTGCCTTGGAGGAAACAACAGCGGGCGATCAGGTGGCTACAGAGCCAGAGCAGAAAATAGACTCAGAAATCGGTTCTATTGGTGATACGCCGTCAGAATCTTCTGCTTCTGCCGAAGATGATCAAAGCACCGTTGAGGCTGCCGATGATGTTCAGGGTAAATCAGAAATGTACAAGTCTGTTAGCTACTATCTCCTTTTATTTTTCCTTGTATGTGTATTCATTGCCATCATCGGTAAAGTATTAAAGGTATATGAATTAACCACCGAGATTCATGGTAATAAGAAGAAGTTAAACTGGGATAGAATACAAGGTACTCTGTTTGCCATTACTTTGGTCCTAGCTTTATACGGTACTTATTGGTCTTACAAAGTGTGGGGTAATATGGCATCCGGCGAATCGGCATCAGAACACGGTTTAGTGCTTGATTCGATGATGATGACAACCATTATCATCACAACTATTGTGTTCGTAATCACTCAGATACTTCTATTCGGTTTTGCTTATAAGTACTCATCAAATGATAAACGCAAGGCTTATTTCTATCCGCATAACAATACGATTGAAAGACTCTGGACAATTATTCCAGCTATTGCCTTAACCGTTTTAGTGCTTTACGGCTTTTTTACCTGGAGAACAATCACAAACCCTTCTGATGCTGAAATAAAATCTGCACTTAATATTGAAATCACCGGTGAGCAATTTAAGTGGAACGTTCGTTATGCCGGAGAAAATAACCAATTAGGAGAAAGAAATTACAAGCTTACTAGTGCTACAAATAACTTGGGCATTAACTTTAGAGATCCGAAAAGCTGGGATGATAGGTTAGGTCCTGAAATTGTACTTCCGGTTAATAAACCTATTCGTTTTACCTTGAGATCTAAGGATGTTCTACATGGTTTCTATATGCCTGATTTCAGGGCACAAATACATGCAGTACCGGGTATGCCAACTTATTTCCATCTCACCCCGCGTTTAACCACAGACGAGATGCGTGAAAAAACTGGCAATTCTGCTTTCAATTATACATTATTATGCTCTCAGATTTGCGGTGCAGGACATTATAACATGCAATACACAGTTAAAGTTGTAAGTGAAAAAGAGTACGGGGAGTGGTTGGCGAAACAGCCTTTGTTCTATAACGACGATATGAAAAAGGAACTTCAAGCTAGCGAAGCGAGTAAAGCAGCAAACGATAAAATAGCATTAAATAATTAATTTCAGATAAGGGAGATATGTCAAGCACAGCAAATCAGCATACTTTAGAGCATTCTGGACATGAGCATCATGATGATCATGGTCATCATCAGGAAACTTTCCTGAATAAATATATTTTTAGCCAGGATCATAAAATGATTGCAAAGCAATTTCTGATTACGGGTATTATTATGGCCGTTATCGGGATGCTTCTTTCAATACTTTTCCGTATTCAATTAGGCTGGCCCGATAAAAGCTTTCCATTATTGGAAACTTTTTTGGGAAAATGGGCTGAGGGAGGAAGAATAAAGCCCGATTTCTATCTGGCTCTGGTAACGATACATGGTACCATTATGGTGTTCTTCGTATTAACGGCTGGTTTGAGCGGTACATTTAGCAACCTTCTTATTCCCTTACAAATAGGCGCCAGAGACATGGCATCTCCCTTTGTAAATATGCTATCATTCTGGTTCTTCTTTACTGCCTGTATAATCATGATGGCATCGTTTTTCGTTGAAAGCGGGCCGGCTAGCGCGGGTTGGACTATTTATCCACCTTTATCAGCGTTGCCACAATCAATTCAAGGTTCGGCGGCCGGGATGACTTTGTGGCTTGTAAGTATGGTGCTGTTTATCGCCTCATCATTAATGGGTGCGTTGAACTATATCAGTACTGTCTTAAATATGCGTACAAAAGGTATGGATATGTGGAAGATGCCTTTAACAATATGGTCGTTCTTTTTAACCGCTATTTTAGGGGTACTATCTTTCCCTGTACTTGTAGCGGGAGTTGTTTTATTAATTTTTGACCGCAGTTTTGGCACAAGTTTTTATTTATCTGAGATCGTAGTACAAGGTCAGGTATTGCCGCAACAAGGTGGAAGCCCAATTTTGTTCCAGCATTTATTCTGGTTCCTTGGACACCCCGAAGTGTATATCGTTATCATGCCTGCATTAGGGATATCATCAGAGGTTATCGCGACTAACTCCAGAAAGCCCATTTTTGGTTACCATGCGATGGTGTATTCATTAATAGGAATTGCCATACTATCATTTATTGTTTGGGGGCACCACATGTTTGTTACCGGGATGAATCCTTTCTTAGGGGGAGTGTTTATGATAACTACGCTTATTATTGCAGTACCATCTGCAGTAAAAACGTTTAATTACCTGGCAACTTTGTGGAGAGGTAATATCCGATTTACGCCTGCGATGTTGTTTGCGATTGGACTAGTATCTTTCTTTATTTCCGGGGGATTAACGGGGATTTTCCTTGGTAATGCCGCTTTAGATATCCCATTGCACAATTCTTATTTTGTAGTTGCACATTTTCACCTGGTAATGGGATCGGCTGCAATTTGCGGAATGTTATGCGGAGTTTATCATTGGTTCCCGAAAATGTTTGGAAGAATGATGGATGAAAAGCTTGGGTACTTACACTTTTGGTTCACTTTTATAGGAGCATACCTTGTTTTTTTCCCAATGCACTTTATGGGCCTTGATGGAGTTCCGCGTCGTTATTACGCGTTCACCGAATTC